>DATHQY010000291.1:0-18651 GCA_035482215.1 Polyangiaceae bacterium | reverse complement strand
GAGAGCGCGAACCTCGTCGGCAATCCCGCGCCGGATTTCCACGTGCAAGCGTTGAGCGGCGGTCATGGTGACGTGTCGCTCAAGGAGCTGCGCGGCAACGTCGTCGTGCTCGACTTTTGGGGCACGTATTGCGGTCCGTGCAAGCACTCCTTTCCAAAGCTGCAAGAACTGCATTCGAGCTACGGGGCGCGCGGTCTGCACATCGTTGGAATCAGCGAGGACGAGGCCGACGACAAAGACAAAATTGCCACGTTCGCGAGCGCCTACGGGGCGAAGTTCACCATCGGCTGGGACGAGAACAAGGCGGTCGCGCATCGCTACCGGCCGGACGTGATGCCGTCGACGTATGTCATCGACAAGAAAGGCATCATCCGGTTCGTCCATGTCGGTTTCCGGGATGGCGACGAGATCGCGATGCGCAAGGAGGTGCAAACTCTTTTGGCCCAGTGATGGGCGAATCGGTACGGATCGTGCTGATTCGCGACGGCGAAGACGACGTGCGTCCGCAAGTGGGTCTGCGCGCAGCGATGGCGAGCAGCGAGGCGAAGCGACGCGAGAGGATAGTGCAGGGATGGCCCTTCGAAGTGCTACACGGGCAACGCGACACGCACGCTACATGGCGGGCTCTTGGCTTCTTGCGTTGGCGCTCGTCACGAGCGCAGGCGCCGTGGCGCAAGCGGACGACGGACCGAGCGCGATGCGCGAGCTCGCCTCCTCGGGCGATTTTCGCGTGCGCGTCAACGCGGCGCTGGTCCTCGGCCGGATGAAGCCCGAGGGCGCGGTCGACGCGCTCGAGCACGGACTTTCGGACGCGCATCCCGCGGTTCGCGCGGCATCGGCCGAAGCGCTCGGTGCGCTGGGCGATCCCGCGGCGCTGCCGGCCCTCGGGCAGCGATCGGCGATCGAGACGTCGACGAGCGTGAAGGCGCAGATCCGCGTGGCGATGGACGCCGTGCGCGCGCGCGACGGATCGACCGAAGCGCAGAGCGATGCTGCGCGTACGCCGCCGTCCGAGGTGCGGTACATGATCGCCCTCGGGGCGATGCACAATGCCACCGGAGTCCGCGGCGACGACCTTTGCCAGGTCCTGTCGAACGCGGCGCGCGCGCGGTCACTGGCGATGCCCGGGGCCACGGTGGTCGACGACGCACACCCGCGCAAAGCGGCGGGTCGGAGGCGCATTCCGGTGATCACGCTCGACGGGAACCTCGCGCAGATCGTCGAGTCGAACGTCGGCGGCAGCGTGCAAGTGCACGTGCGCGTCGACTTCACCGTCCGCCGCGATCAGACGCTGAAGGGGACCGTGTCCGGCGCCGCGACGACGTTCGGTACCGCTGCGACGATGACGCCGGAAGCGCGCCAGAGGTTGCAGGACGACGCGGTCGAAGGCGCCGTGCAGAGCGCGCTGCGCGGGGCGGAGCAGGGGCTCATCGTCGCGGCGCGCTGAGCCGGTAGCGGCGCGTCGAAAATTCGCGGGGTCGCGGCTCGTGCGGGCCCTTGTGCTAAGAGCCCATGCCAACGCCATGAGCCGCTCGTCCGCCGAGGTACGCCGCGCGTTCCTCGACTATTTCCAGTCCAAAGGCCACGAAGTCATCGCGAGCGGTCCGCTCGTTCCGCAGAACGATCCGACCCTCATGTTCGCGAACGCGGGCATGGTCCCGTTCAAGGACGTGTTCGTGGGCAAGGAGTCGCGCGCGATTCGCCGGGCGACCTCGAGCCAGAAGTGCATTCGCATCTCGGGCAAGCACAACGACCTCGAGAACGTCGGCGTGACGGCGCGCCACCACACGTTCTTCGAGATGCTCGGCAACTTCTCGTTCGGCGATTATTTCAAGGAGGAGGCCATCGCGTATGCGTGGGAGCTCCTCACGAAGGTGTACGCGCTCGACACCTCGCGCATGATGATCACCGTCTTCGGCGGCGAGCAGGGCCTCGCGCCGGACGACGAGGCGCGCGCGCTCTGGCGCAAAGTGACGGGCTTCGGCGACGACCGGATCGTCGGCCTCGGGATGAAGGACAACTTCTGGCAGATGGGGGAGACCGGCCCCTGCGGCCCCTGTACCGAGATCCACTGGTACAACGGCGACGCCGCTGGAGCCGCGGGAAACGACGTGCCCTACGGTGCGTTCGGCGACGAGCCAACCGCCGACGGCGCGGGCTGGGTCGAGATCTGGAATCTCGTCTTCATGCAGTACGAGCGCTCGATCGAGCCGTCCGGCGGCGCGAGCCTCACGCCGCTGCCCAGGCCGTGCGTCGACACCGGCGCGGGCCTCGAGCGCATGACGAGCGCCCTCGGCGGCATGCGGAGCAACTACGATACGGATCTGCTCCGGGCCCTCGTGGCCAAGGCGAGCGAGGTCGCCGGCAAGCGCTACAACGCCTCGCAGGGGGACGACGACGTGTCGATGCGAGTCATCGCCGATCATGCGCGCATGGCAGCGTTCACGATCGCCGAGGGCGTCTTCCCCGACCGCGCGGGCCGCGAGTACATCCTGCGTCGCGTGATGCGCCGCGCGATCCGCCACGGCCACCGCCTCGGCATTCGCGAGCCCTTCCTGCACGAAGTAGCGCTTGAAGTGGTCCGCGTGATGGGCGACCAATACCCCGAGCTCGAACGCCGCAAGGAGCTCATCGCGAGCGTCGCGCAGGCCGAAGAAATACGCTTCCGCGAGACGATCGAGCGCGGGCTCAAGATGCTCGAGGAGGAGCTCGCGGGCGTCCGATCCAGCGGCGGCGCGGTCATCCGCGGCGAGACCGCCTTCCGACTCTACGACACGTATGGATTTCCGCTCGACCTGACCCAGGTCATCGCGCAGGAGCGCGGCTTCTCCGTCGACGAAGAGGCCTTCAATCTCGCGCTCGGAGAACAGCGGGCGCGAAGCGAAGGGTCGAAGCTCAACGACGAAGCAGCGGTCGAAGGCGTATGGCGGAAGGTGCTCGAGGACCTCACGAAGACGTCGCCCGCAGGCGTCAAATTCGTAGGGTACGAGCGCGAAGCATCGGAAGGGACCGTCGTCGCGATCGTGCGCGGAGCGGAGCGCATCGAGCGCGCCTCCGAGGGGGAGGACGTCGTCCTCGTGACGGACGTCACGCCATTCTACGGCGAGTCCGGCGGGCAGGCGGGGGACGCTGGCCTCATCGAGCGGCGCGGCGCCGAGCCGATGCGGATGCAGGTGGACGACACGCAGAAGCCCGTGCCGGGCCTCGTCCTTCACGCGGGGCGGATCGCGCAAGGGTCGGTCGCCCTCGGCGACGCCGTCCATCTGGTCGTCGACCACGAGCGGCGAACGGCAACGCGGCGCAACCACTCGGCGACGCACCTGCTCCACTGGGCGCTCCGCACGGTGCTCGGCGAGCAGGCCACGCAGAAAGGCTCGCTCGTCTCGGCGGACCGGCTGCGGTTCGACTTCTCGTACGGCAAGGCGCTCACGCCCGAGGAGTTGACGCGAATCGAAGACAAGGTGAACGCGAAGGTGCTCGCGGACGCGCCGGTGCTCACCGAAGTGCTCCCCATCGAGGAGGCGCGAAAGCGTGGCGCGACGGCCATCTTCGAAGAGAAGTACGGCGACGTCGTGCGCATGTTGACGATGACGCCCGACTCGGTGGAGCTTTGCGGGGGGACGCATGCGCGATCGCTCGGCGAGATCGGCCTCTTCAAGATCGTGACCGAGCAGGGCCTGGCTGCAGGCGTGCGCCGGATCGAAGCGGTCACGGGGTTGAACGCGCTCGCGTACCTGCGCGGCATCGAGAGCACCCTGCGCGGGGCGGCGCGCGCCGTGAAAGCCTCGCCGGCCGAGGTGCAGGCCAAGATCGAGAAGCTCCTCGAGCGCGAGAAGCAACTCGATCGCGAAGTGGCGGACCTGAAGCGGCAGGTCGCGGTGGGGGGCGCCGGGCAGACCGGCGGCCTGGACGAAATTCTCCGCTCTGCGCGCAAGGTGGAGGGCGGGCACGTGCTTGCGGTGAAGCTCCCGGTCGGGGACGCGGCGACGTTGCGCGAAACGGCGGAGAAGCTCCGCGACAAGCTCGGGGACGCGATCGTGCTCGTGGGCGCGGCCGGCAAGGACAAGGCAATGCTCGTCCTCACGGTCTCGAAGAGCCTGACGGGCAAGTACCACGCGGGCGACCTTGTCAAGGGCATCGCCCAGATCGTCGGAGGTTCGGGAGGGGGTCGGCCCGACATGGCGCAGGCTGGGGGCACGCAGATCGATCGGCTCGACGAAGCCCTCGAGAGTCTCTACGCCCAACTCACCTAACTGCCCGGATGCGTTCACGTCATAGGGGGCACTAAGCCGCTACCCTCGTCGCGCGGCCGGTTGAGGTCTCGCCCACCTTTCCTCGCAAGGGGGGTGGCGAACGAGACGCCGACACCGACGAGACCGCGGAGAACCACGAGACCAAGGAGACCGAGCCGAGACCGGTGCTCGAGAACCACTCGAATATTTCGTCATCAGGGCGTGGACGGGCGGCACGCCCGTGTGAGAGTCTACCTCTCCACAGGGCAGCCGAACTTTTGGCAAGATGAGCCTGCCGCCGCTGACGCCAGGAACGGTCGTAAACGACCGCTACGAGATCCGACAGAGCCTCGGCAAGGGCGGCATGGGCGAGGTCTTTCTCGCGTATGATCGCACAGCGCAACAAGCCGTCGCGTTGAAGATCGTGCGCGAAGAAGCGCGCATGCCGGGGGACGACGAGGCGCTTCGGCAGGAGCTTCTGCTCGCGCGCTCCGTCGGGCACCCGAACGTGTGCCGGGTGCACGACCTGTCGCCCAGCCCCTACGGGCCGATCCTCGTGATGGAGCACATCACGGGGCAGACGCTGCACACGCACATCCGTCGAAAGAAGGCGCAGGGCGGGTACACGGCCGACGAGTTCCGGCACATCGCGCACGACGTCGCGTCGGGTGTCGCCGCGATTCACCAGCAAGGGCTCGTTCACGGCGACTTGAAGCCGGGCAACGTGATGGTCACGACGAGCCAGGACGGTGCGTACGGCAAGGCAATCGTCCTCGACTTCGGGTTCGCGAAAGAGCGCGCGCGCGCGAGCGCACGCCGCCCGGGCACGCCGCCCGACGGCGGGACGCCGAACTACATGAGCCCGGAGCGGATCCGGTCGGGAGGCGCGAGCCCAGAGGACGACGTCTACGCGCTCGGGCTGACGCTCCTCGAGATGTGGACCTGCCGCGTGCCGGAGCCCGGCTACAAGCCGCGCGCGAAGACGATGCGCCAGCAGATCATGTTCGACGTGCCGGCCGGCCTGAGCATCGACGAGATCAAGCAGGTCTTCAAATGCTTTTCGGACGACGTGCAGCAGCGCTTGCCTGCGCGCCATCTGCGGTTTTTCAACCCGGTCACGCTCACGACGAATCCGATCTCGGTGCCGCGGGAGCGCCTCGATCCAGGTCCTCCACCGGGGCGCAATTCGGCGCAGTCTTTCCTGCCCGGCGCGCAGGCGCTCCTCGCGACCTTCGCGACGAACGCACCGGAGTTCGTCGGGGCGCTCGTCGGCCTCGACAAGCCGCTCGTCACCCTCGGGCGGCGCGGCGACAACGACATCATCGTCCCGGAGGCGACGGTCAGCGGGCAGCACGCGCACTTGCGCTGGCAAAACGCGACGTGGATCGTCGAAGACCTGGGGTCGACGAATGGCACGTACGTCGACTTCACCTACGAGCGGCGCAAGAACGTGAACCTGATTCACGGCGGCGAAGTGCAGCTCGGCGAGCTTCGGTTCAAGCTGGTGAGCTTTCCGAAGGACGGGGCGAATCATCGACGGGCGCGGGCTTACCTCGGCAAGCGGGACGGGCTGACCGGGCTTTTCACGCGCGATCAGATGCTGAAGGCGCTCGAGGAAGAGATCTCCTTCGCGGATTGGGTCGAGTCGCCGCTCACCGTTGCGCGCTACGAGCTGCGCGGCCCGAACCGCCTCGTGAGCGATCGGCCCACGATTCTCGAGATGCTGGCGCTCCGCCGGGCTGCCCAGCGCGTGGTCGAGCTGACGGACATGCTGCTGCTGTCGCTCATCGCCGTCGCAGCGGGCCGGACCGGCCCGCTGCGATTCTGTGCCGCCATGGTGGGGCCCGGGCCGCAAGAGGCCCGCAATCTCGTCGAGCAGGTGGTCGGGCAGGTGCAGGGGATGCTGCCGGAGGGGCTCGAGCTCGCGGCGACGGTCGTGCATTACGAGCCGGGCGTCACCGTGCGATCGCTCATCGACCCGTGACGGACGTCGTTCGCTGGAGTATGGCGCTCGCAACGCGCGCCTAGCGCCTGCCGCACCTCATGTCCGACCGTCCCGAGCCTTCCCGTCCTCCGTCCGATCCGCAGCCCTCCCGCCGCCGCACCGAGGCATTCGCCGGCGAGGATCGCCCCATCCGCACGCAGCTCGTGCTCGGCCTCCTCCTGGGGCTCTTGCTCCTCGCGACCGGCCTGTATGTTTGGCGCAGGCCGCACGCAGCCGGCGAAAGCGGACCCGACGAGGCGTCTTCCGGAAGCCCGCTCGACGCGGAGGACGCCGCCGTGCACCTGGCCGCGGTCGACGCCGAGGCCACGAATCCGGCCGTGGTGGTTTCGGGGACGCGCACCGTGGGCTGCCACGACCGCGGGCCGAAACACACCCTCCCGGACGAGTGCGACCACCTCGCGGCCGTCGAGCAGGCGCTCGCGCACGCGGTCGAGCAATCGGCGGAATGTGCGGCGCCGGTCGAAAAAGGCTCGACCATCGAGTACGTCGCCGACGTGAGCTTCTCGCGGAAGAAATGGCGCGTCCTGCTGCCGAAAGCCGGGCGCACCGTGCACGATCGCAAGGTCGTCGTCGCGTGCTCGTCCGCAGTGCGCGAAGCGATGGAGGCGGCGCTGCCCAAGGGCGCGCTAGAGAATCTGGAGCACCAGCATGCTCGGTACGAGATTGCGGTGACGGCGACGTACCGTGGCAAAGGTTGAGCGAGTCGTTCTGACCGCCCCCCTGGCATATGCGCTCCGGCAAGATTAAGTTCGGGGTCCCCGATGCTGGAACCAAAGCGCCGCCTCGTCGTCCTCGACCCGCCCGCTCGCGCGCGCGCCTCCGCTCCTCGCCTCGAGGATGACGACCACTTTCACGACGAGTGCGGCGTCTTCGGGGTCTTCGGCCACTCCGAGGCCGCCAACATGACTTACCTCGGTCTGCACGCGCTGCAGCACCGAGGGCAGGAGTCGGCCGGCATCGTCACGAGCGACGGGGGCCAGCTCTACGCGCATCGCGCGATGGGGCTCGTGACCGACGCGTTCACGCAGGAGCAGCTCGGCAGGCTCCCGGGGCGGCAGGCCATCGGCCACGTGCGCTATTCGACGGCGGGAGCGTCGCACATCAAGAACGCGCAGCCCTTCGCGGTCGACTACGCGCGCGGATCGCTCGCGGTCTGCCACAACGGCAACTTGACGAACGCCGACGAGGTGCGGTCCGAGCTCGAAGCACGGGGGTCTATCTTCCAGAGCGACACCGACACCGAGGTCTTCGTGCATCTCGTCGCGATCAGCAAAGAGATCGCGATCGAAGACCGCATCGCCGACGCGCTCGGCCGCGTCAAAGGGGCGTATTCGCTCCTCTTCATGACGGAAGATGCCGTCATCGCCGTGCGCGACCCGATGGGAATCCGGCCGCTCTGCCTCGGGATTCTGCCGTCCAAGAAAGACGCGCACGTGCTCTCGAGCGAGCCGTGCGCGTTCGAGCTCATCGGAGCCGAGTACGTGCGCGACGTCGAGCCGGGCGAGATGATCATCATCGACTCGAGCGGCATCCGCTCGATGCGCCCGCTTCCGAAGGCGCCGCCCAGGCAATGCGTGTTCGAATACGTGTACTTCGCACGACCGGACTCGCAGCTCGGCGGCAAGAGCGTCTACCAGACGCGCGAGGCGTTCGGGCGCACGCTAGCGAGAGAGCACCCCATGCAGGCCGACGTGGTCGTGCCCGTGCCGGACTCCGGCGTTCCCGCCGCGATCGGCTACGCGGCGGAGGTCGGCTCGCGCTTCGAGATGGGGCTCATTCGATCGCACTACGTGGGCCGGACGTTCATCGAACCGCAGGAGAGCATCCGCCACTTCGGCGTGCGGCTGAAGCTCTCGCCGGTGGAGCCGGTGCTCCGCGGGCGGCGGGTCGTCGTGATCGACGACTCGATCGTGCGCGGCACGACATCGCGCAAGATCATCAAGATGATCCGCGACGCGGGCGCCAAAGAGGTCCACCTCCGCATCTCGAGCCCGCCGACGCAGTGGCCGTGCTTTTACGGTATCGACACACCCACACGGCGCGAGCTCATTGCGTCGAGCCACTCGACCGACGAGATCGCGCGCTACACGACGGCGGATTCGCTCGGGTACCTGTCGCTCGAAGGGATGCTCGGGGCGCTCGGCGGCTCCGACTCGTTTTGCCACGCTTGCTTCTCGGGCAAGTACGAGATCCCGTTCACGCCGACGAGCAAGCGGCAGATGCGTCTGGTCGGCGTTTAGCGCGGGGATCCCGCGCGGAGCGGGAGCCGTTCGAACGGAACGAGCGAACGCCCGCGGAGCGACCGAGATGGGGAAGTGGTACATGCGAGGGGCATGAAGTCCCCGACGCCCTGGCTTTTCCTCGTCGCCGCCGTCTTCGCTTTGCTGGCGTCGTGCAGCGGGGGAACCGCCCAGTTCGACTGTTCCAACAACAACTGCACCTGCAACGACGGGTTCCAGTGTTTGCTCACGTGCGGGTCGCCGCCGTGCAACGTGGCTTGCGCGGGCGGTTCGACGTGCTCCGCGGAATGCGCCGATGGGGAGTGCCGCTGCTTTGCGGGAGCCGCGTGCGACTTCTCGTGCAAATCGAGCCCCTGCCAGGTGCAGTGCGACGGAAACAACAGCGCCTGCAACGGCGTCTGCGCCGACCAGGACTGCGTCTGCGGCGACGACAGCCGCTGCACGTTCGACTGCCTCTCGGGGCCCTGTCATGTGCGCTGCGGAGACAACACCACGTGCACCGGGGTCTGCGCCGACGGCAGTTGCACCTGCGGGCAGAACAGCACCTGCGCCTTCACGTGCATGTCGCCGCCCTGCACGGCGGTCTGCGGCGCGGGCTCCAAGTGCACCCTCGCGTGTCCCGGCCCCGGCCTCGGCGATCAATGCGGCATGACGTGCGACGGGGCGGCGATGACGTGCCCGGACGGTTCGGTTGCGTGCGGAATGCCGTGCCCGTGAGGCGTTTCGGGCGAGCGAGGCGCTCGACTACGCGAGGTTGACGCGCGGGAAGGTCGACATCGGGCGCGAATGCTTCGCTTCGTACATGCGCGCGTCCGCATCGGAGATGAGCGCCTCGAGCGACGTCGGCTGCGACGGATCGAAAATGGACGTGCCCGCGCTGAGGGATAGCCGGAAGGGCGACTCGGGTGACGCGTTGCGTTCCACGAGGGCGTCCCTCAGGCGGGTCGTGTACGACGGGTCGGCTGCGTCCACGCAGTCGGTCGCGAGGACCACGAACTCGTCGCCGCCGAGGCGGGCGATGACGTCGGACCGGCGGAAGACGCGCCGGAGGATCGACGCGGTGTCGACGAGCGCGCGGTCGCCCATCTTGTGGCCCAGGGCGTCGTTGATCCGCTTCATGCCGTTCAAGTCGACGAACACGAGGACGAGCGTTTTGCCGTTCCGCGCGGCGATGCGCATCTGCTGTTCGGCGAGGAGCATGAAGCCGCGGCGGTTCAAAAGGCCGGTCAGCTCATCGGTCACCGAGGCTTCGCGCAGCTCGCGGGCGCTGATCTCGAGCGCTTCACGCGTGCGGCGGAGCTCCGCGAGCTCCGCTTTGCGGGTCGTGATGTCGTAGAGAAACACGAGCACGTGCGACGGGTCGGGCCCGTCGTAGATCGGGGTCACGTTGAGATCGTAGAATCGGTCCTCGCGCTGGATCTCGAGGTGATGGCTCTCGCCGGCGAACGTGCTCCGAAAAAGAGCCAGCATTGGCTCGAGGCTGTTCGCCGGGACGAGCTCTTGCACGCTCCGGCCGACGAGCCGCCCCACGTTCCGGCGATACAGGATGTCGGGCACAGCGGGTCCGTCCGCAGCGACGTAACGAAGGTCGCGGTCGATGAGGAAGACGGCGCCGTTGGGTAGGTTCTGCACGATGGCGCGGTAGATTTGCTCATTGCGCCGGAGGGCCGATTCGGTCTGCCGCTGGAGCGTCACGTCCACCGCGAGGACGATGCCCGCCGACGGCCGGCCCGCTGCATCGCGCACGGGCGCCGTTTGGAGAGCGAGCGTGCGCCCGCCGACCGAAAAGTCGAGCGAGAGCGACTGGCCGTCGACGGTCCGCCGGTACGCGTCTTCGATGCGATCGAACGATCTGTCGCCGTCGGCGAACCCCGCGAGTTCGCGGAGCGACTTTCCGATTCGCTCTTTCGGCGACGTTCCGTGGGCCTTCGCGTTCGCGCCTTCGACCGCAAGGCACCTCAACGAGCGATCGAACAGCGTGACGGTCGCGCGGGGAATGTTGGTCGCGAGCGTGCTGTAGAGGTCCGCCGCGCGCTTCTTTTCGGTTACGTCGCGGTAGACGGAGATGGCGGCGATGACGCGCCCTCGTGCGTCGAACACCGGGCGGCCGCTCGCCTCGACCCAGATGGGCTCGAGGCCTCCCGCGCGCTGCATCGCGAACGTGAGGCCATCGGTCGTCTCGCCGCGCAAACCGCGCCCGAGCGCGCCCTCCTCCGGCGGCAGCGAGGTGCCGTCAGGCCGGGTCGAGCGGTGGGTCGTGGTCCAGTCTGGCGGAAGCGGCTTTCCCAATTCTGCACAGGGAAACAGCTCTCGCGCCGCCGCATTCGCGCGCAAGAAGGTCCGCGACGAATCGATGGCGAGGACACTGTCGCCGAGGCTCTCGAAGAGCGCTTCCGTGAGCCCGCGCTCGTCGCCGAGCTTTTTCAACGCGAACCGGAGCTCGATCTCCGAGACGACCGAGTCCGCTAGATCGCGAAGGAGCTGGAGTTCGTCGGCGGACCAGGCGCGCGGCTTGTCGTCGATGACGCAGAACGCCCCGATGGCTTCGTCCTGCACCACGAGGGGCATGCCTGCGTACGCGACGACATTGAGCTCGTGCGTCGCCCGGTTGTCCTGCAGGACCGGATGCCGTCGCGCGTCTTCGACCACGAGCGGCGTACGGTCGCGCGTCGCGTACTGGCAGAACGAGTGCGTCAGCGGCGTCTCGCGCCGGGACGCCCAGGGCTCCGCGAGGCCGAACATGCTCTTGAAAAACTGGCGGCGGTCGTCGACCAGGCTGACGAGCGCCACCGGGGCGCCGAGAAGGCGGGCTGCCAGTCGCGTCAATCGATCGAAGGCGGCTTCTGGCGCGGAGTCCAGCAGCTGCGTCGCGCGAAGGACGCCGAGACGGCTGTCGACTGATCGTTCGGACATGACCCGCGTGCCCCGTTCGCGCGCTGCACCTGCCTCGGGGACCGACCCCCTTGCGGCGGATGCAGTATGCGACGGCCAAGTTCGCGGGCCTCTTTAGAGCCGGGCTACCCGATCTTGCTGAAAATCCAGAAGAACGTGCCCGAGAGGAGGATCGACACCGGCAAGGTGAGTATCCACGCCATGGCGAGGTTGCGCACCGTCTCCCACTGCAAGCCGGTCCGGTTCGCCATCATCGTGCCGGCGACGCCCGAGGAGAGAACGTGCGTCGTGCTCACCGGGAGACCGAACGCGTCGGCTGCGCCGATGGTGACCATGGCGGTGATCTCCGCCGAGGCACCCTGCGCGTACGTCAGGTGGTCCTTACCGATCTTCTCGCCGACCGTGACGACGATGCGCTTCCACCCGACCATCGTGCCGAGGCCGAGCGCAATCGCGACGGCGACCTTCACCCAGCTCGGGATGAAGCGCGTCGCCTGGTCGACGTGCTTCTTGTAGTTCTTCAGGACGTCCATGTCGTCCTTCGTGATCTTCAACGTTTCGCTTTTCTCGACGCGCTGGACTGCTTCGCTGACGAGGTAAAGGTCGTTGCGGAAGTTGCGCGTCTGGTCCGTGGGGACGTTCTTGAGGTCCTTGTAGCGCGCCAGGTCGTGCGCGATCTCGCCGACCAATTTTTCGAGGGCCGGGACCGTCGTCGCCGTCAGCGTCCGATCGCGGACGAACGCCTGCACTTCCGCGCGCGAGTCACCGGGGAAGTCGGGCTGCGCCGCATAATGACCGAGCGTGGTCGCCGCTTGCTCGGAATACGCGACGAAGTCCGTCGTGTACGAGGCCGGGACCGTATGGTTCAACGCATACGCCGTCGGCACCGTGCCGATGAGGATGAGCATGATGAGGCCCATGCCCTTCTGCCCGTCGTTCGATCCGTGCGCAAAGCTGACGCCCGTGCACGTGAGGAGGAGCAAACAACGGATCCAGAAGGGCGGCGGGGCGTTGCCTTCGGGGGCCTGATAGAGGCGCTGATCGGGAATGAGCTTCCGACAGAGCACGAGGAGCAGCGCGGCGAAGACGAAGCCGACGAGCGGCGAAAGGAGCAGCGACTCGGCGACCTTGCCGGCCTGCGCCCAGTCGACGCCGCTCGTCGCCGATCCGTGGCTGGCCATCATCTGGTTCATGATGCCGACGCCCAGGATCGAACCGATGAGCGTGTGCGAGCTGGAGGAGGGGAGCCCGAACCACCACGTTCCGAGGTTCCACACGATGGCCGCCGCGAGCAGCGCGAACACCATGGCAAAGCCGGCGCCGCTGCCTACCTGGAGGATCAGCTCGACCGGCAGCAATGACACGATGCCGAAGGCGACGGCGCCGGAGGACACGAGCACACCGAAGAAGTTCCACGCGCCCGACCACATGACGGCGATGTTGGGCTCGAGCGAGTGCGTGTAGATGACCGTCGCGACCGCGTTCGCCGTGTCGTGGAATCCGTTCACGAACTCGAAGGCGAGCGCGATGAGGAGCGCGAGGCCGAGCAGCACGTACGGCATGATCGACGTGCCGGGCGACCCGTGGAGGTCGCTGAGGAGCTGAATGCCCACGTAGCCGAGGCCGAGTACGAGGAGCCCAAGAAACACGACGATGCCAATTTTGCTCGGCTTCTTGTCGAGCTTTTCGCTTACTTTGGATACGAATAATTTCTCTGCGTTTGCGGTCGTGGCCATGGTGCGTCCTTCGGAGCTTGCTCCTACAGCGAAGGCGCGTTGCAGTCCGTTACAAATTCGTGACGAAGTCGAGGCCGATTCGGCGCGAACACGACGACGACGCTCGGGCAACGCTCGGGCGAAGCTCGGATTACAAAAGCGTCCAGTCGTCGGTTTCGACTTGCGGCGGCAATGCGCGCTCTGCCTTGATCGCGCGGCGCGCGGATCCGCGTTCCGCACGCTGGAGCGGGGCAGTAGCCTGCGCGCCCTGTCATCGAACGGCTGGAGTAGAGAAACGACCATGGACAAGACCACGGTGCGCGATCGGGTTCGCCAGGAGGCCGAGGACTCCTTCGACGAAGAGCTGGAGCTCGCGGTCGAAGACGAAGGGCTGAGCGCCTTCACCGGCGAGACGCCCGCGGAGACGCCGGAACGCATCCTCTACTTCAAAGAGCTCTTTCGACTGCAGGGCGAGCTCGTGAAGCTCCAGGATTGGGTGGTCGCGCAGAAGCTCAAGCTCGTCGTCATCTTCGAGGGGAGAGACGCGGCGGGCAAAGGTGGCGTCATCAAACGCATCACGCAGCGGTTGAACCCGCGCGTGTGCCGCGTGGCCGCGCTCCCGGCGCCGAACGATCGCGAACGCACGCAGTGGTATTTCCAGCGTTACGTGAGCCATTTGCCGGCCGGCGGCGAGATCGTGCTCTTCGATCGCAGCTGGTACAACCGCGCGGGCGTCGAGCATGTCATGGGCTTCGCCACGGAGGCGCAGTACGAGGAGTTCTTCCGGACGGTGCCGTTCTTCGAACGCATGCTCGTCGGCGCCGGGATCGTGCTGGTGAAATACTGGTTTTCGATTACCGACGACGAGCAGCACCTGCGATTCTTGATGCGAATTCGGGATCCGCTGAAGCAATGGAAGCTGAGCCCGATGGATCTCGAGTCGCGCCGCCGTTGGGAACAATACACCAAGGCGAAGGAGGCGATGCTCGAGCATACGCACATCGAGGAGGCCCCCTGGTGGATCGTAGAGGCGGACGACAAGAAGAAGGCGCGCCTGAACTGCATCCATCATCTGCTGTCGCAGATCCCCTACAAGGAGATCGAGCACCCCGCGATCGAGCTGCCCGAGCGGGTCCACAACCCGAACTACCTGCGGGGGCCGATTCCGCGCGAGATGTACGTTCCCAGCGTGTATTGAATCGCCGCCGACACGCTCGGGCGCCTAGCCCGCGCCGCGCGGGCGCGTCGTGGGAAACGGAACGAGAGCGTTTTGTCACGGCTTTCGCGGTTTTGCGCGACGATCGCCAGTGACGCCGCGAGCGATGGTGGTCTACGATGCACCGCTAGGGGGAAATGACGGAACAGCGGCCTGATTCGATGGACTTGATCCGCCGCTCGGACGGGCGGCTTCAGGTTCTATCCAAGGCGCTCCGGGCGTTTGCCGACGCCGCCGCCGATCCGCAGCGCCTTTACGAGAAGGTCGCGCGGCTCGTCGCCGAAGCAGTGCGCGACACGTGCGTGGTACTCCTGTTGGACGAGGACGGTGCGACGTTGAACGCCGCGTCGGTCTTCGATCCCGACGCCGAGGTGCTCGCGCAAGTTCGTACGGCGCTCGAAGAGCCGATCTCACTCGATACCCATCCCATCGCAAAACACGTTCACACGACCCGAGCCCCGGTGCTGATGGCGCGCGTCGATCTGGACATGCTGCGCCCGCCCCGTACGACGGCGCGGTACTTCGCGCTGATCGAGCGTACGGGGATGCACAGTCTCCTCGCGGTGCCGATGGTCGTGAGCGAGCGCGCGATTGGCCTGCTCGCGCTGTCGCGCCGGCGCAAAGAGAGCCCGCCGTTCGACGACGACGATCTCGCGCTCGCCGAGAACCTGGCGAGCCATGCGGCCCTCGCGGTGACGAACTCGCGGCTCTTCGCGGATTCGCAGCGGGAGATGGCGCGGCGGCAGCAGATCGCCGATCGCTTGCGCGTGCTGGCCGATGCCTCGCACGACTTCGCCGCCACGACGTACGACTACGCGCGCCTGCTCGACGTCGTGGCGACCCGACTCGGCGAGATCGTGGGGGATGTGTGCATGATCCGCGCGGTCGCCGAGGACGGCGAATGGATCGAACCGAAAGGCGCCGTCTATCACCGCGATCCCGCGATGGTGTCGCTCGTAAGGACGGTGCAGGCGTCAGCCCCGCAGCGCGTGGGAGAGGGCGTTTCGGGGCGGGTCGTAGCGTCCGGGCAGGGGCTCTTGCTTCCGCACGTGGAGCCGGAGGCGATCGTGGCGGCGGCCGACCCGCCTTACCGGCCGCTGCTCGAGCGGCTCCGCGTCGCGAGCCTCATCGCGCTGCCCCTCACCTGCCGCGGGCAGATCGTCGGGATCGCGAACCTGATGCGAAGCGAGAAGTCCGAGCCTTATACGGAGGACGACTTTCAGCTCGTCCGCAGCGTCGCCGATCACGCGGCGATCGCGATCGCAAACGCGCGGTCTTTCGCGAACGAACGCGCCGCACGCGCGGCCCTCGAAACGGCCACGAAGGCCCGCCGTGAAGCAGAGGGACGTTTCGCCAGACTCGCGGCGTCGGGGGTGATCGGCATCGTCGTGTCGAGTCTCGAGGGGTCGATCCTCGAGATCAACGACACGCTTCTTCATCTCGTCGGATATTCACGCGAGGAGATTCTCTCGGGGCGCGTCGCGTGGGCCAGCTTGACGCCGCCGGAGTTTCGGAACGTCGACGCGATCGCGGTCCAGAAGCTGCGGACGCTCGGCGTCGAGGGCTTGCGGGAAAAGGAATACATCCGGAAGGACGGGCGGCGGGTGTCCGTGCTCATCGGATCGGCGGTGCTCGAGGGCACGAGCCACGAAGTCATCTCGTTCGTCGTCGACGTGACGGCAGGCAAGGAAGCCCAGGCTGCCGTGGAGCGTCTTCGCGCGGAACGGGTAGCCAATGCGAAGTTCCGGACGCTGCTCGAGGCGGCGCCGGACGCCATGGTGATCACGAGCGAGGACGGGACGATTGTGTTTGCGAACGGCCAGTGCGAAGCGCTCTTCGGATACGCCGGCACGGATCTCATCGGACGACCGTTCGATCTTCTCGTGCCCGAGCGCAGCCGGAACATGCGGTTCGGGCAGGGCGCGGGCCATCTCCGCACGAACGAAGTGCAGCGGGTTGGCGCGGAGTCGGACGTCCACGGCTTGCGCAAGGACGGAACCGAGTTTCCGATCGAAGTCAATCAGAGCCCCCTCGAGACGGAAGAAGGACTCCTGGTTTCGAACGCAATTCGTGACATCACCGGGCGAAAGGAGGCGGAGCGCCGGCGTGCGCGCCTCGCGGCCATCGTGAATTCGTCCGACGACGCCATCATGAGCAAAACGCTGGATGGGACGATCACGAGCTGGAACGCGGGCGCCGAGCGGATTCTCCAGTACGCGGCCGGAGAGATCGTAGGCCGCTCGATCGCAGTGCTCGTCCCGCCCGGCCGTGAGAACGAGGAGAGGCAGGTCCTCGATGCGCTCGCCCGCGGGGAGGTCCAACGCTTCGACACCAAGAGGCGCCGGAAGGACGGGGTCGACGTCGACGTCTCGGTGGCCATCTCGCCGATTCGGGATTCGGGGGGAGTCATCGTCGGGATTTCGGACGTCGCGCGCGACATCACGGAGCGAAAGCGCGCGGAGCTCGCGCTCGCCAGAGCGAAGGACGCGGCGGTGGCCGCGAATCGCGAACTCCAGAGTTTCAGCTATTCGGTGGCGCACCAACTGCGGGCGCCGCTGCGGGGTATGAGCGGCTTCGCGCAGGTCTTGATCGAAGACCTGGGAGACAAAGTCGACGCGGACGGGCGCGCCTGCCTCTTGAAAATCCAGTCGAACGCGGCCGCCATGAGCACGCTCATCGACGACCTGCTGTCCCTTTCCCGCGTGACGCGAAGCGATTGGCGCCCCGAGCCCGTGGACTTGTCGTCGGTTTTCCGCTCCGCCATTGCGAAACAGGCGGCTTCGGAACCGCGGGAACGCATGGACGTCGTCGTTCGAGATCAGGTCTTCGCGCTCGCGGATCGGCGCCTCATGCGCTCTCTATTCGAGAATCTCGCGAGCAACGGGTGGAAGTTCACGGTGAAGACCGCCGAGCCGCGCATCGAGTTCGGCGTGATGGAGGCCGGCGGGGAGCGCGTCTTTTTCGTGCGCGACAACGGGGCCGGGTTCGACATGGCCTATGCCAACAAACTGTTCGCTCCGTTCCAGCGATTGCACACGGTGGCGGAATTCCCCGGTACGGGGATCGGGCTCGCCACGGCCGCGCGCGTCGTCGCGCGGCACGGAGGGCGCATCTGGGCCGAAGGGCGGGTCGGGCACGGCGCCGTCTTCTATTTCACGCTCCCGAGCCCGTCGTTCGACCCTGGCGCGGCGAAGTAGCACCCAGCGCCGCGGGTCACATGCAACAGATGATTTGCGCCGAACCCGTCGGGGTCACCGTGCCCGTCGGAGCCGTATCCGTCGTGATCGAGCACGTGCCGGGGGTCAGCATGTACGTCGCACCGATATTGCCAATCGAGTCCGACAGACTGTACGGCTGGCATCCTGACCCGAGCGTATCGAGCGGATACGACGACGCGTCGGTGGTGCAGTCGCCCTGATCGACGCTCGTCACCATTAGCGTCCCCGTGCAACTTCCGCCCGCGGGTGTGGGCGAGCACGTGCACGGCGCGCAATCGCGCGTGTCGTCGAACGAATTGTACGACCCATACGAAGTTACGGGCCCATTCGGATATCCCGCGGGGCAAGTCGTGGGCAGTGCCTCGCCTTGCTGGACGATCTGGGCCACGCACGGCGTAGTCCCATACGGCGCGACCGGAATCGGCACGCAGATCGTCCCGGCGTCCTCGCAATAGTAGTTGGAATCCTCCGCCGTCGTCTGCGTGTTGCACATGCGGGTGGCGTCGGCCCAGCTCGGGCGCGGAATGCTGACCTCGGTCATCTGCGCGACGCACGTTCCGTCTTCGGGTACGGGGGCGTTCGCGCGCACGGTGCCTTGTTCGTTGACGCAGCCCGAGATCGACGAGCACGACTCGACGGAGATGTTCTCGGCGCACACGGTCATGCAGTTCTTGTCGCTGAAGACCGTCGTCTCGGCGACGCACTGCTGGCCGGTCGCTTCGCACGAACACGCGCATGCGGCTTCGCCCGCGACGAGGTTCGAGTACGTGTCGTAGGCGCGCGGATAGCCCGATGGGCAGTCCGGAGCCGTGTCGCCGGCCGACCCGGTCCAGATCGCGATGGGACCCATGAAGCCGGATGGGATGGGAGGCACGCAAACGTGGGTCGTCCCGACCGGACACGGCATCGGCTCCTCGACGGGTGCGTCCGTCGCGGGCCCGTCGCCAGGGCCGATGATCCCTACGTCGAGCGATGCATCGGCGCTTCCGGCGTCAACGGACGCGTCCAAAGGTTCGCCCTGCGCGTCGCTCGCCGAGTCGGCCGGGATGCACGTGGCCTTCGCCGTACAATCGTCCAAGGGCGGTTCCGTGCATCCCGCGGCTCCCAGGCCACCCACGCCACCCAGGAGGAAA
>DATHQY010000290.1:0-11086 GCA_035482215.1 Polyangiaceae bacterium | reverse complement strand
CCGCGGTGAGCCGCGACAAATGCGAATCCGTGGCCAGCCGGTCAAGACCGGTTCTCATGCGCTCGGCACCTCGTCCGTACGGTAGCGCAAAGCCGTCGGGCCCGAGCGGCCCGCAAAACGCCCGACGGCTCTACGCAATCTTTGCAACGTCGCGGACTCCCCGGCGCGCGTTCTTGCCGGAATGCGTGAAAATCGGGGTACAATGGGATGAAGAGTTTTCACACCATGCGCCGCGTCCTGGTCGTCGACGACGAGGAAAACATCCGCCTTGTGCTCCGTACGCTGCTGAAGAAGCACGGGTACGAAGTCGAGGTCGCCGAAGAAGGCGAGGGGGCTCTGCGCGCGCTCGACGCGTTCGATCCCGACGTCATTCTCACGGACGTCCGGATGCCTCGGATGGGCGGGCTCGACTTGCTCGCCGCCCTCAAGGCGAAGCAGCATACGGCCACGGTCATCGTGATGAGCGCGTACGGCAACGTCGATCTCGCCATCGAGGCGATGAAGGCCGGCGCCTACGACTACGTGAGCAAGCCGTTCAAGCCCGACGAGATCGTGCTCGCCCTCCGCAAAGCCGAAGAGCGCGAGACACTCCGGCGCGAAAACCGCGCGCTCAAAGAGCAAATCCAGAAGGAGAGTCAATTCGAGTCGATCGTCGCCAAGAGCAGCGCGATGCTCGAGATCTTCCGGACGATATCCAAGATCGCCGATTTCAAGACGACGGTGCTCGTCACGGGCGAAAGCGGCACCGGCAAGGAGCTCGTCGCGCGCGCGATCCACGCGCGCAGCAGCCGGCGCAACGCGCCGTTCGTCGCGGTCAACTGCGGCGCCATTCCGGAGAATCTGCTCGAGTCGGAGCTCTTCGGGCACAAGAAAGGCGCCTTCACGGACGCGGGGGCGGACCGGCGCGGGCTTTTCGAGGAGGCGAACGGGGGCACGCTCTTTCTCGACGAAATCGGGGAATTGCCCAATCCCTTGCAGGTGAAACTCCTGCGCGTCCTTCAGGACGAGAGCATCCGGCGTCTCGGCGACACCAAAGACGTGAAGGTCGACGTCCGCATCGTCACCGCAACGCACCGCGATCTGGTCGCCGACGTGAAGGCCGAGCGATTTCGCGAGGACCTCTTCTATCGGATCAACGTCCTTCCGATTCACGTGCCGCCGCTGCGGAGCCGCCGCGAGGACGTGAATCTGCTCATCGACCATTTTCTCGCGCGCAACAACGCGAGGCTCGGGACGAGCATTCGCGGGGTCTCGAACGAGGCGCGCAAGCAAATGCTCGAGTACGCGTGGCCTGGCAACGTGCGCGAGCTCGAGAACACGATCGAGCGCGCGATGGTGCTCGCCGAGAGCGACGTCCTCGCGGCAAACGACCTTCCGGAGCGGATCCGCACTGCGCTCGATCCCGTCCAGGTGCATCTCGCGAGCGGCGAGCTCTCCATCAAGACGACGACCGCGGCCATCGAGCAGATTCTCATTCGGCGCGCCCTGACGAAGACCAAGGGCAACCGCACGCGCGCGGCCGATCTGCTCGAAATCAGCCATCGGGCGCTGCTCTACAAGATCAAAGATTACAAGATTACGGATCTCTAGAGGCCGCCCCTGGTGCTCGAGGCCGCGCCGTTCTTTGCGCCTCGTCAGCGGCGCGCTGCCCGCTGCTTCCGGCCTGCGACGGAGCGACGAAAACGATTCCGTCGCTTTCAAGAGAGGTATAGTGCGCGCATGACGAAGTGGACCAAAGCTTCGGCGGGGCTGGTGCGTTCGCGGGTGTTCGTGGGCGGTTCGCTTCTGGTGGCCGCTGCGTGGGTGGCGGGATGCGGCGGCGGGTCCAAGCCGGCTGATTCGCCGGGCAACTGCCCGGATGGGACGGTCCTTCGCGGATCGGACTGCGTGCCCCCGAGCAGCGCGAACGATTCGCCCGCGAGCGATCCGGACACGAAGACGCCTTCGTCGACTCCTGCGACGCCCCCGAAGAGCGCTTCGGCCGACGAGGATCACCCCGCCGGCGCCTCCGCGACGAGTGACACCGCGAGCAGCGGGGACAAGGCGCCGTACGATCGCGACTGGGTGGAGCGGGAGTTGAAGCGCGGAGCGAGACAGGTAAAGACCAATTGCGGCGCGGCTACGGATGACGATGGCAAAGCGGCGGGGCCCTGGGGTCGCACGAAGGCGAGCATTACGCTCGGCCGGAACGGCCACATCAAGCAGGTCACGGTTCCTGCGCCGTTCGACGGAACGCCCGTGGGCCTCTGCGTCGTGCATGCCTTCGACAAGATCCAGTTTCCGCCTTACGCGAATTCGAGCGACGTGACGGTCGATTGGGATATCGACATCGTTCAGCCGAAGCACTGAAGACGAGGCCATTGGCTCTGTGGGGCGAAATGACCCACGCAGTGTGCTTCACGAAGGAAAACGCTGCCGTGGCGGAAGAAAACGGTGGTACTGCGGCTCACCTTGGGTACATTGCCGCAGCATGAATGCACGATTTTCCTTACGGGCACGCTTTCTCACCGCTGCGGCAACGATGGTGCTCGTGGCGGCTTGCGGGGGTGACGACAACGGCACCGGGACGACTGGAACGACCGGCTCCACCGGGACCACGGGCTCGACCGGCGGCACCGGTTCGACCGGCGGCACCGGTTCAACCGGCGGCACCGGTTCAACCGGCGGCACGGGTTCGACCGGAACGACGGGTACAACCGGAACGACCGGTACAACCGGTACGACGGGGACGACCGGTAGTGCAGAGGACGGCGGTCATGACGCCGGGTCGGATGCGACGATCGAGGACGGCGGCAGCCCCGACAGCAGCACCCACGATGCGGGCGGGGACTCGAGCACGACGCTGGATGCAGCTCCGGCTGAAGACGCGGGCGACGCAAGCGACAAGGGCTAATTGCCTCAGGGGGCGCATTCCTTTCCTTGCAGGCAACCACCCACCCCCAAATGGGGGGTGGTCCTCCGGAGGACCTGAGGGGTAGGCTGCGCTCTATGAGCACACAACGACTTGCTTCATGGGCGGGCTGCCTTGCAATTGCGGCTGCGACGACGCTCCTCGCTTGCGGGGGAGACGATAATAGCGGCGGCAGCGGATCGACCGGCACCAGCGGTACGACCGGCGGAACCGGTTCGACCGGGACCACCGGCGGCACGGGTTCGACTGGGACCACCGGCAGCACGGGTTCGACGGGAGGCACCGGATCCACGGGCGGAACCGGGTCGACCGGTGGAACGGGTTCGACCGGGACCGCCGGGACGACGGGTACGACGGGTACGACCGGCGTGAGTGGGTCGAGCGGTACCAGCGGCACCGCGACGGACGCAGGTCACGACGGGAGCGTAACGGACGGCGGTGGCGGCGACGCTACGGTTTCTGATGCGGGGGACTCGGGCAGCACGACCGACGCGGGTGCAGTCGATGGGGGGCCGCCGACGTTCACCAACGTGTGGAGCTCGATCATCAGCACCCATTGCAGTACCTGCCACAGTGGAACCGGGGCGGGGCTGGCGGAGGGAATGCTCAACATGAGCACCCAAGCGATGGCCTACGCCGATCTCGTCGGAGCCGATGGCGGAATGGGCGTGGCTGCGGCAGGCAGCGGATGCGGCACTTCCGGCTTGAAGCGTGTCGTTCCGGGCAACGCCGCGATGAGCCTCATCTACGAGAAGGTGGTGGCGAAGACCGACGACGCGGGCGCTCCTTGCGGCGTCCCGATGCCGGCTGCCGGTCCCGCGCTGACCACCGAGGAGGACGACTTGATCGCCGCCTGGATCAACGCCGGCGCGCTCAACAACTGACCCGGGGAGTGCCGTATCCATACGACGTTGCAAACGACCGTCGCGGCGCTTTCGTTCCACGCGATCGACACCCCTCTGCGAGAGCCGTTCGGCATCGCCGGGGGGGCCCACGCTGTCGCCAAGAATGTTCTCGTGGCGCTGACGCTCGCCGACGGCACGGTTGGTTACGGTGAGGCGGCACCGCTGCCCGCGTACAACGGCGAGACGCAGGCTGCGGTCCTCGATGCACTCGAAGGCGGCCGCGCTGCCCTGGAAGGGGTGGACGCGCGCCAGTGGCGAAGGATCGCGCGCGGCCTTCGCGAACCGCTTTGGGCTACGGGATCGGCGTGCGCGGCCATTGAAGTGGCCTTGCTCGACGCGCTGGCCAAAGCGCGCGGCATTTCGTTCCACACGCTCTTCGGCGGAAGCGCATCCACGCTGACGACGGACGTGACGATCCCCACGGGCACCGCGGAGGCCGCGTACGACGCAGCGAAGCGCTGGAGCGAAGCGGGCTTCAGCACGCTCAAAGTAAAGATCGGGGGCGGCGCGATCGCGGACGATCTCTCGCGGCTCGTTGCGGTGCGAGAAGGCGCGCGGCAGAGTCGCATCACGCTCGACGCGAACGCGTCCCTCGCGCCGCGTGACGCCGTCCACGTCGTGAAGCAGCTCGCTGCCCGGGGCATCGACGTGGCTCTCTTCGAGCAACCCACGGCGAAAGGCGACTGGGACGCGCTCTTCGAAGTCGCGAGGCACGTGCCGGTGGCGGCCGACGAGAGCGTCGTCACCGCGGCTGACGCGCTCGTGGCGTCACGGCTAGGCGCACCTCACGCGATCAACGTGAAGCTGATGAAAGCCGGCTTGCTCGAGGCGATCGACGTGATCGCCGTCGGGCGCGCTGCGGGCATGCGTCTCATGATTGGCGGCAACGTCGAGACGATCCTCAACATGACCGTCTCGGCGAGCCTCGCGGCAGGGCAGGGAGGCTTCGACTTCGTCGACCTCGATACGCCGATGTTCCTCGCGGACAATCCCTTCCGGGGCGGCTTTCGGATGGCAGGGGAGACCCTCGTGCTCGACGACGTCCGCGGCGGACACGGCGTCGAGCCGCGCTGAACGTACTGCGTCCGCCCGTTGCGGGACTGACTAGGCGTCGCCCGGGATGATCTGCACGCGCCGCTGCGGCTCCTCGCCGACGCTCTCGGTGCGCACGCCTTTGATCTCCCGAAGGGCCATGTGCACTATCCGGCGCTCGCGCGCGCTCATCGGATCGAACGTGATGACCTTGCCCTCGGTCGCTACGCGCTGCGCGAGGCGCCGGGCCATCTGCGCCAGCTGGTCTTCGTGCCGCGCGCGGTACCCCTCCGCGTCGACGATGATATGCCGCCGCGTCTCGCCGGGCCGCACGACGACGCGCGCGGTGAGGTACTGAATCGCGTCGAGCACGTTGCCCTTCTTGCCGATGATGCGCCCTGCGTCCGGCCCTTCGATCTCGATGCGGATCTCGTCCGGCGCGCCTTCGCCGTCGTCCGGCGCGAGGTTAACTTCGACCGTCATCTGCATCTTCCCGACGAGATTTCGCACGAAGGCGAGCGCCTTGCGCGTCTGCGCGTCGAGCGTCGTTTCGTCGATCGCCGCCGCGGGACGCCGCTCGCGCGGTGCCGCCACTACGTCGCCCTCGCCACCCTCGGCAGGTCGTGCCGCGCGCTTCGCCTGTGCGGATGCCGCGTTCGCCGGCAGTCCGGATCCTTGCTGCTCTTCAGACACGAGCCTTTCCCTTTCGCAGCGCGGCGGCCGACGTCGCATCCTGATTGCGTTTGTTCGGGCCGTCCAACGACTTGTCTTGCTTTTTGTCCCGGCCGACGCCGTCGTCCTCAGCGGTAGAAATGCCGCCGGCGCGCGGAAAGACCTTCTCTATCACGAGCTGCTGCGTGATGCCGAGCACGCTGTTCGTCAGCATGTAGACACCGAGAGCCGCCGGGAGAAAGAGCATCATCACAGTGAATACGCCCGGCATGAGCCAGGTCATCATCTTCGCCTGCATCGGGTCCATGCCCTGCTGCGGGACGATGCGCTGCTGCACGATCATGGCGCCGCCGAGCACGATCGGCAGAAGGAAGAACCGATCGGGCGCCGAGAGGTCCGCAAACCAGAGAAATGGCGTGTGGTAAAATTCGACCGCCGTCTGCAGCGTCGCGTAAAGCGCGAACCATATCGGCATTTGCACCAGCGCCGGAAGGCACCCGCCGAGCGGGTTCACCTTGTGCTTCTTCCAGAGCTCCATCATCGCGATGTTCTTGGACTGCGCGTCGTCCTTGAACTTCTCGTTCAGCGCGTCGATCTCGGGCTTGAGCTTGCGCATCGCGATCGTGCTCTGGATCTGCTTCCAGGTGAGCGGAAAGACCGCCGTGCGCAGGCCCAACGTGAGCACGATGATGGCGAGCCCCCAGTTGCCCATCGTGATGTGCGCGTGGATCCACGAGATGATCGTCACGAGGACTTTGGCGACCGGCGAAAACGTCCCGAGGTTGATCAGGTCCCCGAGCCGCGGGGCACCGCCGGCGGCGTTCGCGAGCACGTCGCGCTCCTTCGGTCCGAAGAACGCGATCTGCTTGTACGTCGCCGAGTCGTGCGGGGCGAGCACGCGCGACGGATACGCGAGGCGGGCGTGGTAAATGGCGCCGGCCTGTTCGTCGTCCGGCTTCTGGCCGCTGCCGTACCACTTTTCCGCGAGAAGCTGGCAAGACGGCTTTTCCGGAGCGTTTGCGCCCGTGAGGTCGAGCGGGACCAGCGCCTGCGCGAAGTAATAATTGGCAATCGCCGCGTACCGATCGTCGAGCGGCTCTTCGAACCAGAACGGCGGCTTCTTGAATGCGTCGTCGTCCTTCGATTTGCGCTTCACGTCCGTGCCGCGCGCGCATTCGAGGTTCGTCAGAAATGGCGATACGCGGCCCAGATGGCTTTGGACCTCGCCGTTCGTTCGGTAGGCAAACGCCTCGACCGTCGCGGTGTGCTTCTTGGGCGAATCGGCCAGATTCGTGAGCGTCGTCTCGACGTCGAGCTCGAAAGGCCGGAGCCCCGCGGACACGGTTTTCACGATGTGAACCGCGTCGTCCTGGTAGTCGAAGCGGCAGCCCGAGCCGCCGAGCGATTCGACGTTCCAATCGAAGCGGTCGTACTTGACCTGGTCATCGGTCGCAGCGGGCATGCCCGGCTGGGCGCGGAATTCGGTTCGGAGATTGCGCCAGCGCTCGACGTCCGGCGTCGTCGACATGTCGTCGGCCGCCGTCTTCCTGTAGCGCGCGTCCGTCAGGTAGAAGTGCGTGAGGCCCGCGCCGTGCGCCGAGAGCTCCGCGCGGAACCGCTTGCCTTCGATCGTGCACGTCGGGGCGGGTGGGGGTGGCGTGGGCGCCGGCCTACCGGGCTGCACGTCGATGACGTCCGGCGCGAAGCCCGGCGCGTCGACGTACGTTTCGTTGAGCAGCTCCTGGCCCGTACCGTTCGACTTCTTGTCGAAGAAGAAATAGTACATGGCCGCCATCGCACCCGCGATGAGGATCCAGCGCACAATCGTATTGCGATCCATGAGTTCTCAGTCCGCGTCGACCGGCGATCGACCGGTGAGCTCGAAGGAAACAATTGGTGCGCGAAGGTTGGTTCTGTAGCGCGGTCCGTCGCGCGTCTCGTCGCGCTTGGCCGCGCGGGGTCCCAAGTCAGTCGCGTGATTCGCGTGAGAGCGTGCCGGAGGGGGCGGGTCGTAGCCGCCCGGGTGGAAGGGGTGGCACTTACACAGGCGCCGTACCGAAAGCAAGCCGCCGCGCAGAGCTCCGTGTGTCCTCAGGCACGCGACCGCGTAGCGCGAGCACGACGGTTCGAAGCGGCACGCCGGGCCCAACACGCGGGAAAGGGTGAGCTGGTAGACCCGAATCAGGAGGAGGACGGCGCGGACGAACATGCGGCTTATTGCATCGTGTTACGGCGTGCGTGGCGGAGAATGATGCGTCGGCTCCCGCCGCGCCAGCGCTTCCATAGCTCGTTTCCGCAAGTGTCGCTGAACGTCGCTCCATTCGCTGCGAACCGAAGCCAGGTCGAGCTCGTGCGCGCCATGACGCGCAATCACGACGAGGTCCACCCCGGGCGGAAGCAAGTCCGGCCAAAGACGGAAGCACTCGCGGCAAACCCGCTTGATGCGGTTGCGTTGAACGGCGTTGCCCACCTTACGACCGACGACGAGACCGAGACGCGGCGGACGAGCCGACGGGTCGAGGATGCGCTCCCCTACGCGCTGCGGCGATTCATCGGATTCCTCAGCGGGGACTCGGGGTCCTGCATCGGATTTACCGGGAGGCTGCGTCGCGACAAGCAACGTAAAATGCGGAGTCACGACGCGCCGACCGAGCTTCTGGGCTCTGACGAACTCGGCGTGGCTGCGGAGCCTTCGATCCGGCCCGAACGCAAACGCCATCCGCCTCGCAGGAGCTACTTCTTGTAGATGGTCGGGACGAGGCGCATCCGCCCCTTGCGGCGCCGATTCGCGAGGACCTTTTGGCCGCCGCGGGTCGCCATGCGGGCGCGAAAGCCGTGCGTGCGCGCACGCCGGATGTTGTGGGGCTGATAAGTGCGCTTCATGACTGTCCTTGTCGGCGTCCTTTGGGGCCGCGAAATGAAGCATCGAAGGTGAGGTCGGTCAAGGCCGGTGTTGGCGGGCACGGGCTCCGCGCCGAGGCTCCACGCGCAGCGACCTGCCCGAAACTCCAAGAACAATCTAGCCCAAGAGCACCCGACAATGGTTTACTGCCTGTACGGGTGCGGATGGGTATCGTAAGGCTCGGCCGCATCTCGAAAGTTGCCGCAATTTCAGTCATGTTGGCGTGTCGCCAGGCTGCCTCTTGCGGCGCCGCAGCACCCGGAGCAACGAATGGCTCGAGTTGACCTGCGAAACGGCGCTGGGCGGCCAGCGCTCGGGACGGCCGCGCGATTCTCCGCCTTGTGGTGGGCCGCGTTGCTCGTGTCCGGCGGCGTGATGACCACGTCACGGACGGCGGGCGCCCAGCAGCAGACCTTCCACCTCGATCGGTTGGAGGTTCCCGGAGGGCCCGACGACGGCCTCGTCCTCTTCCGGCCGGCGACGCAGGAGAAGCCCACCTTCTATGCGCAGCTCGGGCTCGCGCTCGCGGTCGATCCGCTGCGCACGCAGAACATCAGCAACCTCGGGGTGGTGCAAAACGCATCGGCCGGGAACATCATCACGAGCCAGACGTCGACCTACCTCTCGGCGGGCTTCGAGCTCTTCGATCGCCTCACCCTCGGCGGCACCTTCCCGGTCGCTTGGGAGCAAGCGGGCAACCAGCCCGTCTATCCAAGCTTCGAGACGAGCGGCGCGACGACGTCGTTCTCGACGACGGGCCCGGCGGTGGGCGATACCCGACTCGATGCGCGGTACGTCGTCTGGCGCGACGCGGACGGCTCTCGCGCGATCGGCCTGCAGCTCAGCGCGTTCATCCCGACCGGGACGACCGCCAACTTCGGCAGCGACGGCGGCGTCGCCTGGATGCCGATGATCACCGGCGAATGGACGCCTCGCCACTGGCCTACCTTCGTCGCCAACATCGGGTTCGACTTTCGCCCGGAGAACGTCGTCAACGACCCGGCCGGTCGCAACGGCGCAGCCCAAGGGCTCGGTATCGGCAACGAATGGCGCTGGGCGCTGGGCGCGTTGCTTCCGATCGCGAACGATCGGTTTCGCTTGGGGCTGACCGTCTTCGGCCAGACCGGCCTGAGCGACGACCACATCACGGGCAATACGATTTTCACCAAGCAAAACACGCCCATCGAGTGGGACGCCGAAGTCCGGATGAAGCTGCCCTTCAAAGGGCTCGAAAAGTTCTTCATCGGCGGGAGCCTCGGTACGCGCCTCACCGACGGGTACGGCGGGCCGGACCTTCGCGTGGTGGCGCTCGCCGGATCGTACTGGGCGATCGAGGACACGAATCCGCCGTCGCCCGACCAGAGGGTCCGCGAGAGCATCCACGAGTCGATGAAGGACACGGACGGCGACGGGATCCCCGACGACGTCGATGCGTGCCCGACCGAGCCCGAGGACCACAAGAACCCCGACCCGCTCGACGGGTGCCCCGCTCCGAGCGATCGCGACGGCGACGGGATTCCGGACGACGTCGACAAGTGCCCGGACCAACCGGAGGACAAGGACGGCATCCAGGATCAGGACGGGTGCCCGGAGGACGACGCCGATCAGGACGGCATCCCCGACGTGAAGGATGCTTGCCCGAGGGAGCCGGGCCAGCCGGATCCGGACCCGAAGAAGAACGGGTGCCCGAAGTTCATCCACCTGGAAGGCTCGATGATCCGTGTCCTCCAGCAGGTGCACTTCCAGACGGGTTCGGCGACGATCCTGCCCGACAGCTTCCCGATGCTGGGCGAGATCGTGTCCCTGCTCAAGGCCACGCCCGACATCAAGAAGATGATGATCGAAGGCCACACCGACAACCGCGGCGCGGCGGAGATGAACCTCGATCTCTCGAAGAGGCGTGCGGCCGCGGTGCGGATGTACCTTGTCGAGCACGGCATCGCAGGGGATCGTCTGACGAGCGAAGGGTACGGCCTCACGCGGCCTGTCGCGTCGAACGACACGGATGACGGGCGGGCGGCAAACCGGCGCGTCGAGTTCAAAATCTTGGAGCAAGGCGGGAACTAGCCAATAGTTCTGCCCGTGCGCGGGCTGGCGTTGCTTCCGGTGTTCGCGTTGCCGTGGCTCGCCATGTCCGCGGCTCCCTCCGCGGCGCGTGCCGATGGTCCGCCGCCGATCGCGAAGGCCTTCGACTGGCCGCCGTGGTCGTTCTCGCCCGATCCGTCAGAAGCGCGCGCCGATCCGCTCGATCGAGCGATGCTCGCGCGTTGCGGTCCGGGCGAGCGGGGCCTCATGGTGGCCGCGCAGCGGGTTGCCGCGGCGTATGCCGCAGGCGGGGCGATGCCCGACCGCGGTGCGATAGCGTTCTTCGAACGCGCGGCCGGTGAACCCCACCCTTGGCCCGAGGTGTGGGTACGTCATGCGTCGCGCCTCGATGCCGACGCGTCACTTGCGGACCTTTCGCGCTGGCTCGCGTCCGAACCAGAGGGGGGCCTGCGGCGATGCGGCGTCGCGACGGGATCGCTGCGCGACGGCGAGCGCGTGGCGGTCGTCGTCTTCGCGGCTGCGCTCGCGGACCTCGCGCCGCTTCCGACCCGGGTGCGCGTCGGCGAATGGCTCGAGGTCCGCGCCCAGCTGCGGGTGCCGGCGAACGGCGGACGCGTC
>DATHQY010000289.1:0-14393 GCA_035482215.1 Polyangiaceae bacterium | reverse complement strand
CCGGCACCCAAGCCACGGCGAACCCGCCCACGGACGCCGGCATCCCGGACGCCGCGCTCCCGCCGCTCGAAGGCTTCTTCGAAGCGCTTCCGGTCACGCGCCACCCCGATGCGTGGATCTCGCTGCCCACGGGCGCCACCGGGCCGCGACCGGTCGTCGTGATGATTCACGGCGCGGGCGATCGGCCTGACTGGCAATGCGGTGGATGGAGGCGCGCGACGGGCGGGTATCCGTTCATCGTATGTCCGCGCGGCGCGTACGTTCCCGGCGAGTCGACCCGGGACGACGCGCGGTACACGCACCGCGGGGGCGCCACGCTCCTCGCGTACATCGATGCATCCCTCGAGGCTCTGCGCGCCAAGTACCCAGGGTATGCCGATACGGCGAATCCGCTCCTCGCGGGCTTCTCCCTCGGCGCCAGCGAAGTGCTCGCGCTGGCCGTGCAGGACCCTGCGCGATTCCCGCGCCTCGTGCTCGTCGAAGGCGCGGTGAACGCGTGGACCCCCGCGCAGATCGATGCGTACCTCGAGGGTGGAGGCGTGCGCGTTCTCTACGCCACCGGGCAGCGCGTGAACGACGAGGCCGCGAAGGCCACGGTGAAGCGGCTCGGCGAACGCCACCTCGACGGCCGCGCGGTATTTGCGCCCGTGGGCCACACGTTCGATCCGCCGCTCGAGGATGCAGTCCGCGCCCAACTCGCCTGGCTCGTCGGCGGAGACGCGCGCTGGCCCTGACCCTAGAGCGAGGCCGCCACCCACGGCGACGTCGTCGCCGACAACACGTAGTAGCCGGGGAGGGCTCCCGCGCTCGGCGCGACGAGGTCAACCTCGCCCGACGGGCGTACCACCATCGACGGCGCTCCGTACGTCGTCAGGTCGCCGGACACTTTCGTTTCCACCCACGGCGCGCCGTTGGTCGAGGCATAGAATACGAGCCCGTTGCGGACGCCTTCCGTCGCGATCGTCGCATTCCCGTTGGCGTCGACGAAGAGGCTCGGCGCGCCCACCGTCGTATTGTTGCCGGCGACGAGCGCGTCGTCCCACAGGCCGTTCGGCGCGTTGAAAAAGTCGTGCAGCGTCTGGCCGGCACCCTGCGCGGCGATGTCGATCCGGTTGGTCCCGTCGCGCCGCACGATGAGGGAGGGCGCCGAGTACGCCGTGTTCGCGCCCTGCACTTGCGAGGTCGTCCATCCCTTGGCCGGCGTGCCCGAATAGTACCCTAGAGAGAAAGCCGGTCCCTGGACCGCCACGTCCACTTCCCCGTTGCTCCAGTCGCGCACTTGCATCGAGGGCGCCGAAAACGCGGTCCCTTCGCTGCCGATCTGCGCAGTCTGCCAGGTCCCCCCCGGCTGCAGAAACGCGTATTGGAGAGTGTTGTCGGGGCCCTCGAATGCGATGTCCAGCTCGCCGGACGATTGCACGTAGAGCGCCGGAGCTGAATACGCGACGCCCGCCGGGGCGACGGCGCTCGAGGTCCACGCCTGACCGGGCTTGTTCGAATAGAGGTCGAGCGAGTGGTTCGCGCCTTCGACCACGATGTCCACTTCGTCCGAGCCGTCGGTCCGGACGAAGACCGCCGGCGCCGAGAACGTCGTTCCCGCAGGGGCGATGGTCGTCGTCGCCCACGCCGCGCCCGCCGGTGCCGCCATGTACACGAGCGAGTGGTCAGTGTCCTGGTAGACGATGTCCGTCTCGCCCGACGCGTGCGCGGCGATGGCGGGCTGGGGCTGGGCTATCTCCCACTGGAGCGAGCCGTCCTGATGGACGCTCACGATTTCCTGGGCGAGGTACGGCAAGTTCGTCGGCGGCCAGTCCTCGGCGAGGGTCACGTTCGTATCGGTGCTCGGTGACGACCAACCGACGAACGTGGTGCCGTTCTTCACGACCTCGGCGCTGCCGCTCATCGCGACCCGCGAGAAGTCGGGCCACAGATCCGAGCTCGCGCTCGCCTGGGGCGAGTCGTTCTCGACGATGAACTCGGCCTGGGTACCGACCGTGTCCGACGGGCCGAGCTTGTACGACGCGCATTCGCCTTTCGGCGCGTCGGCGTCCACGCACGACCAGCCGTCGCCCGTCTGCATGTCCTCGATGAAGCTGCACGCATAACCGCCGTTCAAATCGACGTTGCCTTGCGCGTCGCAATACCACTCTTGCGCGTAGATGGTGTCGTTCAGATTCGGCATGAACGTCGGATTCGCGCCGGCGTTGGGCGACGAGTCCGCGGCCACCGTGAGGTGGGGCTGCGTCTCGATCCACGTCGACGCGACGGTCGGCGAGGCCTGCACGAAGACGATCGCTTGCCACACGTTGTCGAGGCCCGTCCAGATCGACAGGATCGTGGGGCCTGAATCGAATCCGCCGGGGACGAGCGCAGGAACGTTGAACGTCGCTTCGTTCAGCGCGTAGCCTTGCTGCTGGCTCGGCGCGTACGAACCGCTGAGAACGGCGCCCGTCCAGTAGCAGGACGGCGGCATCCCGTCGCAATAGACGCTGTTCGGCACGGGCGCCGCGAGAGGCCCCGCGTCGGCGGTGGGCGACGCACCGGGCATCAGGATCGGAAACGACTCGGCGGTCGTGGCCGCGGTTGCCGCGGTCGGGGCGAGCGCGGGCAGCAGCGTTGCCACGTGGCCGCGGTCGCTGTACGGGCGCGATGCCTGCGCCGTCGTTCCGACGCCGAGCGTATGCGCGGCGGCCGGCAAGTGCTTTCGAAGCGAGCGCTGTGTCGCGGCGAGCCATCGCGCGTACCCCGTCGGATTGCCCTCGGGGTCGGGTCGCACGCCGAACCCCTGGCGAATGAGCTCGCTCGCGGGGAGGGCCATGGGGTCGCCTTGCATCGGCAGGCGGATCGACAACGCCGTGGCGCCGGTTTGCGCAGTTTGGCTTGCTTGCCCCGTTTGCGCCGGCGGAGGAATGAAGACCCCGCCCGCGCGGAGATCGACGGAGTACGACTTCGCCCCGGCCGGGCTCGAGCACGCCAGCGTCAGGCGTTGCACGTCCTCGTCGCTCGTCGGGCGGACCGCAGAGAAGTGCGCGATACCGTCCTCGTCCACCGGCACCGTGACGCCGCTCGCGGGATCCGTTTCCCCCTCGGGGGCCACGGTGCACGTGCTTCCGACCGCGACGTTGGCCCAGGCGGGCTCGAACGACTTCTGGGGAGCGGTGGCGGCGGCTGCCGAGGACGCCGCCTGGGGCGTGGTCAGAGTCGCGCCAGCGGCCGTGGCACGATTCGCGGACGCCTGCGACGCGTCCCCCGCGGCGCCGCTGCAAGCGACGGTCGAGGCGCCGAGAGCAGCCATCGCGACCTTGGCGAGCATCTTCGTGGCGTGCGCTCGCGTCACGGCGAGGCTGTGCACCCACGCCACTTGGCGTGCGCGGATCAACATAGGACGGGATTCCTTTGCGGCGTCGAGGCGCCGGGCGAAAAGTGAAGACGAGCGCGATTGCGCTCGAGGCTCCGCGCGGTCGTGCCTCGATGAATCGAGGAGCGCCGGCCGAGCGTCGTTTCAAGAGAGCAAGAAGGGCGAAACGGCCAAAGCGACTTTCGGCGCGCAGGCGGGTATTCGGGGAGGACGTTCTTGCCTACTGAGCCATTCTGTTCCCCAACCGTTGCAAGAACCGGGCGCCAGCCAAAAACCCCGCGCAGGCGTGGCGAAATCGATCGTCGAGCGGTGCGTTCGTGGCAAGGTGCACCGAATCGCGCGATTCAGCGGGAGGGCGCGAGCCGGCGAGTGTCCCGATCGAGGCGATTCGGCCGTCGCGACCGCAACGACGACGAGACGACGACGACGGAACGCGACGACGGAACGCGACGACGACGACACGGCGCGACGAACGAAAGGTGGTGTCCGATGGCCCGTACGATCTCGGAGAAAAGGCGCGTATTTCGCTCGATGCACGAAAGCGGATGCTTCGTCCTGCCCAATCCGTGGGATGCGGGCAGCGCGCGGCTTCTCGTGCATCTGGGCTTCGAAGCGATCGCCACGACGAGCTCGGGCTATGCCTGGACGACGGGCAGGGCAGACTATTCGGTCACGCGCGATGACGTTTTGCAGCACTTGACGCTGCTCGCCGCGGCCGTCGACGTTCCGGTGAATGCGGATTTCGAGTCGGGCTTTGCGACGGAGCCGGAAGAGGTGGCGCGCCACGTGACGATGGCGGTGGCCACGGGCGTCGCGGCGCTTTCCATCGAAGATCGTGACGTTCGCAAGCCCGCGGGCCTTTACGACACGGCGCTCGCGGTCGAGCGTGTTCGCGCCGCCCGCACGGCGATCGACGCGGCGAGCGAGCCGGGCTCCGCCGCGCTCCTCGTGGGCCGTACCGAAGGACTGCTGACAGACCCGCGCGCGGTCACCGCGGCGATCGATCGTCTGGTCGCCCTGGCTGCCGCGGGGGCAGACTGCCTTTATGCCCCTGGGGTCACCAAGAAGGACGACATCGCGGCCATGGTTCGCGCGGTCGCGCCCAAGCCGCTGAACGTGCTCGTCTTGAGGCCGGAGACGACGCTGGACGAGTTTCGCGACCTCGGCGTTCGGCGTGTCAGCGTGGGCGGCGCTCTCGCGCGCGTTGCCTGGGGGGCGATGCTGGCGGCCGCGCAATCGATGAAGAGTGGCTCCTTCGCCGCTTTGGCGAGCGCGGCGTCGGGGAAGACGTTGAACGAGACGTTTCGCACGTTCTCACCGTGACGCATCGCCTCATCGCGCGTGCGGTGCCTCCACCCCCCGTCCGATGCGACGGAACGCGAGCGGCCGGGCCATAATCCGAGGGCAAAGGGGGCGTGCTCATGCGAACGAAGCGAACCGCGGAACGAAGGCAGAGCTCATGATGGCCACGCGGTTTCGGAACGACTGGCGAGCCGGGCCTTGGTCCTTGGCGCTGGGTTCGCTCGGGCTCTGCGCCTGCAGCAGTAGCGGCGGCATTCCGAGCGGAGGAGCGTCGACCCTCGAGCTCACTTCAGCGCTCGCGGGCGCCCCGGCCGGACCCGTTACGGTAGGCGCCCCTTGCGATGCGGACGAACCGACCGACCCCACGTTTTCGGGATTCGCCGACAGCGAGATTAGTGTCGACACGCTGCCGAACGCCCCCTCGGGAGCGCCCGTCTGCCTCGTCTATCATTTCACGGGTCTCGTCTCGTGCCCCTACGGCCAGGATAGCGGGGGCGCGGGCCCCGACGGCGGCGCGGGCTGCGTGACGCCGGGGGGCATGCCCGTGACGGCCGCGGTCTCGCCGCAATGTGCGGACCGGAGCCCCGCAAATACGGTCTTCTGGTCGTGCCGCTGTGCCGACGTCGACGGCATCACGGGGAACGCGACGTACTGCGCATGTCCGTCGGGGATGTCCTGCACGCCTACGATTTCGCCCATCGGAGGGAGCGGCGACACGGTCGCCGGTTCGTATTGTTTGCCGCCCTCCGCGGCGTACGACCCGACAACGGCGTGCAGCGTGAAATGCGACCCGACGACACACCCTTGCCCGTGAGCCGCGCGTGACCTAGGCCCTCGGGCCTGATGTCCAGCCATCCGCCCCCGTCGCTCTTCGATCCGATCACCGTCGGCGACTTGCGGCTCCCGAGCCGCATCCTCATGGCGCCACTCACCCGCAACCGCTCGAGCGGCGACGGCCGCGTGCCGAACACGATGATGCGCGAGTACTACGTGCAGCGCGCCACGGCGGGCGCGATCCTCACGGAGGCGACGTCCGTGACGCCCATGGGCGTTGGGTATCCGCACACGCCGGGCATCTGGTCGAGCGAGCAAGTCGAGGGGTGGCGATCCATCGTCGACGGCGTTCACGAAGCGGGCGGCATCATCCTCATGCAACTGTGGCACGTGGGGCGTATATCGGATCCGAGCTTCCTCGATGGCGCTCTGCCCGTGGCGCCGAGCGCGATCGCCGCGAAAGGAACCGTGAGCCTGCTCCGCCCGCAGCGCCCGTACACGGTGCCACGGGCCCTCGCGCTGGGCGAAATCCCCGCCGTGATCGACGCGTACCGCGCGGGCGCGGCCAACGCGAAAGCCGCCGGATTCGACGGCGTGGAGCTCCATGGCGCGAACGGGTATTTGCTCGATCAGTTCCTGCAGGACGGATCGAACCGCCGCGAGGACGCGTACGGCGGACCGATCGAGAACCGCGCGCGCCTGATGCTCGAAGTGGTCGATGCGGTGATCGGAGTCTGGGGCGCGAGCCGTGTCGGGGTGCACCTCGCTCCGCGCGGCGACTCGCACGACATGGGCGACAGCAATCCGGCGGCGACGTTCGGATATCTCGTGCGGGAGCTCGATCGCAGGAACGTCGCCTTCCTTTGCGTGCGCGAGTCGCTCGGCGAACGCCGCCTCGGTCCCGCGCTTCGCGCTGCGTTTCGCGGCGCGTACATCGCCAACGAAGGGTTCACTCCGGAGACGGGAGCGACGGCGCTCGCCGCCGGGGAGGCGGACGCTGTCGCCTTCGGCAGGCTATTCATCGCGAACCCGGATCTGCCCGAGCGCCTTCGCACCGGTGCGCCGCTCTCGCCCTGGAATTCGCAGACGTTCTATTCGCAGGGGCCAGAAGGCTACACGGACTACCCGCGCGCCGCCGCGGCGCCACCGTCGCAGGTTGCATGACGATCGGGTGACGTTTTGACTCCCGAGTGAATTGCGGCGAACGGCCGCCGTCGGAGAGGACGAGCCCTTCAATAGGGGCGGCTCATCCGTTACGATGCCGGTCTCGACACTTCACCGCGCTTGGGGGTTTATCCAATGGACGATCAGCGATTGAATTCGCGCCGTACTCGTATGTTCGCCGCTTCCTTTCTGGCGATTTGCTCCGTAGGCGCCGCTTCCGCGAGGGCGCGCGCCGATGAGCCCGCACCCGCCAAAGGAGCGGCCCCGTCCGACGCGAACGCGGCGCCTTCGGACGGCAGTGCGGCCCCGGCGCACCCGCAAGTGGCTTCGCCGGAGGTGCCTGAAGAGCGCACTGCGAACGACGCGGTTTATGCCGAAGGGCTAGGGCCGGGGCTCTTCTACTCGGTCAACTACGAACACGACTTCGAGAACGTGTTCGGTTTGCGCGTCGGGCTCGGCTACGTTCCCGTCTCGGCGACGAACGGCGATGGCGCGAGCGTCAACGTCAGCATCGTCGCAGTCCCCATTACGTTCAGCTACTTGGGTATCGGCTCGCTGAAGCACATCTTCGAAGTCGGAGCCGGTGGCACGATCCTCTATGTCAGCGGCACCGCCAGTACCGTTGGCGGCAGCTCGAGCGGTTCCGGCGTAGGAGGCATCGGCGCTTTGATCCTCGGCTACCGTTACCAGCCACCGCACGGCGGATTCATGTTCCGCGCGGGGATTGCACCGCTCATCACGTCGTTCGGCGAATTCTTGCCGTGGCCTTACCTGAGCCTCGGCGCCGCGTTCTGATCACTGCCCCTGCGAGGGACCGGCGGCGGGCCGCGCGCCCGCCGCGCGAGCCGTTTACGGCGCCCCCGACCGGGACGGCGTTTCGGCATGTGCCGCCTCCAGCGTGAAGAAGAACGTCGCGCCGTGGCCCACCGACGATTCGGCCCATATGCGTCCGCCATGGCGAGTCACGATGCGCTGCACGGTCGCGAGGCCGATCCCGGTGCCCGGGAACTCCGCGGCGGAGTGCATGCGCTGAAAAGGGCTGAACATCTTGCTCGCGTGCGCTTCGTCGAAGCCGGCACCGTTGTCGCGCACGAAGTAGACCGTCTCGTCGACGCGCGACTCGGCGCCGACCGTGATCGCGGGCGCGGTCGTGCGCATCGTGAACTTCCACGCGTTGCCGAGGAGGTTCTCCAGCACGGCGCGGAGCAGGTGCGGGTCGCCGTGGGCGGCGATTCCGTCGGCCGCGACGAAGTCGACGGCGCGATCCGGCTGGGCGGACTGCAGCTGCTTCATCACGGCGCGGGCGAGCGCCGTGAAGTCCACGCTCTCGCGGCGCATTTCGGTGCGCGCGACGCGCGCGAGCGAGAGCAGCGCGTCGATCGTTTCGCCCATGCGGCTCGCGGAAGTCGCGATCCGCTGGAGGTAGTCCTTGGCGGCTGCGTCGAGTTGGGCGCCGTAGTCCTCGACGAGGGCGTGGCTGAATCCGTTGATCCCGCGAAGCGGCGCCCGAAGGTCGTGCGCGACCGAGTAGCTGAACGCTTCGAGCTCTCGGTTCGAGAGTCGCAGCGCACCCTCGGCCGCGTCTCGCTGGCGCGCGAGCGCATCCAGATTCGTCGCCATCTGGTTGGCGTGCGCCGCGACGTCGGCGATCTCGTCGCGGGTCGCGACGGGGATGGGCCGCGTGAAGTCGCCGCGCCCGAAGCGCTCGAAGCCCGCCACGAGCGCCGCGACCGACCGCAACAGATCCCGGCTCACCGCGATCGAGAGACCGAGGACGAGGCCCAACGCCGTGAGACTGATCCAGACGTCGTACGCGGCGGCCGAGCTCTCGGAACGCGCGATTGAGGTGAACGCCTCGGCGAGCTGCCGTTCGTCGTAGGACGCCGTCCGCGCGATGAGCCGCGTGACCTCGTTGCGGCGGGTCTGCATGGCCGCAATCGCGTCGACGATGCGTTCGCCCGTTTCGCCCGCGATGAGGCGGAGCGAGAGGTCATAGGCGACCTCGTAATAGACGCCGAGTGCCTCGATGAGCGCCTTCGCGCTCTTCGGGTCCATCGCCGTCCGTGCGGCGTCGAGATGCGCGATGAACTGCCGGCGGATGCGATCGGTGGCCGACAGATCGTCGAGATCGCGGCTCGCGACGGCGTCTTGGAATGCGCGCGACAGCGCGTCGAACGATGCGGTGAGCTGGGGCTCGAGGCCGATCTTCGGCAGATGCTCGGCACGAATGGCGTCGAGCTGGTGTTCGACCCGGCTTGCCACTACGACTTCCGTGGTCACGCAGAGGGCGCACGCCGCCGCGGAGATGGCGACGACGGCGAGCAGCTTGGCGCGAAACGTGAGACGCATGTGCAGCCATCATTTTACGGCGGGGAGATGGGGGTGGGCAGGCTGTGGCGGGTCACGGTCGAATCGAGGCGAAGGGCTTCGAACGTTCCGCCCCGAATCTGGAGCGGGTCGATCGATTCCGGCAGCGGAATCGGCACGCGAACCGAATCGATGTCGCTGACCCCGTATGGGATCTTGAGGCGTCCCACGCGGAAACCGAGCCAGTCCTCCCAGCGGTAGTCGACGTAAAACCAATCCGCCTTGAGGGTGAAGCTGCCGGCCGGGCCGAGATCCTCCGCGAAGAGCGGCGCGCCGATACGCAACTTGTCTTTGTCGATGTAGTCGTTGTGCGAAGTCAGGATGAACCCCTGACTGACGAATGCGTGAATATCGACGTGCGCGAGCGAATCGTCCGCGCCGACGCCCGCCGCGCGCGCACGCGGCGCGGACAGCACGAACGCCGAAAAGAGGGCCACGATTCGCCGGTTCGAAGACCGCCTGAGCACGCCCCATCGGGATCGACCGACGCTAACTGTTCAGGCAGCCCCCGAGCTACGATTTCTCTAGTCGAGCCCGTTTGGTAAGCAATCGTTTTGGCGCGAATGTGCGTGGTCGGGTCGATCCGACGCGCGCCTAGCACAAGCCGGGAACGGCGGAGGTCTCCCAGCGGCGGAGACCGCCGTGGCAGGCTGACCGTGCAGCGGCAGCCGGGTCGCGAGGGCGAGCCGACGACGAGAAGCGCGCAACCATCGAGTTGCGCAATCAGGCTCCTTGCGGTACGACCAAAAGCAACCAGGAGGTTGCCAATGGCTTCGAGCACCGATCGAATCGAGAAGCGGGTCGTCCTGCGCGCACCGCACGAACGCGTGTGGCGGGCGGTCAGCGACGCGAAGGAGTTCGGCACATGGTTCGGTGTCGAGTTCGCCGAGCCGTTCACCGCGGGCAAACGAATGACCGGGACGATCGTCCCGACGAAAGTGGACCCCGCGGTGGCCAAGATGCAGGAGCCGTACAGCGGCGCGACCTTCGAATGGAGCGTCGAGAGCATCGAGCCGATGCAGCGGATCGCGTTCCGCTGGCACCCGTTCGCGATCGAGCGCGACTACGACTACTCGAAGGAGCCGACCACGCTCGTGGTCTTCGAGCTCGCCGAAGTCGCAGGCGGCACGGAGCTGCGAATCACCGAGTCCGGGTTCGACGCGATCCCGATGGAGCGGCGCGCCAAGGCCTTCGCGGCCAACGAAGGCGGGTGGAGCCACCAGGCGAAGCTCGTCGAACAATACGTCGCGACGTTCGTATGACCGCCGCCGTGGCCCGGATCGTGCGCGCCGCGCCGGTGTTCGCCGCGCTCGGGGACGAGACACGCCTCGAGATCGTGGCCCGCCTGTCGGCCGGTGGGCCCCAGTCGATCGTGCGCCTCACCGAGCAGGCTCGCGTTTCGCGGCAGGCGGTGACGAAGCACCTCGTCGCCCTCGAAGCGGCGGGGCTCGTTCGGAGCCGCCGCGACGGGCGCGAGCGCGTCTGGGAGATTCAGCCGAAGCGGCTTGCGGACGCGCGGAGTTACCTCGATCGAATCTCGGACCAATGGGACGAGGCGATCGAGCGGCTGCGCGCCACCGTCGAGGACGGCGACGCGCGCTGATCGCTCTTCCGAGACGTGACCGTTACGAGCGACGACGGCGACGGCCGCCGAACGCGAGGCCCAGCAGGCCCGCGGCGAACATCACGCCGGTGCCCGCGCCGGCGGGGCCGCCCGAAATCATGCTGCAGCCCGAGCTCTTCGAGCCGCCGCCGCCGTTGTCGTCGGAGCCCGAGTTCGTGCTGCCGCTCGCGTTCGATCCGCTGCCGCTGCCGCTATTGCCCGAGCCCGTGGAGCCGGAGCCGCTATTGCCCGAGCCCGTGCCGCTTCCCGAGGAGCCCGCGGTCGTGCCCGAGCTGGCGTTGCCCGAGGATCCTGTGCCCGTGCCCGACGTGCCCGAGTTTCCCGTGGCCGTGCCGGAGGTCCCGGTCCCCGAGCTTCCCGTCGTGCCGCGCGTGCCGCTCGTCGACCCGGACGTGCTGCCGCCGGAGCTACCCGACGTGCTCGCATCGCCTTCCGAGGTTCCGGACGCGCCCGAGCCGCCCGACATGCCGCCATCGCTCTGGTTGTCTTGCACGCTCGTCGTGGCGAGGCCGCAGCCGCCCGTCGGCTTGTCGAGGCCGAGGTACGTCACTACCGGTCCGTAAAGCGGCGGCATCACGGTCTCGAGGTCGTGCTTCTGGCTCGAGGGGCCGATGTTCGTCTCGAGGCGGATGTTGCCGTTCTGGTCCTTGTAGACCTCTCGCGTCCATCCGCTGGGAGCGCCCGTTCCCGGTGCGCCGGCGCCAAGGTCCGCAAGCGTCTGCCATTGCGCGGCGACGGCCGGGATCCAATCGTTGAAGTCGTACTGATCACCGCCGCCGACCCATTCTTCCAGGCAGCCGTATTCGCCTTTGAAGCCGGGGTTCGCCGTCGTGACGAAATTGGCCCAGTAGGTGCCGTTCGTGGGGTTCATCGGCATCGTTCCACATTTCGTGCACGTCGTGTCGCCCGCGGGCCAACCGCCCGCCGGGAAGCCCGGCATCGCCGCGCCGCCGGAGAAGACGTCGGGGTAAATCGCGACGAGCGTATTCGTCATGCAGCCGCCCGAGGACATCCCGGCCGCGAAAACGCGCTGGGGGTTGGCGTGCTTGTTCGTGAGCACGTAATTCACCATCGTGACGATCGCGGCGCGGTCGCCGCTTCGCGACGCGCTCGAGTCGAAGCAGTCGTTGGATCCCGAGCTTGGAGCGATCAGATAAAAGCCATTCGTGTCCGCGTAGGAATCGAACCATCCGTGCACGGTCGACGAGTGTCCCGAGCACATGTGGATGACGACCAGGATGGCGGGTGACGCTGCCGGCGTAGTGGGGGTGTAGAGGTCGCCCTGCAGAGTGGCGCCGAAAGGCGCGCTGTCTGTCCAGCTGCCGGCCTTTGCAACACCGGCGAAAAGCAAAGCAGGGCTGGCGGCCAAAAGGGCGGCGGCATAGTGTCGATATCGGTTCATGGTATTTTCTCTCCGCGCGAACGTGGCGTTTTACCGCACAAATACGAGCCGTGCCCGCCGTTTGTCTGCAATTGGCGTTCACCTTGGAAGCCGTTGCAGCGGGGCGCCAACTCGCTGCCCCCTGCTGTAAGCGCCGTACGCGTTCTTTCGCGGAGACGGGAAGGAGACCGCGGTAACGCGGCTTCGGCGACACTGCACGCGATCGTCGCCGTGCTGGAGGTAGCGCGCGAAGGACCGCGCCGCACCGTGATACTACGGCGTGCCCGCGCCAACGGCCCCCATGCGTTCTCGTTTCTCTTTGCCGTGGCTCACGACGTTGCGCTGGTGGGCCCCCACAGCGACGATGATGCTGCTCTCTTTCATCAGCTACGTCGATCGCAACACGCTCGCGCTTCTTTCGCACACCATCCTCCGCGACACGGGTCTCACCGCGGAGCAATACGGCTTCGTCATCAGCGCGTTCTCCATCGCGTACCTGCTCGGCAACCCCGTGTGGGGCCGCGCGCTCGATCGCTACGGGCTTCGCGCCGTCACGGCCTGCGCGGTGGCCCTCTGGACGGCCGCGTCCGTTGCACACGCCTTCGTGCGCAACGCTGCGGGATTCGCCGTCGCGCGAGCGGCGCTCGGGTTCTGCGAAGGCGCGACCTTTCCGGCGGGCTTTCGTGCGGCCACGCAGACCCTGCGCGAAGCTGAGCGCGCGCGCGGTGTGGCGCTCGCCTACAGCGGCGGATCGCTCGGCGCCATCGTCACGCCGCTCCTCATCACGCCGATCGCGCTGCGCTGGGGTTGGCGCGGCGCCTTCGTGGCGACCGGTGTGCTCGGGATCGCGTGGGTCTCCCTCTGGGGCACAGTGGGTCGTGACGAGCGCGTGCGGCACCCGCCGGCTCGCGCCGCGGCGGAGGCCGGTCCCTCGCTCTCGTTCCGCAGACGACCTCTCTGGGCGTTCATGGCGATCTATGCGCTCGGCGCGGTCCCGCTCGGGTTCGTCCTCTACATCGCACCGATCGATCTGGGCCACCGCCTCGGCTGCGATCAGGCGGCGCTCGGGCGCCTCTTGTGGATTCCCCCGCTCGGCTGGGAGGTGGGCTACTTCTTCTGGGGGTGGATCGTCGATCGCGCGGCGCGGCGCGCCCCGTTGGCCCGCGGCTGGTTTCTGCGCGTGTACACGTGGCTCGCGCTCCTGTCGTTGCCGTTCGCGGCTACGGCGTTGTTCCGCTCGCGCGCAGTGGTCCTCGCGCTGCTTTTTCTCGGCACCTTCACCGCCGCCGGCTACGTGATCGCGTCGCTCGCGGAGGTCACACGAAAGCATGCGTCCGATCACGCAGCGACGCTCGCGGGGCTCGGCGCGGGCTCGTGGTCGGCCGTGATCGCGGTCGTCATGCCGCTCTTCGGTCGCCTGCTCGACGTCGGCGCGTACGGCACCACGTACGCAATTGGCGCCGCATCGCCGTTCGTGGCTCTCGTGGCCTGGCACCTTCTGCAGCCGAGCGATGAGACCGCGAGGCCGTAGCTCCATGAATTAAGAAATCGCTAGGGCGTAGTCGGTCGTGGCGGCGTCGAGCCCGCAGACAAGGCCCGATCCCGCCCCGCTTTATCGAAATATTAATTCTTCGGTGTCTAGTCTGAAGAGCAGGCTGGATCGGAGGTTCGTCATGAAACTCGCAACACAGTTGGGACCGGCGAACGGCACGCGGGCGCCGGAACGGGCGCCGGTGACGGAGGGCGCCTTGCGGCACGCGCTCCTCGTCGTGCTCGCCGTCGTCATCTCTCTCTGCAGCGCCCGCGCGCTGATCGATCGTCTCCACGGGCACCCGAGCGGCGAAGGAAGCGGCGCGCTGATCCTCGTCCTGTTGCTGACCGCGTGGTTCTCCGCGGAGGTGCTGGGGGCCGACCGCGCCGAGTGGCGAGCGACCATGCAGGGTCGACCGCAAGTGGACGACGACAGGGCAAAGCGCCGCACTTCGTCCATCATTCGTTGACGCAACGGCCCCGCCGCTGTTGCTGTCGCAACACGGGCAACCACGGAGCCAGGCGCGAGCGTCGTTATTTTCGAGCCATGAACTGCGGGCTGTAACTGCGGGAGGTGCGGACCCCACAGGAGTGGACCCGCGTCGCTTCCTTTCACCGATGACGGTTCGTAGCTTCCTTATTCTTTTCGGGCCTGCCATTGCGGACTCGGGCTTCGTTGGCTTCGCCGTCTCAGGAGGTCCATAAATGGTCGTTGCGTGCTTCGGTCATCGGTTGCGATTCACCACGCTCGCTGCGTCGGTCGCGCTCGGCGGGGCTGCCCTCGTTCTCGTCGGCTGCGGGAACTCGGGGTCGGGCGCCAATAGTGGAGCCGGAACCGGCTCGAGCACAGGCTCGGGCTCGGGCAGCAACACGGGAACGGGCGGGAGCGGGAC
>DATHQY010000288.1:0-8730 GCA_035482215.1 Polyangiaceae bacterium | reverse complement strand
ACTTCGGCGGCGGCGGCGGCGGCCACTTCGGCGGCGGCGGCGGCCACTTCGGCGCCGGCGGCGGCGGCCACTTCGGCGGCGGCGGCCACTTCGGCGAGGGCGCTCGGTTCGCGGGCGGCCACTTCGCGGGCCGAGTCGCGCTGGGGCCGGGGCGCGGCTGGGGTTGGGGATACCCCCATTGGGGTCGGGGCTTTTGGGGTTGGGGCGGCCACTCGTGGGGTTGGATCGGCGGCCCTTGGTGGGTCACGCCGGATTACCCCGGATGGGTGTGGATAGGCCCACAATGGATCTGGGACGGGACGCAGTGGGTTTGGTCCGACGGGTATTGGACGCCCGCGGAGTAGCGAACGTCCGCTCGTGCACGACCTTTCGCGCGTGCACGAGCTTTCGTGCGTGCGCGCCGGGAGGCGGTACGATGAATTGCGTATGATCGATCTCCTCGACCATCCCGCACTTTCCTCCGCGTACTTCTTTCCGCGCCGCAATCCCGTGGCCGACCCCTTTTGGGTCACCGGCGCGGACGGGGTGCATCTCGCTTGCTATCGCTCCGCGCCGTTCGCCGACGCATTGACGATGATCCATTTCCACGGAAACGCGGAAGTGGTCGCCGATTACGTGCCGGCCATGGCGTGGCTCGTCAACAACCTCGGTGCGAATGTGCTATTTGCCGAATACCGTGGATATGGCAATTCCACGGGCACCGCGTCGCTCGGAAAGATGATCGAAGACGTGAAACCCGTGGTCGAAGCCGCGGGGATCCCGGACGAGCGCCTCGTCTTCTTCGGCCGTTCGCTCGGGTCGGTGTTCGCCGTCGAAGCCGCGGCGCGCCACCCCGCGGCCGCCGGCCTGGTGATCGAGAGCGGAATCGCCGATCCACTGGAGCGCACCCTGATGCGTGTATCGCCTGAATCGCTCGGGACGACGGCCGCTGCGCTCGAGAGCGTCGTGCACGCCCGCGTGGACCAGCAAGCCAAGCTGCATGCGTTTCACGGCCCTCTCCTCGTGATGCACACGGCGCAGGATCCGCTCATTCCCGCATCGCACGGGTCGCGCATCTACGCCTGGGGCGGTGCCCCGGCCGACGACAAGGAGCTCGTGCTCTTCGAGCAAGGCGATCACGGCACGATCTTCCCTGCCAATCGCGACGCGTACACGGCCCGCCTGGGGGCGTTCTTGCACCGCGCGGCCGCCCGCGCCGGCATCGCACCCCAAGCGATTCCAGCTTGACCGCTCCGTCGAGACCGGCGACGACCTCGTACGAATCGGTACCCCGTCCGCGCGCTACCGCGACGAAGAATACGGGTCTTCCGTCTCGATCGGATGGACGCGCGGACGCCCCGAGGTTCGGTCCGCGCTCTCCGCGGTAGGAGTCACGGCGGCGGGCTTGGCGTCCGGGACAGATGCCGGAGCCACCGCCCGCGGCGCCGGCGCGGACGCAAAATGACGCTCGAGGCTCAGCTCGAGCGTCGCGTCGCGATCGAAGGTCACGTCCTCGATCCGGGGATCGAACCCCGGCGCGCGCGCCTCGACGCGATGGATCGATCCATCGCGTGGATAGGAGGCGCTGAACGGATTGGACGCGGGCACTCCGTCGACGGAAAGACGCGCGAACGACGGGACGACGCGCACGACGAGCTCCATGCGAGCCGGCTCGAGGCGCACGGGATTCGCGAGCGCACCCACCGGCGCTGGCGCTTCGAGCCCCACCATCGCTGCGGACGGCGCCGTCACGGCGAGGTTGCGCGCGTCGCTTGCGCGGGCCGTCACCTTCCACACGACCGCCAGACCGCTCGCGGCAATCGCGGCGCCCGCGACGGCGGCCACGACCGTCCAGCGACGCCGCGCGGCGCGGCGGAACTCTGCTGCCCGGGCCTCAGCGGCCGTCGCGTCCGCGGCAACGCTCGCGGGCACGGCGAAGGGGCTCGGCGCCGGGTCTCCGGGATCGCCGTCGTCGTCCGGCAGGCGGTGAGACGATGGCGTCACGCCGGAAATCGGGCCGTCTTGCTCGACCAACGGACCGGCATCCGCACGAGCTTCGGACGCCGAGCGTTGCGCGCGCCAAGCGACGGATGCGGAGTCGCGCAGACGACTTCCCGTCACGCCACCGCTCTCGGCCGCCGAGTCACCGGCCGCGTCGGCCGCGGCGTCGTTCGCGCTGGCCGCACGGGCGAGGACCGCAAGCTGCGCCTGCACGAGCGCCTTCATCTGCCGGCGATCGTCGGCGTAGAGCGCCGACACGAACGCGGCCAAGTCGCGACCGCCGCGCGACACCGGCATGTGCGTCGTGCGCGCATGCCGATCGAGGTACGCCTCGAGGTCGGCGCGCATCGCGATGGCATCCTGGTAGCGCGAACGCGGATCCGGGCTCGTCGCACGGTCGACGATGTCCGCGATCTCGGGGTCGACGTCGGGGTGCGCAATGCGCAGACGTGGGATTGAGCCCGCCATCAAGCTGCGCAGAATCGTGAGGTCCTCGCCCCCTTCCCAGGGGCTCTCGCCCGCGACCGCCTCCCACAGCATGATGCCCGCGGCGAAGAGGTCCGCGCGGCTGTCGACCGCGTGCCCGGTGGTCTGCTCGGGAGCCATGTACCGAAGCTTGCCCTTCAACACGCCGGAGAGGGTCTCTTGCGAAGCCAGGCGGGTCTTCGCGACGCCGAAGTCGATGAGCTTGACCGCGCCGTCGTACGTCACGAACACGTTCTGCGGGCTCACGTCGCGATGCACGATCCCGAGCTCGCCGCCGTCGAAGTCGGTCAAGGAGTGCGCGTAGGCGAGCGCGGTGAGAACGTCCGCGACGATGCGCAGGTGCATCCCCGGGTCCATCGGAGCGCCGCGCTTGCGCGCGCGGGAGAGAACCCGGTTGAGCGGCTGCCCGTCGAGGTACTCCATCGCGATGAAGCGCCGCGCACCTTCCTCGCCCACCTCGATCGTCTGCACCACGTTCGGGTGGTTGAGCCTGGCCGCGAGGCGAGCCTCGTCCATGAACATGCCGACGTAGGTCTCGTCGTCCGTCGCGTCGTGACGGAGCTCCTTCAGGACGAGGAGCTTGCTGAACCCGACGAGGCCACGGATGACGCCGAGGTACACGTCGGCCATTCCGCCGCGCGCCAGGAACGCGATGAGGTGGTACTTGCCCAGCTGGTCGATCGTATCGGGGCAGGCGCTCGGAGGCTTCGGTGTCGCCGGCGCGCGAGACGAACGAGGAAACGGGCGAAGATCGGCCATGGCTCGGTGCGGTGGGGTCACGGACTGTGGCATTCCTGCGTTCGATGGGGGGTGACGTCTTGTCGACCGATTCGTTACGCTGCAGCGCGCCACAGTAGACATCGCGCCTTGTTTCCGGACGGTTCGAGGATTCGCGAGCAGGCTCCGGCACTTCCACGAAGCTGATCATCCATCCAGGATCGGCAGGCTTCTCGCGGCAGCGCTTGGGCGGCGCTTGGCAGATGAAGGCTCTACGAGTAATCGCGTAGACCGAAACGGAAGGACGCCCGAGGGTGGATATCGACAAACGCAGGCTCACCCATCTCGAAACGCTCGAAGCCGAGAGCATTCACATCCTGCGGGAAGCCGTCGCCGAGTTCGAAAATCCGGTGATGATGTACTCGATCGGCAAGGACAGCTCGGTCATGCTCCGGCTGGCCCAGAAGGCCTTCGCGCCGGCGAAGCTGCCGATGCCGCTCCTGCACATCGACACGACGTGGAAGTTTCGCGAAATGATCGCGCACCGCGATCGCGTCACGCGGGAGATTGGCGCGGAGCTCATCACGTACACGAACCCGCAAGGCCTCGCCGAGGGAATCAACCCGTTCGACCACGGGAGCAACAAGTACACGACGGTCATGAAGACCGAGGCGCTCAAGCAAGCGCTCACGAAGTACCGTTTCGATTGCGCCTTCGGCGGCGCACGGCGGGACGAAGAGAAGTCCCGCGCGAAAGAGCGCGTGTACTCGTTTCGCGATCGATTCCACCAGTGGGACCCGAAGAACCAGCGCCCCGAGCTGTGGTCGCTCTACAACGGACGCATCAACCTGCGCGAAAGCGTACGCGTCTTTCCGCTGTCCAACTGGACGGAGCTCGACGTGTGGCTCTACTTGTGGAACGAAAAGATCCCCGTCGTGCCGCTGTATCTGTCGAAGCCGCGGCCCGTCGTCGCGCGCGGCGGCACGTGGATCATGGTCGACGACGACCGGATGCGCCTCGAGCCGGGCGAGACACCCGTGATGAAGTCCGTGCGCTTTCGCACCCTCGGCTGCTACCCGCTCTCGGGCGCGGTGGAGTCGACGGCGGCCACCGTGCCGGAAGTGATCCAGGAGATGCTCGTCGCCTCCGTGTCGGAACGGCAGGGCCGCCTCATCGATCACGACGAGGATGCATCGATGGAGAAGAAGAAGCGCGAGGGTTACTTCTGATGGCCTCGGAGAAGGATCTCATCCAATCGGACATCGAGGGTTACCTCGCCCGCTACCAGAACAAGGAGCTCCTGCGCTTCGTCGCCGTCGGCTCGGTCGACGACGGCAAATCGACCCTGATCGGCCGGCTCTTGTTCGACACGGGCTCCGTGTACCAGGATCAGCTCGAGGCGGTGCGCAAGGCCACGCACATGGCGGGCACCGAGATCGACCTGTCGCTCCTCACGGACGGCCTCGCCGCGGAGCGCGAGCAGGGCATCACGATCGACGTCGCCTACCGCTACTTCACGACCGACAAGCGGAAGTTCATCATCGCCGACACGCCGGGGCACGTGCAGTACACGCGCAACATGGTGACCGGCGCGTCGACCGCGAACGTCGCCATCATTCTGATCGACGCGCGCCTCGGCGTTCTGCAGCAGAGCCGCCGCCACGCGTACATCGCGTCGTTGCTCGGCATCCCGCACCTCGCGGTGTGCGTGAACAAGATGGACCTCGTGGCGTTCGACCGCGCGATCTTCGAGCGCATTCGCGCGGAGTTCACCGCGTTCACGAAGGGCCTCGCGTTCACGGGCGTGACGTTCTTTCCGATCAGCGCGCTCACCGGCGCCAACTGCGTTCACAAGAGCGACAAGACGCCCTGGTACGAAGGCGCCACGGTGCTCGAGTTCCTCGAGTCCGTCCCGGTCGCCGACAAGCGGGATTTCGAGCACCTGCGCTACCCCGTGCAGTACGTCGCACGTCCGAACCTCGATTACCGGGGCTTCGCGGGCCGCATCGCGTCCGGCGTCGTGCGAAAGGGGGACGCGGTCACCGTGCTGCCCTCGCGCCAGTCGAGCCGCGTCAAGGCGATCGACACCCTCGACAAGGAGCTCACGCTCGCCTTCGCCCCGCAATCGATCACGATTCGCCTCGAAGACGAGATCGACGTCAGCCGCGGCTGCATGCTCGTTCATTCGGGTGACTTGCCCGCCGTGACCCGGACGTTCGACGCGCACCTCGTCTGGATGCAAAGCGAGCCGCTCGACCTCGGCCGCACCTATCTCCTGAAGCACACGACGCAGACCGTTCGTGCCGACGTGGATCGCGTGCACGGGCGCCGCGACATGGACAGCCTCGAGGAGGTCCCCGCGGAAACGCTCACGCTCAACGAGATCGGCCGTGTGACGATCACGGCGCACCGGGAGCTTTTCCTCGATCCGTACGACAAGAACCGCGAGACCGGCTCGTTCATCCTGATCGACACGATCTCCAACGGCACCGTCGCCGCCGGCATGGTCGCGGCCACGAACCAGGCCGGGGCTACTTCGCCCGACACCGCGGGAACGACGCCCGGCGCTTCCGCGCCCGGATCGCAGGTGAGCGACGACGAACGGCGGGCTCGCTTCGGGGCGAGCGGCGCCATCGTGCTGCTCGCTTCCGACACGCCGTCGCGAGCGCTTGCGGCGGCGTATGCCGCGGAGCGCGCGCTCTTCGACCTGGGCGTGACGAGCGTCGTCGTCGATCGGCGCGTGGGAGCGGGTGCGCTCACCGCGGCGGAGGCCCTCAAGAACGCCGGGATCCTCGCGATCGTGCCGGCGACGCGCGGCCACAAGCAGGCCGCGCACGACATCGTCGTCGATCTCGACGCGGCGGCGGGACACGGCGCGGGACACGACACCGGCCGCGGCGCCGACGAAGTCATCGCGGCGTTACGCGGCGGAAACTGGATCGCCCCGTCGCGCACGCGTTCGTAGCGGAGCGGCTTCGCGGCGGAACGCGGGCACGATACGCTGCCCGCACCTGCATGGCGACGGAAGCGATCACTACCGCGCAGAAGGCGCTGGCCATCAACCTCGATCCGAAGCGCTACGGCACGTTTGCCGAGATCGGCGCCGGGCAGGAGGTCGTTCGCTGGTTCTTTCGCGTCGGAGGCGCGGCCGGGACGATCGCGAAGAGCATCTCCGCGTACGACATGGAGGTGAGCGACGCCATCTACGGGCGGTGCGATCGCTACGTGTGCCGCGCGCGGCTCGAGTCGATGCTCACGTACGAGCACGAGCTCAACTTGAAGCGCCTGCGCGAGACGCGCGGCGACACGACGGCCTTCTTCACGTTCGCGGACACGGTGTCGGCCCGCAACTACCAGGGCACGAACGAGTGCCACGGGTGGATGGGCGTGCGCTTTCAGGCGCACCCGCGCGATCAAGACAGCCAGATCATCATCCACGTACGCATGCTCGACAACGAGAACGCGCTCCAGCAAGAGGCGCTCGGCATCGTGGGCGTCAATCTGCTCTACGCGGCGTTCTTCGCACACGAGCCGGAGGAGGTCGTCGAGTCGTTGCTCGACAACCTCACGACGCAACGGATCGAAATCGACATGATCGAGCTCTCCGGAATCGAGTTCCGGCACGTCGACAACCGTGTCTTGAGCCTGCACCTCGTACAGATGGGCCTCAGCAACGCGGCCATGTTCGGGGCGGACGGGTCGGTGCTCCAGCCGTCCGAGGTGCTTCACAGGAGGTCGATCCTCGTCGAGCGCGGCAGCTTCCGTCCCGTGAGCCACGTGAACGTGGACATGCTCCGCTGCGCGCGCGAAGAGTTCGAGAAGCGCCCCGGCGTGGAGGGTGATCGCATCATCGAGCTCGCCGAGATCACGATGAAGAACCTGATGGCCGCGGGCGCCATCGACTACCGCGACTTCCTCGCCCGGGCCGACGTGCTGGCCGCCATCGGCAAGACGGTGCTCATCTCGAACTATTTCGAGTACTACCGGCTGGCGGCGTACCTCCAGCGCTACACGAACAGCAAGATCGGCATCACGATGGGCGCGGGCAGCCTGCTCGATCTCTTCGACGAGAAATACTACACGCACCTCGAAGGCGGGATTTTGGAGTCGTTCGGCCGGCTCTTCAAAAACGATCTCCGGATTTACGTCTATCCGTATCTCGACCCGAAGACGGGCAAGCTTCAGACCGTGCAGAACCTCGAAGTCGCGCCCGAGCTCCGCAAGCTCTACGGGCACCTCGTGGAGCGCGGCTGCATCGAGCAGCTCGAAGTCCACAACCCCGAGTACCTCTCGATTTTCTCGCGCGACATCCTGCGCAAGATCAAAGACCGCGACGAAACGTGGGAATCGATGGTGCCCCCCGAAGTCGCTGCGGTCATCAAGCGGCGCGGCTTTTTCGGATACCGCAAGCCGGCCGGTTGACGGGCCCGAGGCGGCGCAGGCGCTTTCTCCGCGATGGGCTCTACCGATCGACGCGACTCCATGGCGAGCTGGATTCACGGGGTCGATCCCGCGTTCGCCGAGCGCGTCGCGAGCCGGCGCGTCCTCGGCATCGCGGCGTCGAGCGACCTGCGGTACGTCGAAGCGCCGTCGCTCGACCCGGACGGTCGCACGCTCCGCGCGCGCCTCGGCAAGCTCGTCGAAGTGGCGCAAACGGTGCAAACGGTGCAACGGGTCGAGTCGTTCGTCGTCAGTCTTGCCCTGACGGAGGACGAGCGCAGCGTCGTGGGGCGTTGCTCGCAGTGTTCGGCCGCGTTCGGCCCCTGCGCGCACGTCGCCACCCTCATCCTGGACGTTTCGCGCTCGGGCGAGCTGCGCGCCGCGCTCGCCGAGGGTCGCGACTGCCGTGGCCCCGCGTCGGATGCGCTTCGCGCGCGGGCGGCGTACCACCTCGAGGCCAACTTCGACCGGGCGCTCGGGACGTGGCTTCCGCTCGACGCGCCGACCGAGGACGTGGACATCGCTCTTGCGCCGTCGGAGCCGGGGCAGGGAGGGTTCGGGCGTCCGTACGGCGAACGCGCCGACGCCGACGCGCGCACGCTCGCGATCACCGTCCGGCGCTCGGGGGAGAGGCGGCTCCTCGCGGCACGCGAGATCCTCACGCTCGCGGCGCGTCCGCGCGACCGGCGCGTCGTCGAGCACGTGCGCGACCTCGGCCAGGGACGCAAGGCGGCCTATGCCACCGGCGTCGACGCGTCGCTCGCGCTGGAGGCCGCACGCGTCCACGGAGCCGTTTTCGTCGACGGATTCAAGCGCTTGCTCGACTTCCGCGACGAGCCCGTACGCCCGGTCGTCCTCCACGAACCCGATCACAAAGCGCCGGGCGGTGTCCACTGCGACGCGCTCGTTGCGTACTGGGTCACGCCCGACGAGTCACGGCGATTCACGTTCGATGGATCCGTGTTCTTCGCCGGCCCGTTCCCCTTCGTCTGGGCCGCGGACGGCGCGATTCATCCCGTGCGGCGCGACGTGGACCTCGAGCTCGTGAAGCGATTCGCACGCGCGCCCCTGCTCCGCGTCCCGCCCGGGCGCATGAAAGAAGCCGGT
>DATHQY010000287.1:0-15925 GCA_035482215.1 Polyangiaceae bacterium | reverse complement strand
CGGCACGGCGGTCTCCGGCCTGACGTCCACGTCCTCGGTGAACTCGGGCTGGGCGCCGCCGGCATCGCTAGGGCTCACGAGCCTCGCGCTCGGATGGTTCGACTTCCACGGCCCCGACAGTCCCGCCTTCCCCGTCTGGTTCGACGACGTCGCACTGTCCACTACCCGTATCGGCTGCCAGTAGGCTCTGCTGGCCGGCTGTCACCTCGCACGACGCCCAAACGCGACACTGTGACGGTGCCAACCCCGGAGTCGCAGGCTCGACTGTGACCGCGCCCCCTTGCGGCGGCGGCTGAAGTCTTAACGGCGCCTTGATCTCGGGCGCCGTATCCGTGAGGGCATGGTGCACCATGCATGGCTCATCTAGCTCTGGCGCTCCTCATCGAACGATGAATCGCTCCGCGACGCCGGCATTCGCCCGCATCGCACGAGGCGACGTTCTGCGGATCGCCGCGGGCGCGGCGGCGCTCTTGATCTTCACGTTCGTTCTGTTGCGCTTTCGCCAAACGCAAAGCCCGATCTCCCAACTCGCCCTCAAAGCCAATCGTGTCGACCTGGTGGGACAAATGCAGGTCGACCTCGCTTCCGCCGCAGAAGCGGAGAAGAGTGCGGTCCTCGCCATTACCGATCAAGATTCGCAGACCTTCTCCGATCAAGCCCGCGCAGCCTCCGCCAAAGTGGAGCAGGAACGCCGCGAACTGGAAGAACTCGAAACCACCGGCGGGACGCGCGGCGAGAGACAATCGCTCGCGCAATTCGACACGGCCTTCACCGAGTTCCGGCAGGTGGATGATGAGCTCCTGACGCTGGCGGTGCAGAACTCGAACACCAAGGCTTATGCCCTGGCCTACGGCCCGGCGGCGGCCTCGGCCACGGAGACTACCGACGCACTGGCACGCCTCGTCGTTGACCACGCGGACTCGCCGGACGCGCGGGCGATGATGCGGTTGGCCTTGGGCGCCGAGATCAGCGTCCTTCGGCTCCAAACCCTCTTGCCTCCGCACATCGCGGAAGAGAGCGATCGCCGGATGGACGAGATGGAGGGACGAATGGCGGCGGAAGACGCTCGCGTGCACGAGAATCTGGAAGCGCTGAGCGCCCTTTTCAAGTCCGACAAGCTGGGCGGAGACCTGGAGCTCGCCAAAGCGCAATCCGCCTATGCCACGTTCGGCCAGATCCGTACCCAAATCATCGCGCTCTCCCGCGAAAACACCAATGTCCGCTCGCTATCCCTGTCTCTGAACCAGAAGCGCAAGGTGATGCTGGCGTGTCAGGCCGCGTTGATCGCCTTGCAACAGGGCATTCTCGCGGAACCCATCGCCGGCACGACCTACGGAATGCCCGCCAGGCCACGCTGAAGGGACTGGCGCGCGTCTCGCCCATCCTCACGCGCCGCGCGGAATCCGCGTGAGCCGGTCGGAGTGCGGCAAGGGGTATTTGCGTTGCTCGAAGAAGTGCAAGGAGGCGAGCCCGTAGATCTACCATTCGGATCGATCACGATCGGGCGTTCCGCGGCAATGCGCCCTCCGCTTCGTCGGCCGGCCCTCGCACGAACGCGTACGTCGCCGCCAACGCCAGACCGACGATCGGTGGAACCAACGCCGCGCGCGGCATGAGGAGCCCCGCGCAGCTACCGAGGAGCGCGCCCCCGCAGAAGGCACCGGCGATCGTCACGAGCAGAGCCCCCTTGGACGGCGATGGCCGCTCGGGCGCGTTACGGCCAAATGCGAGGCGCACGCGCAGGGCCTCGGCGCCGCGGAAGCGCAACCAGCGTAGCCAGCGGGCCGCCTCGATTCCCAGGTCGGTGAGGACGCCAGTCACGTGGGTCGTCCGAACGACGGCGCCCGAGAGGCGCGTCACGAGGCTGTTCTGCATGCCCATCGCCGAACAGAGGAGCGCTGTTTCAATCGCGGCGTCAGCCGGCCCGTGCGCGGCGAAGACGGCGCCGCACGCCGCGAGAACGAGCGCCTCCGTGGAGATGGCGATTCCGTACGAGCGCGCGCGCGATCCCCAGAAGTCGCTCTCGACGACCGTGCTCGCCACGAAGGCTCCGCCCACGAAGGCCGCAACGAGCGCAAGCGTGCCGCACGCTGCCGCGGCTTGCTTGTGCGACACGTCGCTCGCGAGGCGGCCCACGTTGCCGGTCATGTGCGACGTGAACGTGCCGACGAGGACGAAGCCTGCGGAATTGACGTAGCCGCCGATCGACGCGAGGTACGCGGCCATCGCGCGGTATCTCCGATCCCAGTGGCCGGCACGGCGAAACATCGCGGCCTACCGTAACGAGCCTCGGCCGTCAGCAGAAGCGCAATGGAAGCGCGACGGCGTGGACGATCCGAATGCGTCGGTGGGTTCGACTTGAAGTACGATCGAAGCCGTGCCCACCCCGATCGACGTCGGCGCGTTCCGCGCGTTCGAATGGAACGGCTGGCAAGAATCAGCCGAGCCGTATGACGCGTATTTCGGCCCGCTGACGTCGCAGGCGATCGACCCCCTGCTCGCCGCCGTGAAAGCGGACGCGCCGCCAGGCGCGTTGCTCGACGTGGCGACCGGCCCCGGGTACCTCGCGCTCCGCGCCGACGATGCAGGCTTTCACCCCGTCCTTGGGGTCGACTTCTCCGAAGCCATGGTGCGCAAAGCGCGAGCTTCGTGCGCGGGTCACGGAATCGAGATTCGCGAAGGCGACGCGGAGCACCTCGGCAGCGCGAACGAATCCTTCGACGCCGTTACCATGAACTTCGGCCTGCTCCACCTCGGGCAACCGGCAAGAGCCGTGGCCGAGGCGTATCGCGTCTTGCGCAAGGGCGGGAAATACGGATTCACCGTCTGGGCCGAACCCGACAAATCGCGTGGCTTCGATCTCGTCCTTCGCGCGATCGAAGCGCACGGCGGCGCGACCGAAGCCGTGCCGGAAGGTCCGCCGTTCTTCCGCTATGCGTCACCGGCGAACGCCGCGGCGATCCTCAGCGGCGGCGGCTTCGCCGATCCTTTCGTGCGGGAGCTGCCGCTCACGTGGATTCTGCCGTCGGGCGAGGCGCTGTTCGACGCCTTCTTGCGCGGCACGGCTCGAACCGGGGGGCTTCTGCGGCGGCAAACGCCGGCGGCGCTTTCTGCCATTCGTGCGGCAATCGTGAAGGGCGCCGAAGCCTACGCGTCCGGGGGTGCGATTCACGTGCCGATGGAGGCCGTCCTGGCTGCGGGCACGAAGCGATAGCGCTCCGCCCTGTCGATGTGCCTCGGGAGCCCGGTCGGAGGCCTAGCGACTGTCATTTCTCAGTACCCCATTCGTAGGCGCAGCTCCATCGGGCGACCGGGAAAGGAAAATTTCGCGTCTTTGAACGCCGGGGGGCCCATGAATCCCCTGGCATCGTTGGAGACGACCGTCCCCTCCGTGGGGATGCCCAAAAGCCCGGTATCGCACTTGCCGTTCGCGTTCTCGTCGTGGAAGCACGCGACGGCGTACGTCCCGGCGGGGATCGGATCGAAGCGACACGTCGATTCGGATGCGTGGATGGGACACCAGACTCTTTGGACGGCGGCGTCCGAATCTTTTGGAAAGCCCTTTTCCGAACCAAAGAGCGCGCACCCTGTGCGTCCATGGTCGTTTCGCAAGCCGACGAGCCGGACCGAAAGGATCGCGGAGGAAACCGCATCGGCACGAGCGCCCATGGCGCACAGCATTGCGACTCCCAGCATGCCCGCCATGAGCGCCACGGAGCGTCGGCTCACGTCAGCCTCCCGAGCCACGCGCTTTGCGCGACCATCCAAAGTGTGAGGACGCCGTAAGCGGTGACTATCGCGACGAGAAGCCAGTGCGTATTCATGAGCAAGTGGAACCGTGCGATCGCGAGACCTCCGCCTGGATCCTCGAGGCGTACCATGAGCGGTCCCCACCAGACGGCGGTACCCGCCTTGCCGACGCTATAGAGGCTGAGGGCACAGATAACAAGCAACAACCACCGACTTCGGTCCATCAGCTCACCTCCCTGCCGCCGACGGAGGGCGGCCGCGCCGGACGGCGCCTTCGAGTTCCGCAACGACACGCTCGATCAAGTGGATCAGTTGAGCGTGCAGTTCAGAAGAAACGGCGGCGAGCCCGTGCTCGTAGTCTGCGGACCGCGCCACTTCGAGCTTGCGCAACGGAGCGCCCTCGCGCAGTCGCCGTCAGCGATCTCCTGCGGCGCTCCACCGGGTCTTGGGCGCGGTTCAGCAGTCCCTGCTGGACCAGGCGGTCGATCATTTGGCTCACGGCGGGAAGCGATGCATGCACGGCTTTCGCCACCGCGCCATCGAGGCCAACGCCGGACGCACCCGAACCCGTGCCGGCAGGGCTCCCCTTCTCCCATTTATGCCCCGCCCGCGCACGCCGTGGCGGGCCTGACAGCGGGTGGTCTCCTCCAGCCGTCGGGGCGCGAAGCATGACGCATCGCGCTCCGTGGCACCGATTGGCTCGGCCGTGGCCGTCGTGGCCTATCGCTTGCACTTTCCTCCGCCATGGACGCCTGCGGCATGTCTTCCCGAGAGCGGCCCGAACCGGAACCGTTCGAGATCCACGTGCCACGCCGCGCCATCGACGACCTCCAGCTGCGCCTTCGCAACACGCGCTGGGCGCAGCTCGGCGCGGGCGCCGGGGCTGGAGGCGGAACGGGCCCCATCGGCGAATCCGATTGGGGACGCGGCACCTCTCCCGTGTATTTGCGTGACCTCATCGCGTATTGGCGCGACGCCTACTCGTGGGACGCCGCCGCGGCGAAACTCAATATGTATCCTCAGTTCGTCGCTCGCGTCGACGGGGTGGGCGTGCACTTCGTTCATGCTCTTGGCGGGGGCGGCGGCGAGCGGCCCCTCCCGCTGCTCCTTCTGCACGGCTGGCCGGATTCGTTCTACCGATTCCACAAAGTCATTCCGATCCTGACCCGTCCCGCGGTATCTCGATTCGGGGCGAACGACTCGTTCGACGTCGTCGTTCCGTCTCTGCCGGGGTTCGCGTTCACCGGAGCCGTTCCTCCCAGCGGCGAACCAGTGAATCGGCAAAGCGCGCGCCTTCTGTGGCGGCTCATGACCGAGGTGCTCGGCTACCGGCGATTCGTGGTCGCTGGCGGCGACGGCGGAAGCGTGATTGCCCAGATTCTGGCGATGGAACACCCGGAGTCCGTGTTGGGCATCCACCTCACGGACATCGGTTGGCACGCGACCCAGGTCGATCCGGCCACGGTGTCGGGCGCGGAGCGTAAGTACGTCGAAGACAGCAGAAAGCGGTTCATGAACGACGGCGCGTACGCCCTCGTGCAAATGAGCCAGCCGCGTAGCCTTGCCGCCGCGCTCAACGATTCACCGGTGGGGCTGGCGTCGTGGATCGCCGATCGTTTTCACGCATGGACGGACCCGGACGTCGCGGACGGGATCACCCCGGACGACCTCTTGACGAACGTCATGATCTACTGGGCCACGCAGACGATCGGCTCATCGATGTACAGCTACTACGCCGAAGCAAAGCAGCCTTCGCTCACGCCGCGGGACCGCGTGGGCGTGCCCGTGGCCGTGGCTCTCTTTCCGAAGGACGGTGCCGGCCATGTCCCGCGCAGCTTCGCGGAGCGAACCCTGCGCGTCGTCCGATGGACCGAGATGGCCGAAGGAGGTCACTTGGCCGCGCTCGAAGTCCCCGAGCGATACGCCCACGACCTCATCGAGTTCTGCCGTCCGTTCCGCGCGGCACCGGCTCCTTCGCCGAGGACGAACCATGTCGATCCATCCGTTTGAAGTCGCCGTCTCGGACGCGGCGCTCCGCGATCTGCAAGAGCGCCTCGAGCGGACGCGCTTTGCGCCGGACGAGTCGGCGGACGACTGGTCCGCGGGCGCCAATCCGCAGTACATGAGAGAGCTCGTCGAGTATTGGCGAACCGGGTACGCGTGGCGGGAGCAAGAAGCGCGCATCAACCGGTTCGCGCACTACCGCGCCAAGATCGAGGGCAAGGTCGTGCACTTCATTCACGAACGAGGCCGCGGTGATGCGCCGCTTCCTCTCGTTCTCACGCATGGCTTCCCGGATTCGTTCCTTCGGTTCGCCAAGCTCATTCCCCTCTTGACCGATCCCGCGTCCCACGGCGGCGACCCGCGGGATGCGTTCGACGTCGTCGTCCCGAGCCTTCCCGGATACGCCTTTTCGGAGCCGTCCGAAGACGGCGGCGGGATTTTCCACGTCGGCGCTCTCTGGCACGAGCTCATGACGAACGAGCTCGGGTACCGGCACTTCGGCGCCCACGGCGGCGACTGGGGAAGCACCGTGACCGAGCACCTGGCGCGCAGCCATCCGGGGTCCGTCGTGGGCGTTCACCTGACCGACGTGCCCTTCTGGCACGCCTTTCAGAAGCCGAGCCACCCGACGCCCGGCGAATGCGCGTACTTCGACGACATCCAGCATTTCACCACGAAGCAGGGCGCGTACGCGATGATTCAGGGGACGCGACCGCAGACGCTCGCCGATGCGCTGAACGACTCGCCGGTGGGACTGGCGGCTTGGCTCGTCGAGAAATTCGAGCGGTGGAGCGACTGCGACGGCGACGTCGAAAAGCGCTTCACGAAAGACGAGCTTCTCACCCACGTCGTGCTGTACTGGGCGACCGAGACCATCGGGTCCTCGTTTTTGCCGTACTACGACCTCACCCACGCGGGCGTCGCGCGGTGGCTGCTCGAGAAGGCGAAGGACTGGGCCAGCATTTCGCGCGTCCCCGCGGGGTTCACGCTCTTCGCAAAGGACCTGTCCCACCCGCCGCGCGAATGGGCGGCGCGCTTCTTCGACGTGCAACGCTGGACCGAAGTGCCCAAAGGAGGCCATTTCGCCGCGCTCGAAGAGCCGCAGATTCTCGCCGAGGAGATCCGCGCGTTCTTCCGTCCCATCCGTGCAACCGCACGCGGCTAGGGCGGGACGTCCGGCCAGACGTCACGCGGCTGCGCGCTCGCGCTCCAGTCAGGAACGCGGCGGCGCGAGCGTGAACGAAAACGTAGTTCCCTCGCCGACGCGACTATCGGCCCATACGCGGCCCCCGTGGCGCCGAACGATGCGCTGCACCGTTGCGAGGCCCACGCCCGTGCCCGGAAAATCCGTGGCGCTGTGCAGACGCTGGAACGGCGTGAACAGCTTGTGCGCAAACTGCATGTCGAATCCCGCGCCGTTGTCGCTCACGAAATACACGCGATCGCCGGAACCGCGGTCCTCGGTGACGCCCAACTCGATTCGGGGCGATGCCACGCGCGACGTGAACTTGAACGCGTTTCCGAGCAGGTTCTCCAGAACGGCGCGGAGCAGCGACGCGTCGCCGCGCGCCACAATCCCGTCGGGAATCACGAAAGCGACCTGCCGCTCGGGGGCCTGAGCGGCGAGATCGCGCGCGACGACATTCGCCGCCGCCGACAGGTCCACCGAATCGCGATGCATTTCCCCACGGCTCGCGCGCGCGAGCTCCAGCATGTCTTGAATGAGCGCGTTCATCCGCGCCGTCGAAGCGCGAATGCGCGTGAGGTGCCCTCTCGTGTTGTCGTCGAGCCGATCTGCGAGGTCCTCTTCGAGCGCGACCCCGAACCCGTCGATCGTACGGAGTGGCGCGCGCAGATCGTGCGAGACCGCGTAGCTGAACGCCTCGAGTTCTTTGTTCGCCGCCTCGAGCTCCGCCGTCCGCTCGCGTACGCGCGTCTCGAGCTCCGAGATGAGCTGCACGTTCTCCATCGCCACGCTGGTGCTGTCGGCGAGGGCTTGGAGCAGCTTCACTTCGCCCGGCGTCGGCTTGTGCCGAGTCCCCCAGTAGTTCCCGATGGCGCCGATGGGAGCCGACGTACGAATCGGCACCATGGCCAGGCTCTTCACGAAGGTGGGCCGGTACGCGTCGATCGGAATGCGAGGATCGACGTAAATGTCTTCGATCGTGACCGCTTCGCGGTGGAGCATCGCCCAACCGCTGATGCAGGTCTCCATCGGAAAGCGCCGCCCCTTCCAGAGCGGCTCGATCGCGTCTTCATCAGCATAGAAGCACTTGCCATTGTCGCGGAGCACGAAGGTGGCTCCGTCCGCGCCGCAGAGCTCGCGCGCGACGCGCCGGACGACGCGCATCACTCCGTCGAGATCGCGGGCCAGCGATAGCTCTTGGACGGCGGCCACGAGCCTTTCCGTCGCACGGAGCTGGTCCAGAACATCGGTTGCCATCTCTGATTGGACAATAACGGCCAGCCCGGCGTCGAGCCACAGTCCTCGCGCGTCATTCTCCTCGTCGTCGGTGCGCGGAGGCCCACCCCATATGCCCCACTTGCATGCGCAGGTGCACGCGCACGCGCACTGCGCGCTCGCAACGCGACGGCTCTCGGCAGAGATCTCCCGCCGTGGTACTGGGCTCGCACCGTGCGTGTATTCGATGCCATGACCATCTCCTCCTTGTCCCTCGGTTCGATGTCCCTCGGTTCTCTAGCCGTCGGCGCGCTGGCGTCCTCGAGTGGATGTGGCGGCGCCTCCGCGTCCGGCCCTGCATCCGCCGCCGCGACGAGCGCGCCCACGGCCGTGCCCGCCCCGCCGCGCCACCCGTTTCCCGGCGCCGAGCCTGCCCGGCGAATCCCGAGCGACGTCGCGTTCGAGTCGCTCGAAGGTCCATTCTGGGACGCGACGCGCGGCGTTCTTCTCTTCTCGGACGTCGTCGAAGAAAACGGACCCGCAGCGAAAATCTATCGCTACGCGCCGGAAACACGCACCTTCGCGATCGAGCCGTACCCCGTGACGCCGACGAGCACGAACGGGCTCGGGGTCGATCCCCAAGGGCACCTCGTGGCCTGCGAGCGCTACAACGGCGCCCTCGTCCGCGTGGCGGACGGTAAGCGCGTCGTGCTTGCCGACCATTTCCCGCAAAGCGGCGGGCCCGCGTTGGCCGCGCCGAATGATCTCATCGTACGCGCCGACGGCACGATCTACTTCAGCGACACGAAGTGGGGCGCCAAGCCCGGTGCCCACGCGGAGCAGGCGGTCTACCGGATCGCGCCGAGCGGCGAGGTCAGCGTCGCCTATGCGGTCTCGATGCCGAACGGCGTGGCTTTGTCACCGGACGGGCGCACGCTCTACGTCGGCAGCGATGCCCAGAACCTCGTGTGGAAGCTCGCGGTCGATGCAAGCGGCGCCACGGGCTCCGCCTCGGTTCTCATTGATGCCTCGCAGGCTCCGGGCGGACTTTTCAAGGTGCCGGACGGCATCGGGATCGACGACGCCGGAAACTTGTACGTGGCCAACAACGACGACGCGGTGAAGGCCATCGAAGTCTTTTCGCCGGAAGGGCGCTACCTCGGCGACATCGCGTTGCCCGACAAGCCCTCGAATTGCACGTTCGGCGGCAAGGACCGCAAGACGCTCTACATCACGACGCTCCACGCCGTGTACGAAGTAGCGGTGGCGACGCCGGGCTTGCCGTGAGGCGCTCACGTCGGGTGCTGGCCGTGAGGCGCCGGCGGTAAAGCGCTAACGTGCGGCTCCCGGAGGCACGGGAGATGACCGCACAAGGCAAAGTCTGGCTTCTGACGGGCACATCGTCGGGCTTCGGCCGCTCGATCGCGGAAGAAGTGCTCGCACGGGGCGGATCGGTCGTGGCCACGGCGCGCGATCCGCGAGCGCTCGGTGATCTCGTTGCGCGGGCGCCGGATCGGGTCCATGCGATCCGCCTCGACGTCACGAAGGCGAGCGAGATCCGCGACGCCGTCGCTTCCGCGCGCGAGCGGTTCGGCGCGATCGACGTGCTCGTCAACAACGCGGGCTTCAGCATCGTCGGCGCTGTCGAAGAGACGAGCGACGACGACTTGCGTGCCACGCTCGAGCCGATGTTCTTCGGCCCGGTCGCGTTGATGCGCGCGGTCCTTCCCCAGATGCGTGAGCGAAAGAGCGGTACGCTCGTGCAGATCACGAGCGTCGGCGGCGTGATCACCGCGCCCGGCTTCGGAGCGTATTGCGCGGCGAAACACGCGCTCGAGGCGGTGTCCGAGAGCCTGGCTGCCGAAGTGGCGCCGTTCGGGATCCGCGTGCTCATCGTCGAGCCGGGTGCTTTCCGGACGCGCCTCTTTGGATCGGCGTTCCGCACGATGCCGGCCATGCCCGAATACGAAGCGACCGTGGGCCCCACGCGCGCGTACGCGGCCCACTCCGACGGCGTGCAGGCGGGGGATCCCGCGAAGGCGGCGAAGGCGATCGTCGACGCCGTCACGGCGGGCGCGCCGACCTTGCGTCTACCGCTTGGCGCGGATGCAGTGCAGTCGATTCGCGAGAAGCTCGCGAAGGTCACGGCGGACGTGAACCGCACGGAGGGCGTTGCAACGAGCACGTCGCACGAGTGAGGATTCGGCATGACGCACGTTCAATCGCAAACGTTGATCGCGGTGCGCGACGTTCGGGCGAGTAGCGGGTGGTATGCCCAACTCCTGAACCTCGAGGCGACGTCGGAAGCGATGGCGAGCGACCACGCGCATCTCTACGATCGCCTGTCGTCGAAGGGCTCGCTCGTCCTCCAGCTGCACGCGTGGGACGAGGAGGAGCACCCCAATCTCATGAACCGCACGGCGGCACCGGTCGGGCACGGGGTCTTGTTGTGGTTCGAAGTCGACGACTTCGACGCCGCGGTGACGCGCGCCGCCACGCTGAACGCGAAGGTCCTTCGCGAGCCGCTCTTCAACCCGGCGCCGGCGCACCGGGAGATCTGGCTGGAGGATCCGGATGGCTACGTGGTCGTCGTCGCCAGCCCGGACGGAGAGGCGCGGTAAGCATTGGCGGCCATGGTCAATCGGAATGCGGACTTCGCGACGCTCGAAGTGTCCCCTCATTCATGGCCATGCACGCGAAGCTCGGGACTTCCTCGTGCTTCGCGAGGTCGCGGAGGATCGCTTCCCGCAGAAGCTCGATCTTCCGCAAGCGCGCCGCGTAGGGCGGCGGTCCGTTCATCGCGGCCGCGATGCGTTGCTCGAGGCTCAGGGCGAAGTTTCGCGCGGGCGCCAGCGTTTGCACTTCCTTCGTCGGCTTCGTGGTCTTCGGCGACGGATCCACGCGCAGAGCATAGCGAGGCCGCGACGGCTCAGCGATTCGCGAATACCATAGCGCGGTGAGCTCCCCGCGACCCGCGTACGTCGGCATCGATCTCGGCACGACCAACTCCGCGGCCGCCGTCTTCGACGGCGAGCGCCTCGAACTCGTCCGCAACGCCCAGGGCGCGACGATCACGCCGAGCGTCGTCCGCGTCGACGCGCGCGGAAACGTCACGGTCGGCGAGCGCGCGCGGCGGATGCTCGATCAGGACACGGAAAACGTGCGCACCGAGTTCAAGCGCCTCATGGGGACGGCGCACACTCTCGCCTTCGCGGCGAGCGGACTTCGGAAAAAACCGGAGGACCTCTCCGCCGAGGTCTTGCGCGCACTGCGCAACGACGTCCTCGCGCAGATCGGGTTTCTCCCTGAACGCGCGGTCATCAGCGTCCCTGCCCTCTTCGAGCTCCCGCAGACCGCCGCGACGAGCGACGCCGCGCGCCTCGCCGGCTTCGAGCGCGTGGAAATGATCCAGGAGCCCGTGGCGTCGGCCATCGCCGCAGGATGGAAGGCCGAAGAGAGCGTGGGACCTTGGCTCGTCTACGACCTCGGCGGAGGCACGTTCGACGCGTCGCTGCTCGAAACCCAGGACGGCCTCCTGCGCATCGTCGGGCACGACGGGGACAACTTCCTCGGCGGCCGCGACTTCGACGCCATGGTCGTCGATTGGGCCGTGGAGCGCATCGCCGAACACACGGGCGTGAAGATCGCGCGCGAGAACCCCGCGCACGCGACCGCGCTGCGCCGCCTGCGCCAGGCCGCCGAAGAAGCCAAGATCGAGCTCACCCGCGCGCGCGAAGCCGAGATTCTCGTCTCGGGCCTCGCCGTCGGCGACCGCAGCGTCGACGTCGCGCTGACCCTCGATCGGCCGACCCTCGAGAAGCTCGTCGAGCCGCTCGTGACGCGATCGATTGCAGTCTGCGTACGTCTTCTCGCGACGCATGGAATCGAAATCCGGAAGGGCGCTCTGGCGCGCGTCGTCCTCGTCGGCGGCCCTACCGCGATGCCGATGCTGCGCGAGCGGGTCGGTGACCTTCTCGCCGCTCCGTTCGGCGAGGGGCTCGACCCGATGACGCTCGTCGCGCAGGGCGCGGCGCTCTACGCCGCGAACGCAGGGCTCTCGGCGCGGAGCGAAGCCAAGACCGCGCAGGGCGCAGCCGGCCCCAAAGTGTGGCTGCAGTACCCGGCGATGTCCTCGGACACGAGCCCGTTCGTCATCGGCAAGCTCGTCGATCCGGCGGACAAGGCGCGCGTCGCCAGCGTCGTGCTCCGGCGGAAAGACGGCGGGTGGACCAGCGCTCCAGAGGCCGTCGACAAGGACGGGACCTTCGCCGTGATGACGAATCTCGCTCCGCGCCGGCCCAATGCGTTCGTCATCGAGGGGCGCGGAGCGGACGGCACTTCGCCCGTTCCTCTGTCGCCCCCGGAGTTCACCATCGTCCACGGCGTCACGATCGGCGACCCGCCGTTGGCGCGGACGGTGGGCGTCGCCCTCGCCAGCGACCAGGTGCGCGTCTTCTTCGAACGAGGCAGCCCTTTGCCGATGCGCCGCACGTTCACGCTCCGCACGGTCGAAGCCCTCTCGCCGATGGACACGGAAGGCGCGCTCCGCGTCCCGATCGTCCAGGGTGAGTTCGCGTTCGCGCATCTGTGCCGCGTCGTCGGTTCGCTCGAAATTCGGGCGCGCGACCTGTCGTCGTCGCTCGCGGCCGATTCGCCCATCGAAGTGACGATCGAGCTCGATCGCGGCGGGCGGCTCGTGGCCAACGCCCGCGTCGCGCAGACGTCGCAACTCTTCGATCAGGTCATTCACCTCGTCGCCGGCGTCGTCCCCGTCGCGGAGCTCGGGCCGCGGCTCGCCGAGACCGTGCGGCGCGTCCAGACGCTCCGCGCACGGGCGTTCCAGCGGGGCGTCCGCGGCGCAATCGAAAGGCTCGCCTCGGCGGACGATCTCGTCGCGCAGGGCGCACGCGACGAAGAGGCCGCGCGCGGCGGCGACATGGACGCCGCCGAGAAAGTGCGCAGGGTGCTTCTCGACCTGGAAGCGCTTCTCGCCGACGCGGAAGCGGCGCTCGCGTGGCCCGATCTCGATGCGCGGGTACGCGAGGAGGTCGCCCGCGCCACGATCTGGGTCGGTCAGTACGGCACCCCGGAAGAGCGCAAAGTGTTGAGCGAGCGCATCACCGCGATCGACAAAGCGCGGAGCGCGCAGAACCCGCAAGAGGTGGAGCGGCAACGATCGTTCATTCGCGGTCTGAACAGCATGGCGTACCTGCGTAGCCCCGGAGCGTGGGAGCACGAGCTCGATTACGCGGCTTCCAAAATCCCGAAGACGACCGATCCCCGGAACGCGACGCAGCTGGTCGACGAGGGCCGCGCGGCCGCCGCGCGCCGCGACCCCGCCGCGCTCGAACGCGCGGTGCGCGCCATCTGGCGCCTCTTGCCGGAGACGGAGGAGGATCGCGCGCTCGGCCACGGATCGGGAGTGAGGTGATCATGAGCGCACGGTCGGGACGGACTCGCTGGCAAGAGAACCCCTTCTACGTGCTCGGCCTGCCGCCCGACGCCAGCCGGTCGGACATCGAGCGGACGGCCCAGAAGCTCCTCGCGGAGCTCGCGATCGGGCGCGCGGCGCGCGCACGTACGCGACGCCGCTCGGCCCGATGGAGAGGACGGAGGAGCGCGTGCGAATGGCGGTCGCGGAGCTGCGCGATCCGGCGAAGCGCCTCTCGTACGAAATCTGGGCGGCGGATCCGACCGGCGAGCCTCCGCCGGACGACGAGTCCGGGATGCGGTGGGCCGAGTGCATGCACGCCTTCGGCTTTCGCTCTCTCCGTTCGGACTGATGGAGCCATGTTCCCGATATACGGACTCCTATGGCTCATCGTCCCCCTCGTGCGCTACGCCATCGGCCGGCGCAAAGGAAAGCGCGGGGGCGTCAGGACGGCGATCGCGCCGGGACCGTCCACCGTCACCCTCCAGTTCTTGGGCCTCTTGGTCGGCATTCCACTCTTCTTGCTTGCGCTGGAAATCCCCAGCGCATGGCTCGCGCTCCTCTCGCTTGCCTGCCTCGCCGTCGGCTTCGCGCCGCCCCTCGCGCACCTCGTCGCCGTTCCCCTCGGCATGCCCCGGCTCGCGTGCGGCCTTTATCGGTACTCCGGCGCGATGGGGCCGGTCCATGAACGGCCCGGCAACGCGGCGCTGGTAGCCGCGCGCGCCTTCATGCGACGACCGACCGACGAGGGAGCCCGGTTCATCGAGGCGTACCTGAAGACGTGCCTCGAAGTGGGCACGAGCGGAGCGGCGGCGAGCGCCATCCTCGCCGTGTGGCGCGGCGATCGGGATCAAGCCGCGTCGATTCTTCGCCTCCTCGCCGAGACCGACGCTCCTTGTGGCGCCGGTGCGCGGCGGCTCGCGCGCAAATACGTCCTCCTGACCCACGCCTTGACGCCCGTAGAAGGAGCCGCCGCTGCGGCGGCTCCGGTCGCGCCCACGTTCGCGGCGCACGCTGCGCTGCTCGCGCGCTCTCCCTCTACGGTCCGCGAGAAGGACGTCGCGGCGGCCGTCCTCTCGTTGGATCAGCTGCGAACGTCATCCGCGTGGCGCGCGAGGATCGAACAGCGCGCCCTCGCGCTGGGGCTCTCGATCGAGAGCCGCTCGGTCGAGGACGAAGCGATGCGCGAGGCGGAAGAGGACGTGGCGGCCGTCTTGTTGGCCGGGCGCCTCCCGTCGCTCTGGGCCCCGGAAGGCCCGTCCGGCGACGCGATCCGCACGCTCGTTCAAGAAGCGCGGCTGCGGCAGGCCGAGAGCCTCGTCCGCGAGCTCGCCCGGAGAGTGCGCGAGCGCAGCGACCTTCCGGAGCCGGACGAATGGCGCGCCTGGGCGGACGCCAAGCAGGCTTGCGCCGATCTGCAGCGCGACGGCACGGACGCGTCGACGGTGTTCGACATCGCCTTCAACGCGATGACCGGCTACGCCGTCCGGTTGGTCAATATCCGCGCGCGCAGGGTGCTCGCGCGCGACGTATTCCACTACGCGCGCAGCGTGGCGCGAGCGGCCCAGGCGACCCACGTGATGGAGCTTGCGGAAAGGAACGTGAAGGCGATCGAGGCGTATCGTTTGCCGAACCAGTCGGGCATCGAGGGCATCCTGCTCAGCGATCGCAAGCGTGTCGCGGTCTGGTCGCGAGCCTTCCCCGTGCTGATCCCAGGCGCGATCGCGGTGTTCGTGGTCCTCAGCGTCCTCTCCGGGGCCTTCGCGTTCGGCATGGTCTTGATGTTGGGCGTCGTCTTCGCCATCTGGCTCGTCTTCCTTCGCCTCATCGAATGCGAGCACACCGCCGATGGCCTCGTCGTGCAAGGACGCGCCGGCCGCTATGTGGCCGCGCCGGAGGACATTCTTTCCGTCCAATCTGGCCCCGGCCCACTCTTGCGCATTCGCTTGCAGCGCGTTCCCTTCGGTTTGCCTCGCAGGATCCTCACGATCACGAAGTCGAATGCGCACGCGCGCGCGCACGCCGAGCGGCTGCGGACGGAGCTCCGCCTGGAAACCTGAGGACCCGGGGCCTAGCCTCACGATATACAAATGAAGATCGCTTGGGGGGCGTTTATCCTTGGTGCGTTCGCTATCACCATTTTTGCAGCAGGCTGCAGTAACGGCGGCAACGGCGAGATCACCAACGTTTGCGCCTGCGAGACGTGCTCGCACCCGTACGGTGCGTGCCCGGGGGAAACGCTCCCCAGCGGGTGCCTCGACGAATCCGACGGTAGCCAACCGTGCCCGTGTCCGACTCCGGGCGCTGGGGTCGAGGTGTCAGGGGTGAGTTACGCATGC
>DATHQY010000286.1:0-6840 GCA_035482215.1 Polyangiaceae bacterium | reverse complement strand
CCAGGTCGTGTAGGCCACCACGTAAACGCCGGGGAACGCGTCGACGATCTGCGCCCGTGTCGCGACGTCATCGATATCGAGCACAATCGCGTATGCTCGTTCGAAGTGCGCGAGGTCGCGGTAGCCGTCGCGGAACTCCGCAGCCGCGAAGCGCGGCGGCGCATCCTTTCGCGCGTACGTTTGCGGCGCCCGCGCGCGAAGGATCAGCGCCCGAAACGAAGCAGGCCGCCCATGGGCAGGCGCGTAGAGAGAGGGCCAGCAAGTAATCACTGGCAAACCTCCGCGAAGACGGCGCGGGCTTCTTCGATCGAGCGCACCACGCGCACCAAAGCGCCGATGCCTCGAAGAGCTTCGTGGACGAGCAGTTGCGTCTTCGTCGGGACGGCATCGCCCGTTTTGCACTCGAGCGCGACGAGGCGCGCGTTCGGCGCGACGACGGCGAGGATGTCCGGACCGCCGGCGCACGGCCATCCGTACGGAACGCGGAAGCGTTTGCCGGCCTCGCTCGTGTAGAGCGCGCGGCCCGATGCGTTCGCGCCGATGATCACGCCCGGGAGCGAGCCGAACTCGGAGATGATTTCGTTCACCAGCGCGGAGTGCGCGGCGGACGAGCCTTGCGCCGGTTGCGCGGTGGACGAACCGCGCGTCGATTGCGCGTGGCAGGGGTGTACGGAGGGGCTCACGAGGCAACCTCCGCGCGCGGCGCAGCGCGCCTCTTCGACTTCTCGAAGATGCTGCGCGCGATCGCTGCTACGCGATGCGTCGGGAACCGGCCGCTCTTATGCAGTCGTTTCTCGATGCCGCGGAGTGCGAGCGCATCGCGCTCAGCCTGGGGCCGGGTGTCGAGGCGCGCGAGTTCTTGCCGCTCGACTCGAGTCGCTCGCCGCGGAAGACGCGCGCCCTTCGTTGAAGCTCCGCACCGAGGGCAGCCAGCGGGCCCGGCGTGAAAGACGGCGAGGCATTCCCGGCAACGGGCGAGCGGTGCGAGCGCGGCTGCAGTTCGCCGCGGGGGCCCGTCGAGGCTCCAGATCCGATCGTCCTGGGGCAAGCCATGGAGCAGGGCGGCGCCGGAGAGATCGACGATGGTCGCGTGCGACTTCCCCCGCGCCGGGCGCAGTGCTCGGCCGCACGCCTGTAGGAATCCCCCGACGTTGCCGAACGTGCGCCCGAGGATGACGGCGCGAACTTCGGGCGAATCCCACCCTTCGACGAAGACGCCGCACCCTACAAGCACGAGCGCTTCGCCGGCGGCGAGCCGTGCGCGGGCCTGCCGGCGAGCCTCGCGCGGGGTATCACCGAGGATGAGCGCCGCACGTCCGCCGAGCCGACCGGCGACGTCGCGCGCGTGCTCGGCGTCGCGACAGAAGATCATCGCGGGCTGTCCCGGGACGTGGAGCTCGTACGCATCGACCGGATCGCAGGCAAGGGACCCCTCGATCGGCGCCGGCGGCGCGAGCACCACCGTCGGGACGAGATGTCCGCGCGCAGTGAGCTCAGCGACGGTCGGCCCGCATACCATGCGCTCGAACACGTCGCCGAGGGGCGCACCGTCGCCTCTTTCGGGCGTTGCGGTAAGGCCGAGGATCCAGGCCAGCGGGTAGGCGCTCAGGACCTCACGGACAGAAGCCGCCATCGCGCGGTGGCATTCATCGACGATGACGAGATCCGCCGGCGGTCGTTCGCCCCGGCGGTGAAGCGTCGCCAGCGAGCAGACTTGCACGGGCGCGGTCGGATTCGTCGGCCGGTCGGCCTGGACGATTCCGTGGACGATGCCGGTCGAAGCGAGACGTTCGCTCGTATCGTCGATCAGAGAGTCGAGATGCGCAGCGAAGACAACGTGTTGGTCCCGCACTACGGCGCGCTCAATGAGCGCGGATGCCGTATGGGTCTTTCCGCTACCCGTTCCTGACTGCATCACGACGGAGCGGGCGCCAGCGCGATACGCCTCGCCCATCCTGGCGACGAGGTCCGCTTGGTAGTCGCGGAGCTCGATCACGCTCGCTCCAATCCGAGCGCCGCAAGTACTTCGTCCGCGGTCTCGGGCTGACGTTCCACACGCGCTGGCGCTTCCTCACCCTGGTCAGTCAGGGCGAGCCGGCGCAACGCGGCCACTGCAATGTCGAGCGGCACGATTCGGAGCTGCCCAAGTGACGTCACGTCGCCCTTGCAGCGGGGGACCACCTCATCGAGGTACCGACGAGGGTCGACACCGAGCAGCTGCAGGCACGTCAACTGGCTCACCATCGCCGCCGTGACGCTCACGACGGCGCGTGGCCGAGGGGTGCGCTTCACTCGGCAACCTCGGGAACGATGGCCATGGCCCGTCGAACGCTCTCTCGAACGCTCGTCTGGCGAATTGAGTCGACGCCCTCTCGGAGGGCCTTCAGCGCGGTTCGGTGGTCACACCCGCAGAGCGCGGCGATTTGGAGCGCGCGCTTTCGCGTCGCGAAGCTCGTATTGGCGGTGCCCATGCGTGAACTTCTAGGTCCACCGAGGGGCACGGCGCTTCCAGCCGTTCGAGATTCGCAAACGGCTGGAGAACGATCAGAAACGTCACCATCGCGAACGGAGCGCTACCGCCGTTCGCCTCGTCGGAGTTGAGCGACAAGAACTCGCGCCAACTCTGGATCCGTAGGATCTTGAACGCCGCGCGCGCGAAGACCTCGTTCGAGACGAAGAAGCTCGCGGCGCGCTGTTTCCCACTTCTCGAGTTGCTTCTTCATCGTGGTTCGCTCGCGATCGATGAGCTCCGCGGGGCTGCACTCCTTCAGTTGGGTGGTCGTCGCGATGGCGATTCCAACGAGGTATGCGACCACGGCAAGCCGCTCTTCGAGCGGGACGATTTTTGACTCCGTGTATTCCTTTCCGTCGCGACGTCGCTTCTTGAAGACGATTCCTGTCTGCCATCCGTTGCTGATCGTGGGCGCGGCTAGATCTGGCCGCCCCTCGGGCGGGATGTGCGGCTGCAGTTTCGCGAACAATGACGACGACGTGAGCAGCACGTCGACAAGCAGCGCTCGCTTTCGTGTCTTTTTTTCGCCGCCTGCAAGAAGGTGCAGAGCGCACGCATCGATCAGAACCGCTGTCAATTTCGTTAGGTTTGGAGGCATACCCGGCTTACCGGCTAAGAGCTCTAGCGCCTTCGAATGCTTCCTAAGCTTCGTCAGGTTGCTTTGGATCAACTCGCGCCTCCCGATGGCCTCCGCGATCGCTTGGGCGTGCCCCTCGGAGAAGTCGAGGCCGGCCACGGCTCGAAAGCGCCTACCGCATTCAACGATCAGAGCATCGGCAGTGGTCTTTTGCATGCTGATACTCGGACCTAGCTCTCGAAGGCCTGCACCACCTTCGCGCGCTCCGGAAAACCCAAAGTATGGGCCGACACCAGCAACCCTAGCGCCAGAGTGATCGGCATAAGCGTGAAGGCATTGGTCTGCGCAGGGAGCGATATCTCGCCCACACGCGAAGCATTCAGTTGCGCGCCAGGGCCCACAATCCGCTGAAGTGATTCAGGCATACCGTGAACGAGCGGACTATATTGACGATATATTCCGACATACATATCGCGTAGCGCGCACCTCTCGAATTCCTTCATCCGCTGCGCCCAAAATCGATCCGCGTGGCCAGCGAAGCTTTCGATACCGGGCCATCGCTTTTCGACGCTATCTCTTTCTGCCTCAATCATTGTTCGGACCTCAGCACCTAGCCCGCTTCTACCTATATCTCTTAGGTTATTATCCGCCTTGATGCGGTACTCTCTATCATATCGCACCCATTGCGGGAGGTGGGTCGCCGGGTCGGTGGCAAGCCACGCGAAGAGCACGACATGCTCGTACAGCACGCGCAAAAGCATGCCTGCCTCGGCCTCGTGCTCGTCGGGGAGCCAGTTGATTGCGGCCGACAAGCGGACCATTCGGGCCACGAATGCTGGTCCGGTGACATTCCAATCGTAATGCTTTCCGTCGGAATCCACGTCTCTCGGGAAGCAGGGCGATGTGGCGGCGAGGAGGCGCGTTGCGTGGAGGCGACCCCTTGCGATGGCGTCTCGAACATTGGGCGGCATCGTCATGATCACCTTGAGCCTAGCGTCCGCGGCGTCGCCGTTCCCCTTCGAAGTCGATGGTGCCCGAGGCAACCCTTTGGAGCTGTTCAAGCTCTGCCCGCATGACGCGCCGCTCGGTCACGAGCTCCGCAGCCGTCTCGGGGTCGTCCGCGGCGGCGAGCAACCGCGTCACGTTGGCGATCGCAGCCCCGAGCTCGGCCGCCCGGCTGTCGTCGCGATTACCACTTGATTGCCACTCGGCCGCGCGTTCAGTGCCCTTTTCGGGCTTTCTCGGATCACCGATCGGGCTTGTTTTCTCGAGTGCCTCGGATTCTTCGGAGTCCCTATCCGAACCTAAATCCGCTGCGTCTGCCAGTTTCGCCACCCGTGCGGGGTGTTGGTGGAGAATTCGCGCGCACATCCTAGCCGCCAGTGGAGCCTCCGCCAGCTGGGGGATCCGGCCCTGGAGTGGCGCTCCCCGCCGCGACGGGAGCGATGGCGTTCATCGCGCGAAAGAGATCGGGGAGCATGCGGAGCCGATCCGCGCCGTCCACGGTTCGACGAGCACGTCGTGCGGCGCCTGGGCCCGCCCCGCACGGAGTGATGTTCGCGGACGGATAGAGTCTGCTCTCGGCGAAACGATACGTCCCCTCCGTCCTTTGATGATCGCCGTAGCTTCGCGTGTGCCGACAGCATGTTCTGGAACGTCGTGCACGAACATGGGGGCGGCGCGCCGGATGCCAACGGCGACGGCCGGGTGGCGCTCGCAGAGAGCCGCGACTTTGCGCTCAGCCAGACGCGCTTGCGTTCGGCGCCCTGGGCGTGCAGGACACAGAGAGCAACGATGCCACGGTCACATCGCTGGGCCTCGAGGCCTCCGGCGAGCTGCGCTGGCCGCAGGGAGCGCGTGCGATGATCGCCGCCGGGGCCGGTGTGGCGGCGGACGCGCTGTGGAGACGTCCAGCGGAATGACCAGGCCGTCGCGTCGGCTCCTATGAAAACGACCGCCGATTTCCAGGCCGTCGCCGCCGGGCCCATCGCGCTCGCACGGCTCGGCGAATGGGCGAGCTTCCGAGGCGGCCTCGGCGAAGGCGCGACCCTGGCGTTCGCTTCAAGCCGGTACGCGAAGTGCTTTGACGGAGGAGACCGCGGAGGAGACCGCATGCCCCGTCACGTTCCCATCGGACCGAAACCCGGACCCGAACAAGCGACCCCGCCGCGCGTTCCCGAGCCCTCCGCGCCGCCCATTCCCACCGGAATCCCGAAGCCCGCGCACGATCCGGACAAGCCGAAATCCCCGGGCCCGATTCCCCACCACGGCGCCGAGGAGATCCCGTTGCGATTCCGCACCGGCGTAGCGTCCCGCCTCCTAGTTGGGCTCCCCGCGCGCCCAGGCGCGAATGGCCTCGCGATCGGCGTCGGAGATCGCATGGCCCTCCGGCGGCATCTGGCGTTGCACGACGACGCGCTGTTCGATCGCGGCGCGCTGCGCGTGCCACGCGTCCGCCGACGATAAGTCCTTGCCCGACGGCCCTCCCGGGCGATGGCACGACGCACACGCCCTCGCGAAGATCGGCGCAAGCGTGGCGTTCCACACCTCCGCTTCGCCGCCACCCGTGCCGGCCGAAAACCGTCGCACGCCCTCGCGACCGATCACCCAGACATCGCCGCTGGGCGAGGCCGCGAGCTTCGCGTCGGGCGCGATCGCGCCGTCCGCCTCGGCCACGTGGTCGCCGTCGACGACCCCGAGGCGGTCGCCGTCGCCGAACCAGACCCGCTTGCCGGATGCGACGAGCCCGTGGAGGACGTTTGCTTGCGCGTCGAAGACGAGGGCGAGATCGCCCGCCGGCCGCTCCGCATAGAGCGCGCGGGGCGTGAGGACGTAGAGGCGTCCGTCGTCGCCGAGAGCCGCCGCCGTGATCCCGGTGAGGGCATACCGATGCGCTTCCAAGCTCGACGCATCGAAGAGGCGCAGCCCATCGGCGGAGACGATCGCGCCGAAGCCCCCGCCTCCGACGAGCGAGGACGGCGGCACCGCGACAGCGGCCGGAAAACGACGGCTGTGACGATGGTCCGCGATCGTCATGGCTCCGTCGGAGAGAAAACCGACGCGTGCCGCGTCGAGCGCCACCGCCGAACGAACGCGAAGCCCGTCGAGGGCATAGCGGGCCGATACGTCCTCGAACCGCGAGAGCGCACGCAGCGCGAGGACGCGGCCCATGCCGTCGATGCCCACGACGACGGGCGACCCTTCGGGCCCGCGAACGACGGCGCCGTCCTTCCAGTCGACGTTGCGGTCCGTCAACACGGGAACGCCGCCCGCGAAGAGAACCATCCCGCTCGCACCGAAGAGCGCGACCCGGGGCCCGCCGTCGACGACCGCGCGCAATGGGCCAATGGCGATGGCGTGGCCCGACTGGTTCCAGGGGACTTCGTGGATCGCCAGGGGAGCGACCGCGCCGGCGGCGCGCGAGTGGGCCGCGGCGCCGCAGCCCGCCGCGAGCACGGCGAACGCGGCGAACGCGGCGAACGCAAACGACGAGGCCAAGGCCGGCGCCCGAGCGCGCGCGAGGCTCACGATTTCAAGAGCTCGGGGACGACTTCGCCGTCGCGCATGTATTTTCGGGGGTCGACGTGAAACGCGGCGAGGAACGTCGCCAGGAGATCCGGCGGCGCGATCGGGCGGTCCCCACCGGCGAAGCGGCGCGTGGCGAGCGGCAGGAGCTGCTCGGGGTCGGTCTTTCCGAAGACGAAGTTCGTCCGAAAGCGGGGCGAGACGACGAGCGCGGAGTTGTTCGGGT
>DATHQY010000285.1:0-5710 GCA_035482215.1 Polyangiaceae bacterium | reverse complement strand
GCCCCGCAACGTCTCGTTGACCCGAGTCAGCTCGATGGTCCTCTCTTTGACGCGGGCTTCGAGCTCTCCGGCCTGTTCCTGGAGCAAGGTCTCGCGCTCCTGATGGTAGTCGACGCGGCGCCGCAACTCGGCGGGCGAGATTTGCATGCGCGCCAGCATTCGCGCGTAGGCCTTCTCGAGCGCTTTCGACGTACCGCCGTCGACGCGCAACTCCCGAACGGCCGTATGGGCCGACGCCGCGCCGATCGCGCCGGCGAGCGAACGCTCCACGGCGGTCGTGAGCTCGGTCCACTGAAGCACGGTGACGCGCTCGGCATCGGCGATCCCTGCGGTCTCTAGGCAGCGGTGCATGAGAGCGCGCGCGGCCGTCGCCGGGAAATATTGGGCCAGCAGCCGTTCGAGCCGTTCGAGGTGGGCGGACGCGGACATCGTCGGTCCGCCGGCGGCTCCGGCGCCGTCGAGAGGCCCTTCGCGCTTGTCGATGTTGCCGAACTCCTCGGCCAATCGGCGTTCTGCGGATGTCGGCGGGAAAAAGACCGACCCGGCGACATACAGCGTGACGTTGAACAGCGTCGTCCACATCACGCCATGCGTGAGGGCCGGAAGACCCTCGAGCCCGAACAAAGCCGTGGGCCTCAGCGCGGCGACTCCGAAGGGCCCTACCTTGAGGATCGCGTCGCTCATCCAGCCGCTCTTGACGAACGTGGGCATGAGGAGCGTGTAGCTCCACAGCACGAATCCCGCGCTCAGGCCGAGCATCACGCCTTTGCGGCTCGCCCCCTTCCAATAGAGACCCAGGAGGCTCACGGGGGCAAGCTGGAGGACCGCGGCGAACGAGAGCATCCCGATGCTGACGAGCATGTAGCTCTTGCCGATCGCCACGGCGAAACCGAGCGCGGCGAGGATGAAGAGCGTGGCGATCGCCCAGCGCGCGCCGAGCAGATGGCGGCGGAGAAACCACAGCCTGGGCGAGCTGTCGACGAGGGGGAGATAGAGGTGGTTCGACACCATCGTGGCCATCGTCATGGTCTCGACCATGATCATGCCGATGGCGGCCGAGAAGCCGCCGAGAAAGACGAGGAGCGACAGGCCGTGTTGGCCCGCCAGAAGAGGAAAGCTGAGGAGCGCCGTGTCCGCAGAGATGCTCTTGGGCAGGCGGTCCATCGCGGCGACGGCCACGGGGACGACGAACAGGTTCATCGCAAAGAGGTAGAGGGGCGTGAGCCACATCGCCGTGCGCGTGTGCTTCACGTTGGAGTTCTCGACAATCCCGACGTGAAACTGGCGAGGGAGAAAGGAGAAGGCCGCCGTGGAAAGGAGCATGTAGGTCGCCCAGGTGACGGCCTGGTCGGCCGACAGTCTGTGCATGAAGCCGAGGTTCTCCGGAAGACCCGCGGATAGGCGTACGAAGAATCCCTCGCCTCCGCCGAAAGCCCAGCGCGTGACGAAGATCCCTCCGCACAGGAAGGCAACGAGCTTCGTGAGGGACTCGGCGGCAAGGGAGACGACCATCCCGGGATGGCGCTCGGTCGGGTCGAGACGCCGGATGCCGAACGCGATCGTGAAGGCGATCATCGTGCACACCACGAGGGGAGTGACCCAGCGAATACCCGCCGGGGTCGCCCCCGCGCCGCCGACGACGAGAGCGAACGTATCGCCCATCGATTTCAGCTGGAGGGCGGCGTAGGGAATGGTGCCGACGAGCAAGATGGCGGTGACGAGCGCCGCAACGAGGCGTGACTTCGCGTACCGCGCGGAGATGAAGTCCGCGAGGCTCGTGATGTGGTGAGCCTCTTTGAGCCGGATGAGGCGGCTCATGATCGTGGGCGCGAAGAACATCCCCAGCGTCGGTCCGAGATAGACGGGCAAAAAGAGCATGCCGTCGACGGTGGCCTTGCCGATGCTCCCGTAGAACGTCCACGTGGTGCAGAAGACGCCGAGCGAGAGGGCGTAGACGTAGGGGTTCTGGGTGAAGCCCCGCCCGCTCGCGCGGCGCCGTTCGCTCACGCGCGCAATCGCGAAGAGCAACGCCATGTAGGCGCAGACTGCGACGATGACGAGGTTAACCATGGTAGTCGGCCGGCTCCTCGTCCTCCGCTTCCGCCGCCGGTTCGGCATCGGACGCCGGCTCGGCCCGCGACAGCACGAAGAGCAGCGCGATCGCCGAGAGCCAGATCGCGAACATCGCCACGAACACTTGGATGGCGCGCCCGTACACGAGAAGCGGCCACGTGAACGCGACGAGCGCGCCGGCCGCGGCCAAGAGGTGCAGCGCGGGGTTGGCGAGGCGCCTCATCAAGCGCCTCCGTGGGTGCGATCCCACCGGTCGGTGAGCTCCGCGGCCATCATGAGCACGTCCCGCGTGTCGAACGGTTTGCGCAGATGGCGCAGGCCCGGGCGGCCGACGCGGCGAATGACCTCGTGCCACGAGTAGTCCGAATAGGCGCTGCAGATGCACAACTCGGCCGTCGGTGCGATCGCGACGATGTGTTCCGCAGTGGCCACGCCGTCCCAGCCCGGAGGCATGCGCATGTCGATGAAGACGAGCGAGTACGGCCGCTTCGCCCGCGTCGCGCGGCCGACCATATCGACGCCTTCGCGGCCTTGCATCGCGCAGTCGAGCTCATAGACGCGGCCATTGGTCGGCTTCGCCGGGGCGCTCGTTCCGAAGAGCGCCGCCTCGTCGTCGTCGAGGCCGTCGGGGACCCGGCGTGCCGGGGCCAGGAGCTTTCGGAAGTCCTGGTGAATCGCCGGGGTGTCGTCGATGAGGAGGACGCGGTGGGCTTTCGCGGCGCTCATTGGCGCACCGCGCAGCGGCAATCGTCAGCTTGAAGAAACTTCACACATCGAGGAACGGTGCATTGGTGCCATTCCTGAACCGGTCATCGTGCGCGCCAATTTGTCCCGATGGCTATTCGGCTCGAGCCGCCGCGGCAGTGTCCCCGACGTTCGCCTCAGCCGCCGGTCGCGCCGGCGCCGGCTTCGCGACCTTGCGCGGCGGCGCGGTGCGCGCGTGGGTGCTGTAAAGGGTCAAACCGACGAAGGCGAGGCCCCCAATCATATTTCCGAGAAGCGTGGGAATCTCGTTCCATATGAAATAATCGGCAATCGAGAACTGTCCGCCGAGGATGAGCGCGGATGGAAACAGGAACATGTTCACGACGGAATGCTCGAACGTCATGTAGAAGAAGACCAGGATCGGCATCCACATGGCGATGACCTTGCCGCTCACGTGCGTCGAGATCATCGCGCCGACGACCCCTGTCGAAACCATCCAATTGCACAGCATCGCCCGGATGAAGATCGTGAACCAGCCGGGGACGCCGTGGGCGGCGTATCCCAGCGTTCGGGCGACGCCGATGCCCGCAATCTTCGTCCCTACGGGGCCCGGGTCGGTCGTGAATCCGTAAGTGAAGACGTACGCCATCGTCACGGCAACGAGCAGCGCGCCGGCGAAGTTGCCAATGAAGACCAGAAACCAATTGCGCAGGACTCCCGCGAAGGTGACCCCCGGCCGGCGGTCGATCAGAGCCAGAGGGCACAGCGTGAAGACGCCCGTGAGAAGGTCGAAGCCGAGCAAATAGAGCATGCAGAAGCCCACCGGGAAGAGCAGCGCGCCGACGAGCGGTGAGTTCGATTGCACCGAGACGGTCACGGCGAACACGGCGGCGAGCGCCAGGAGGGCGCCGGCCATGAAGGCGCGGATCACCGTATCTCTCGCCGACATGAGAACCTTCGATTCTCCGGCGTCAATCATCTTGGTGACGAACTCGTTGGGAGCCAAGTATGCCATCGGAGCCTGCTTTCCTTGTTTTTCGCTGTCTCGATGCGGAGCGTGTCGGATCGCGATCGCCGGGCATCGTCGAGGCCGTGGGCTCGCGCGGGGACCCAAGCCGCACGGCAGCGCGCACCCCCGAACTCCCGACCCTCCTGCGAACGCTAGCTTGAATATGCTTCCTTGGCGTTTCGAAGAGGCTCGCCCGGCGCCGCGAAGGGATTCGCGCGCTTGACATGAGCGTAGCAGTCGCTTAGCTGACCGCTTCCCAAAGCGCAGGTAGCTCAGTCGGTAGAGCAGGGGACTGAAAATCCCCGTGTCGGCGGTTCGATTCCGCCCCTGCGCACCCTCTACGGAAAGCCGGCAGGCTTACGCCGGTCGGCTCCTTGGGGGCCTCCCTCGCAACGCCGGGTTGGACAGTGCCGCGACGGCCGTGGGCGGGACGCCGATGCGGCGTCGCGTGGAGCGCGATGAAACCGCGTGGTTCCCCGGCGCGTAGCTACACTGCGCAGGGAGAGCTGGCTTCCCTGGAGGGCCCATTGACCGCCGTCGACACCTTGAAGCTCGTGGGGCGGATCATCGCCGACAAGTACGCCGTCGAATCCGTCGTCGGCGAAGGCGGGTTCGCGACGGTGTATCGCGCAACGCACTTGCTCTGGAAGCGGCCGGTCGCGCTGAAAGTCTTCAAGGGCTTTGGCGACATGGCCGAGAAGGACCGGGCGCGGCTCCTCGACGAGTTCGTGCAGGAGGGGGCGCTGCTGGCCGATCTTTCCGAGCGCACGGCCGCGATCGTGCAAGCGCGTGACGTCGCGATCTGGCGCACGGACGCGGGCGAGCACGTCCCTTACATGGTGCTCGAGTGGCTCGACGGGGCGACGCTCGAAGCGGTGCTGCACGACGAGAAGACGCGCGGCCTCCCGCCCCGTACGCTGGAGCAAGTCGTCGCGCTGCTGGACCCGGCGGCCGAGGCGCTGGCGCTCGCGCATCGCAAAGGCATCGCGCATCGCGACGTGAAGCCGGGCAACCTGTTCGTGCTGGGCGAACCGCGCGGGGACGCGACGGTGAAGCTCCTCGACTTCGGCATCGCCAAGGTCGTCTCGGACGCGCAGCGCATGGCGGGTGCCTTCACGAAGACCACGGGCCTCGTGACGAGCTTCACGCCTGCGTACGGCGCGCCGGAGCAGTTCTCGCGCACACACGGCGCGACGGGGCCGTGGACCGACGTGTTCGCCCTCGCGCTCGTGGTGACCGAGGCGGCGACGGGAAAAGAAGCGCTCGAAGGCGACGACTTTCTCCAGCTCGGTAGCGCGTCGGCAAGCCCGACGCGCAGGCCCACACCGCGCGCGCTCGGAGCGACCGTGAGCGACGAGGTCGAGGCGACGTTCGCGCGCGCGCTCGCCGTCAAGCCGTCCGATCGCTTTCAGACGGCGGGCGACTTCTGGAGCGCGCTGCACGTCGCGCTTCGCATGGACCCGATGCGCGGGATGACCGATCCGCTGCCGCGCCCTTCGCTCCGGCCGAGCGTGGAGACGGCCCGCACCGTGGCCGTCGCCGAGATGCATGCGGGACCTGCCACAGCGCCTCCTGCGGCCGCGACGCAGAAGGTCGATGCGCGCGGCGGCGGGCGCGGATGGGTGCCGATCGTGGCCGCGGTGGCCGTGCTCGCGCTCGGCGGCGGCGCGTTCTTCGTCTACAGCGGGTCCAAGGGCGACGGCGGCTCCGCGGCGAGCCGGCCCGAGGCCAACGCGGCCGCGGTCGCCCCCGTGCGAACCCCTGCCGTGATGCCGTCCGCGTCCGGGGCGCCAGTACCGGCGCTGTCGGTCGCCGGTCCGGCCGATACCTGCCCCAAAGGGATGCTGCGGATCCCTGGGGGAAGCTTCTTCATGGGCAGCGACGAGGGCACGCCGCGCGAAAAGCCGGCGCACCAGGTCGTGC
>DATHQY010000284.1:0-3025 GCA_035482215.1 Polyangiaceae bacterium | reverse complement strand
CCAATCGACCGGGAACGTGGCGCGCGGGTGTAACCCGAGCCCTGCGAGCTCCTCGCGAAGGCGGTCGAGCTTCACCGGGAGCGCATCGCAAGCGTCCACGGCGCCGCGCGCGCCCACCGCACGCGCCAGAACCGCCGTCTTGTTGCCGCGCCCGGCGCACGCGTCGAGGACCGTCTCGCCTTCGCGCGCGCCGAGCGCCAGCGCCGCGAGCTGCGATCCTTCTTCCTGGATGGCCCACGCCCCTTCGCGCCCTCCCGGCAGTTTCTGCGGATTGCCCGCGCCGCGAACGGTGATCGCGAGCGGCGACACGGTGCCCGCTGCGAAGCGAGCGTCGGGCACGGCCTCCGCCAGGGTGCGTACCCAGGCGTCGCGCGCGTTCGCGTCCTCGACGCGCAGTACGATGGGCGGTGGCTCTTTGCCGGCGAGGACGAACGCGCGCGCCCCCTCGGGGGTCAGCGCGCTCGCGAGCGCATCGCGGAGCCACGCGGGTACCGACAGAGCGAGCGCTTCGTCGCGGTCCGCGTCGCCGAGGGTGCCCGCGCGGGTCGCGACTTTTCGCAAGACCGCGTTCGCGAACGCCGCGAGCCGTTCCCCGCGCAGCGTGTGGACCGCGAGCACTGCCTCGTTGACCGCCGCGAACGCGGGCACGCGCGTGAACGCGAGCTGGTAGGCCGCGACGAAGAGGTGCGCGCGCACGGCGGGGTCGAGCTTGCCGAGTCCCCGGGGGGCGAAGCGCGCGAGCTCCGCTTCGAGCCACGGGAGCACGCGCAGCGTGCCGTAGGTGAGCTCCGTCGCGAGGCCGCGGTCGCGCGCATCCAGCTGCACCGCGCGTGCGAGCTCGGCTTCCAACGCGGCTGCCGCGAATGCGCGATCCCTCTGGACGCGGACGAGCACTTGAGCGGCCAGAGCGCGGGCGGAAGGCATGGCACGGTCGTTTCCGTACATCAGCTCGAAAGGAGCTCGCGTACTTGCGTGACGATGACGTCCCAGCGGCGCTCCACGTCGTTCTTGAACGCGACCATCATGAGGAGGACGAGGACGATCATGCCGCCCAGGCTCGCGACCTCGCGCGCGCGGAGCGGGAGCGGCTTGCGGCGCGCGGCTTCGAACAAGAAAAACAGGAGATGACCGCCGTCCAAAACGGGAATCGGCAATAGGTTGATCATTCCCAAGTTGACCGAGAGAAGGGCCATCGCCCAAACGAAGTACGCCGCGCCGCGTGCACCGGCTTGACCCGCAATGTCGTACATCGTGATCGGGCCTCCGACGCTCGAGAGCGACACGCGGCCCTGCGCGAGGCGCAGCATGCCGACGCCGATGAACTTGATGACGCTCCCCGTCTCCTCGACGCCGCGTCGCACCGCATAAGCGAGCGGGTGCGGATTGGGCACGAGCCGGTCCGTCGCGTTCGGCACCCAGTCGTCCGTGCGGAACACGTACCGCTCGTAGTGCTGGCCGAACTCGTCGTCCCACTGCTCTTTGCGCAGCTGGAAGAAGCCGCGCATCGGGGCGCCTTCGCGTATCCATTGCAGCTCGTGCATCCGGTCCGCGCCGGCCACGAGCTCGTCTTCCATCGTGCGCCAGAGCTTTTGCGGCGCGCCGTCGAGCGTCGTGATGCGATCGCCCGGCCGCAACCCGGCCCGCCATTCACTCGACGCCTCGGGCACGAAGGCCGCGTACATGTCCGCGGTCTCGATCCCCGTTCGCTCGAGGACGTCCGCGGCGCGCGCCTCCGCGTCGGCCGGCGGGGCGCTTCCCGAAGCGCGCGGCGTCGGCGTCAGCTGCGCGACGCCCGGCTCGAGCACGGCCATCTCGCACAAGCCGCCCATGGCGCGCGGCACCACGACGGGGCGCAGGTAGCTCAAGACGACCTGGTCGCCGCGGTTCTCCGAGAGCGCGTCGACGAGATCGACGAACCGATCGATCCGGCGCCCGTTCAGCCCCGTGATTCGGTCGAACGTCTGCAGCGTCGCGTGGCCCGCCGGCGAATCCGGCCTGGCGACGCCGATGACCGCCGCGGGAAAGCGCGGGTCGATGCCGATGCGCCCGATGTGCTCCACGATGTCGAGCTCACGCACTTCGGTTTCGTCCGCCGGCATCACCTGCACGTCGAGCGGTTTGCCGTCGCGGACTATGCCGAGGATCACGGCATTGCCCGCGCGCCGGCCGATCGTGCGCTGCACCTCGGGAAAGCTCGTCACGTCGGTCCCGTCGATCCGGACAATCCGATCGCCGGGCTTGAGGCGGCCGTCCGCGGGTTTGCCGGGTATCACGACGCCCACCGTCGGCGGCAAGAATTGCTCGTCTTCGAGGAACACGGACGTGTAGAGCGCAATCGGAAAGAGCAGATTCATCGCCGGCCCCGCCAGGACGATGACCACCCGCTTCCACACGGTCTGCGCCTCGAACGTGCGGCCGCGTTCTTCGGGCAGGATCGGCTCGGTGTGCTTGCTCTCTTCGAGCATTTTCACGAAGCCGCCGAACGGAAGGAGACCCACGCAGTACTCGGTCTCTTTGCCCCGGATGCGAAGGAGCTTGGGACCGAAGCCAATCGAGAACGTCAGGACCTTCACGCCGAAGATTTTCGCGAACGCGAAATGCCCCGATTCGTGGATGAAAATGAGAGAGCTGACGAGCAGAACGAAATACAGGAGGTCCACGGCGCTCGAGCTCGATTCGCACGTAGCACGCCCGCGCGAGCATCCCCCGCTTTTTCGTGACATGATGCGCGCCGTGCAGCAGATGGGGCGAACGAAGGCGCACGGCGAACCGAACGGCTGGGCTTCGGCTCGGTCCGTCCGTCCCGCTGGCTTCGCTGCCCGCGCTCCGAGCGCCGTTCTCTTGGTGTCCGCGCTCACCATGGCGTGCTCGTCGGGGTCCGGCTCCAACCAAGCCATTTCGCAATCGGAGAATGCAGACTTGCGCGACGCCGCGGCGGACGGCGCGACGATCAGCTGTGCGAACGACCCGCGCGCCCAGGCCTTCGTGCCGAACTTCACCGTCGGCGGAGCCGCAGGCCTCTTCA
>DATHQY010000283.1:0-2651 GCA_035482215.1 Polyangiaceae bacterium | reverse complement strand
GACGACGTCGAAGGTATTGGTGTCGGCGAGACCAGCCATGAGTGGATCTTAGCAGGAGCAACGGTTCGGGCAGTGCCCACGCCTCGCCAGACCCTGCCGTTCGACAAGCGCCGGCGACGCGGGCGGTGAAGCGGGAGCCGCCGGCGATTGCGACGAGCGCGGAAGGCGGGTTGGACGCAACGACGGTAACCGACGCCGGCGGGGACGCCGCGGCGCTGCTGGACACCGGCGATACGGGAGATGCGGGAGACGAGGCGGCATGCGTCGGTGCGACCGATACGGGCCTCGTGCAGGTATCGCCTGCGTGAGCCCCGTTCTGTGAAAGGTCCGCGCGCGGTCGCACGATACGCGCATGACCGAGACAGAGAGCAAGTGGTCGGAGCGGGTTCGCGAATGGCGCGCGAGCGGTAAGAGCGCTGAGGAGTACGCCGAGGGCCGGGGGTTTAAGGGCTCCACGCTCCGCTATTGGGCCAGCAACTTGCGTCGGGTCGCCCCCGCGACGGCCGAGGCATCGCCCGGACCCGCACGCGTACCGATGCTGCGCGTCGTTCGCCGAGCTGCGTCGACCCCTGCCACGATTGAAGTCGCGGTGGGTGGCGCGCGCGTGGTCGTTCGCGAGGGCTTCGACGGCGCCCTGCTTCGGCAGGTGATCGCGGCGCTCGGAGGCGAGTCGTGATCCCCTCGGGCGTGCAAATCTTCGTCGCGCTCGAGCCCATCGACATGCGGTACTCGTTCGACCGGCTGTCCGGGTTGGCCAAGGAGCAAGTCGGCTACGAGGCCCGCAGCGGCGCGCTCTTCGTCTTTTTCGGCAAACGGCGTGACGCGATCAAAGTGCTTTTCTTCGATGGCAGCGGCCTATGTGTTTTTTATAAACGTATCGATCGTGGCACCTTCCGAGTTCCCGAAGCGCCCGAGCCCGCCGCGCGCCATGTCGAAGTGGACGACACGGCGCTGGAGGCACTGCTCGATGGCATCGACGTAGACGTGTCGTCCGCCCCGCGTCGATCGCGTCCGCGCGTGCACTGATCAGCGCGCTCGCACAGGGTGCGATCGATCGCACGCTCGCATGTCGTTCGGGGCTTGAGCATTCGGCCTCGCTTGGACTACGGGTCAAGGCGTGTCGCAGCTCGAGACGACGCCGCAGACCGATGCCGAGATGCGGCACCACATTGCCGAGTTGAAAGCCGCGCTGGCCGCGAGCGAGGCGACGCGCGTGACGACGGCCGCCGAGCTGGCGCGGGTGAAGGCCGAGCGCGACAAGCTACGCCGCGCCTACGATCAGCTCAAAGTGCAACTCGAGCTTTTGCGCCGGCGCATCTTCGTCGCGAAGGCCGAGCGCGTCGACGTCACGCAACTCGAGATCGAGTTCTCGCACAAGATGGACGAGATGGTCCGGCTCGCCTCGAAGCTGCAGTTGGACCCCGAGGCTGGCGGCGCCGAAGACCCGTCGGGCTCGGACGACGCCCCTCCGAATCGAGACAAGCCCAAAGGCAAAGGTCGCCGCAATCTGGCCGCGGTGCCGATGGCCGAGGAGCGTGTGGAAATTCTCGACCCCGCGCTCGAAGGAAAGGTCGAGCGGATCGGCTTCGAAGAGAGCTGCCAGATCGCCTACCGGCGCGGCGGGCCGGTGCGCGTGGTGACCGCGCGCGCGAAGTACAAGCAGACCGAGAACGAGACGACGACGATCGTAACGGCGCCCAAGCCCAAGGAGCTCTTTCGTCGCGGGCTGCTCGCCCCCAGCCTCATCGCGCACATCCTGGTGGCCAAGTACCGATTTGGTCTGCCGTTTGTTCGCCTCTCGAAAATGCTCGCCGCCGAAGGGCTCGTGCTCGATGACGGTACGATGTGCCGTTACGCCGAGGACGCGGGCGCCACGCTCGGGGTGATCGTCGACGCAGCTGCGGCAGAAGCCAAACGCGAAGCGTTTTGCTTGGCCACCGATGCCACTGGCGTCGCGATTCGGCCCGAGCCGCTCGCCTCAGGCCAGCGGCAAGCGTGCGCCAAAGGGCACTTCTTCGTTGTGCTCGCCGATCGCGACCACGTCTTTTTTGAATACAAGCCACGGCACACGAGCGACGCGGTGTGCGAGATGTTCCGGGGATACGGCGGATACATCCTCGCCGACGCCCATTGCATCTACGATGCGCTCTTCCGCGGCGACGCCGTCGGCGCGGAAGACAAGCCTCCGGACGAAGTCGCATGCTGGTCGCATTGCCGGAGACACTTTTGGGAGGCCGCGGTCGCGACCAAGGATGCCCTGGCGCGCGAGGCACTCGTGCGCATCCGGGTGATGTTCCAGCTTGAGGCGGGGTGGGCCTCGCTGCCGCCCCAGGAGCGGCACCGCCGCCGACAGCTCGCGCTGCGGCCTCTGCTCGACGACTTCTTCGCCTGGGTCGAACCTCAAATCACCAAGCTCGCGGCCACGCGCGGTCTGCTCGCCTCCGCGTTCGGATACGCCATTCGGCAGAAGCACGCGCTGCGGCGATTCCTCGACGACGGCCGATTGCCCATGACCAACAATGCCAGTGAGCGCGCCCTGAGGGGTATTGCCGTCGGAAGAAAAGCATGGTTGTTTTTCGGCTCCGACGACCACGCCCAAGCGGCCGCCAACCTCTTCTCCCTTATCGCGTCCTGCCAGCTGCACAGGCTCG
>DATHQY010000282.1:0-2479 GCA_035482215.1 Polyangiaceae bacterium | reverse complement strand
ATCCCGCTCGTTCGCGGCAAGGAGAGCCCGGCGACGCCAGGGCGCATTTCGGGCGACCTCTTGATCGCGGTCGTCACCGCGGCTCTCGTTCAGGTCGGGAGCCCGGGCCGCACGGCGTTCGGCACGTTCCCCGCGGGCGGCGTCGTGGGCGAGCTTTTCGGCGAGCTCGCGCGGTCGCTCTTCTCGACCGCGGGATCGTTCCTGGTCGGCTTCGCGTGCCTCGGGCTGATCCTCATCGGGCGCGCGGCGTTCTCCTTCATTGCGCTCGCGCGGCTTCTCGTGCGCCTCGCGACGCGCGCGGGTGCGTGGATCACGGCGACGGCGTGCGCGGTCCGCGAGGCGTGGCGCGAAGCGCGCGCGCTCGAGCTGGCGCGCCGTGAACGCCAGGAAGAAGCGCGCATCGCGAGCCTGCCGCGCATCGACACGTCCCGCAAAGACGACGCGCTCGTCGCGGCGCTGCCGTTCGAGCTCGACGAGGGTTTGGCGGATGCGATCACTGACGGCGACGGACCGTCGCTGGACGCTCCGTCCAATGCGCCCGCGCCAGGTGCCAAGAAGCGCTCACGCCGGCCGAAGCCCGAGAAGGCGGAGACTTCTTTGTCGGACGGAAACGACGCCAAGGCGGCTTCGGCGGGGGAGCCCCCGGCGCCTTCGAGCGCCGAATCGGAGATCGTTGCCATGGCAACGATCTCGGAAATCCCAGATTCGGCCGAGGCGGCCGGACCGTCCGAAAGCCGCGATCTCGAGCAAAATCCGGGCCCTGGCGAACGCCCGACCGCCGGCGAAGCCATGGCGGAAGAAGGCGCCGCGCCCGGCGACGCGAGCGCTCGCAGCAAGCGTGCACGGAAAGTGCCGACGATCATCGATACGTCGGCCGCTCTTTCTAAAGAAGAGGCCCCGGCGGCCCCTCGAAAAGCTGGGCCGTCCACCTTCACGCTCCCCACCGTCGACATGCTGACGGCCGAGAAGATCGACCCGACTCTCGCCATCGATCGCGACAAGCTGCTCGCGAACGCGCAAACGCTCGTCGAGACGCTGTCGCATTACGGCGTGCAGGGGAAAGTCGAAGACATCCTGCCGGGGCCCACCGTGACGACGTACGAAGTGTCGCCCGCGGCGGGCACCAAAGTATCGAAAGTCGCCGCGCTTGCCGACGACCTGGCGCTCGCGCTTGCGCGCAAGGTGCGCATTGTCGCGCCGATCCCCGGGAAGAACCGCATCGGCTTCGAGCTGCCGAACGACAAGCGCGTGAAGGTCGTGCTCCGCGACCTCATCGAAGACCGTCGCTTCCAGACGCTCGACGTGCCGCTGCCCGTGGTCATCGGGCGCGACATTCTCGGCAACCCGGTTTACGCGGATCTCGCTAGCATGCCGCACGTGATCGTCGCGGGTGCCACCGGCGCGGGCAAGAGCGTCGGGCTCAACGTGATGCTGCTCTCGCTCCTTTACCGGCGGACGCCTGAGCAGCTGCGCCTCCTCATGATCGACCCGAAGGTCGTCGAGCTCGCGCCGTTTGATCGGATCCCGCACATGCTGCTGCCGGTCGTCACCGACATGAAGCAAGCGGCGAATGCCCTCAAATGGGCGGTCGACGAGATGGAGCGGCGGTACCAGCTCTTCGCGGACGCGGGGACGAAGAACGTCGCGACCTACAACGGGTGGGTCGAGCGCGTCGAGCGGGGCGAGGCGAAGAATCCGAACGCGAAGGTGGTCATCTCGAAAGACCACAACGGTTTTTCGGACGCGATTCCGGCCGCGCAAGGGAGCGACGAGGGCGTCGCTCCGCTGCCCGAGAAGCTCCCCTGGGTCGTCATCGTGGTCGACGAGTTCGCGGACCTGATGATGCAGCAGGGCAAGGAAGTGGAAGTCGCGGTGGCGCGGCTCGCGCAGAAGGCCCGCGCCGCGGGGATGCACGTGATCCTCGCGACGCAGCGTCCGAGCACGGACGTCATCACAGGGACGATCAAGGCGAACTTTCCGACGCGTATCGCTTACCGCGTGTCGCAGAGGGTCGACTCGCGCACGATTCTCGACGAACAGGGCGCCGAGCATTTGCTCGGCATGGGCGACATGCTCATCAAGTTGAACGGCACGGGCGATGTGAAGCGCGTGCAATGCCCTTGGGTCAGCGAGGAAGAAGTCAACGCCGTGACGGACTTTCTGCGTGCCCAAGGCGAGCCCGTCTACGACGACAACATTTTGAAGCCGCGCGATGATGACGAGGCGGCTCTCGAAGAAGCCGATGCCGAGCAGGACCCCGTCTATGACGACGCCGTGCGCGTCGTCGCGGAGACGCGCCGCTGCTCGACGTCATGGCTGCAGCGGAAGCTCGGTCTCGGGTACAACCGCGCGGCGCGCATCGTCGAGATGATGGAGCGGCGCGGCCTCGTGGGCCCTGCGAACGGCGCGAAGGACCGCGAAGTCCTGGTGGACGCGCTGTAGAAGAGGCGCCTGGTGGACGCTCTATAGAAGACGCGCC
>DATHQY010000281.1:0-2878 GCA_035482215.1 Polyangiaceae bacterium | reverse complement strand
CCACGACCTACCTGCGATCGCCTTCGAACATGGATGCCCTCGCGATGACCGTACGGCTCGCGCGCGTCCTCTACGGCGCGGGGTGCACGCGCTTCGTCGGAGCCGGATCGTGCGTCGAGTACGCCCCCAAGAGCGACCGTCTCGCCGAAAGCGACCCGTGCGTTCCGCGCAGCGTGTACGGCGCCGCGAAGCTCGCGGCTTGCACGGCGATCCAAGCCCTCGCGACCGAGGAGGCCAAGAGCTTCGCCTGGGGCCGGATCTTCCACCTGCACGGGCCGGGCGATGCCCCCGCGCGGCTCGTTCCGTCGATCGTCCGCAAGCTGCGTCAGGCGGCGGCGGTCGATTTGACCGACGGCACGCAGATCCGCGATCACCTGCACGTCGCCGACGTTGGTTCGGCGATGGCGGCGATCGCGGAGAGCGACGCAAACGGGGTGGTCAACGTGTGCTCGGGCGAGCCGGTGAGCCTGCGGAGTGTCGTCGAACTCGTGGCGGATGCCGCCGGCCGACCTGATCTGCTTCGTTTCGGCGTGCTGGCGCACCGCCCGGGAGAGACCATGTTCCTGGCCGGCGACGACACGCGCCTTCGTAGTCTCGGGTGGTGCCCGCGATGGGCGCTTGCCGACGGGCTACGCGACGCAGTCAGAGCCGTCTGATCTCATCCACGACGGCGTGGACGCGCGACGTGAAATTTTCGAATGCGAAGTAGTCGAGCCCCACGGGCACCACTCCACGCGGCTTGCGCAGCGCCTCCTCGATGCCACGCACGACGTCGTCCTGGCTCGCCGGGTCGACGAGACTGCCGAGCGCGCCGTCGCGCACCGCTTCGCGCCCGCCGTCGCTCGAGCTCGCGACCACGGGGACGCCACAGGCCATCGCTTCGAGAAACACGAAGCCGAAACCTTCGCCGCGACTCGGCATCGCGTAAACGTCGGCGAGGCGATAGTGGTCCGCCTTCTCGTGCTCGGGAATGCGCCCGGTGAAAATGACCTTGTCGGCGATCCCGAGCGCGGACGCCTTCTGCTCGAGTCGCCCCCTGTCGGAGCCGTCTCCCATGACGAGATACGCGAGGTCCGGCCGCGCACGAAGCAGACGAGGGAGTGCCTCGAGGACTTCGTCGACCCCCTTCATACGTTCGGCCGCGACGAGGCGCGCGAGCGTGGCGATCAGCGTCTTTCCTCGCACGCCGTAGCGATCGAGCAGGGCGCCGTTCTTCGGACCCGGCGTAAATCGATCGAGCTCGATGGCATTCGGTACGATCCACTCTTGCTTGCCGTCGAGTGAGGCCCATGACCGAAAGCGGTCCGCCGTGACCCGGCTGATCGATCCGTACCCATCGACGTGCGCACAAGCCCATGCGGCGATGCGGCTCGAAGGCCGGTTCCAGACGTCGATTCCGTATACCCAGAGAACAAGGGGCGCTCGATAGCGCCATGCGACCGCGAGGGCCGCGGCGAGCAAGTTGATGTGGCCGCACAACACGAGGTCGAACGGCTCTGCCATGGCCATTCGCTTCGCCGTGACGGCGAGAAAGCGCACCTTGCTGCCCAGCCCCTCGGTGACGAACGTCAGCTTCGCCGGAAGCGGCTCGAGAGCGTGAGCGACATCGCGCGGAATGACGACGACCTCGTGAACGTCGCGGTGCAGGCAGATGGCCGTCAGCAAATCACGGTTGTATTTCGCAATACCACCGTGACCGCCGAAAGCGTCTGTCGTCAGGACGAGCGCACGCATCGCTCCAGGAATATCCTACACGCAAAGGTTGGCGCCGCGCCAGAATTCCGACGAGTCGGCGGTTCCGGCCGTCGAGTCAGTTGGGCGGCGCGGCGGTCTGCGTGTCGGCCTCGGGCTCGCTCGGAGTGGTCGAATACCCATGACGACCGTAATAGTTGTAGTGATAGTAATACGAATATTCCTGCCGATTGAGATTCACGGCATTCAAGACCACGCCGATGACACGGGAACCGACGTCGCGCAGCGCGCGTAAGCCTTGCCCGCTCAGATGTTTGCTCGTTTTGAACGCGCGGACCACGAACACCGTCCCGTCCATGACGCGCGAGACGATCGCCGAGTCTGTCACGGCGACGATCGGAGGACTGTCGACGATGACTCGATCGAAACGCGCGGCGAGCTCCTCGATGAAGCGGCCGAACCGCTCCGAATGAAGAATGTCCGCCGGATTCGGGGGCGTCAGCCCGGCGGGAACCGCCCATAGGTTCTCGACGCGGGTCGGCTTCGCGACGTCGTCGAGGGTCGCTTCTCCGACGAGAACGTTGGTCAAGCCAGGGTCCCCGACTCGGTCGAAAATGCGATGGATACGGGGGCGGCGCAAGTCGCAGTCGACGATGCACACGCGCTGGCCGCCTTGCGCCATGGCGATCGCGATGCTGCACGCGACAGTCGTCTTGCCTTCGGAAGGCGCCGCGCTCGTGACGAGAAGCTTCCGGAACGGTCGATCCGGGCTCATGAAAAGCAGGTTGGTGCGAAGCGTACGGGCGGCTTCGGCGATGCCGCTGAGGGGTCGCTGGTGCACCACGAGTTCGAGCGGTTCCTCGCGTTCGGGCTTCGGCATGCGGCGCCGGCGACGCGCACCGGCGCGCCCGCGCACTTCGTGATGTTCGTCCACCTCCGGGAGAAGGCCCAGGAACGTGACGCCGAGCAGCCCCTCGACTTCGTCGGGCGTTTTGAGCGAGCTATCGAGCTGCTCGCGAATCCATGCCGCGGCGATGCCGAAAGCGAGGCCCAAAAAAAGCCCGACGGAAAGGTTAACGAAGACGCGCGGTCGAACGGGACTATGCGGCTCCGTGGCCCGATCGACGACGCGGATGTTGTTCACACGCATCATCCGAGCGAGATCCGACTGCTTCATTCGCTCGAG
>DATHQY010000280.1:0-6331 GCA_035482215.1 Polyangiaceae bacterium | reverse complement strand
TGGTTCCGTAACTACGATTCATGGACACTCTCCTTCACTCGAGCCCGCGACGGAGCTCTCCTCCGAGCTCGCAACGCGAGCCCTCTCCGAGCGCAGGCGGTCCCCTATCCACGCGCGCTTGATTGAGGGATGGAAGACGGAAGCGAACCTCCGTCGGATTACCCCCCTCGATTCGATTTGGGGGCTCTCCCTTATCAATTCGGGATCAGCAGGCGCAACAGGGAATCAACGGCAGCGCTTCATTCGATTGCGAATTGCGCTCGAACCGGATTCTCACAGTGCGGCCTCGACGCGAGTGTGAGCGCGCGCACGCGCGCGCACGATCACGCTTCGTGCGACAACGATGCAACGAGGGCGCGGACGAACGGATCCTCCGCGAGCGCAAGCGATTGCAGCGCTTCGGCACGCGTCGTGTGCGTCAGCCATAACTTGCGCACCGCATGCTCGAGCGCACGGATGCTGGTCTCCGCCACTCCGCGCCGCCGGAGGCCCACCACATTCACGGCGCGCACCCGTGCGCGATCGCCCTGCACGACCACGAACGGCGGCACATCCCGCTCGCACGCCGACGCCGCCGCGACGAACGCGCTCTCGCCGACGCGCACGTGCTGCGCCACGCCGCTCTGCCCTCCGAACGTGACCCAATCGGCCACCGTCACGTGCCCCGCGAGCTGGACCGCATTCGAGAACACGCAGTGCGACCCGATCGTCGCGTCGTGCGCGACGTGAGCGCCCACCATGAAGAGATTGTCCGCGCCGATGCGCGTGGCCGTGTCTCCCGTGCCGCCGTGCACCGTCACGTGCTCGCGAAAGACGTTGCCGTCCCCCACGACGAGGCGCCCGGGGCCGCCTTCGTGGCGCTTCGCTTGCGCGAGCCCGCCGACGACCGCGAACGGATGCACGACGTTGCGCGCTCCGAGCGCCGTGGGGCCGCGCAGCACGGCGTGCGCGTGGACGACGCAAGACGGGCCGAGGACGACGCCGGCTTCGATGATCGCATACGGGCCGACGACCGCGTCGCTCGCGACCTCGGCGCGCGGATCGAGGATCGCCGTGGGGTGGACGGAGGCCACCTCACCGCTCGCGGTCGACGACGCTCGCCAGAAGCTCGGCGCTGGCCGAGAGCGCGCCGTTGACGGACGCCTCGCCATGGAACTTCCACACGTTCGTGCGGTGATGAACGATGGACACGTCGAGGTCGAGTCGATCGCCCGGCGTGACGGCCCGGCGGAACTTCGCCTTGTCGATGCCGAGAAAGTACATGAGCGACTGCGTCGCATCGAACGGCTCCGTCGCGTACGCGAGGATGCCGCCGATCTGCGCGAGGGCCTCCAGAATGAGTACGCCGGGCATGATCGGGCGCTGAGGAAAATGGCCCTGAAACCAGAGCTCGCCCATGCTCACGCACTTGTGCCCCGCGATGCGTTCGCCGGGCACGACCTCGGTCACGCGATCGATGAGCACGAACGGCCAGCGGTGCGGCAGGATCTGGAGGATCCGATCGATCTCGATCGTGCCCGCGCTTTTCACGGTTCTCACCGAGCCCCCTTCACCCAAGCTCATGGCGGCCATAAAGCTTCGCGAGCGCCCGCAGCCACCGAACGCGGCGCACTGCGGGGTATCCTGCCACGGTGATCCCGGGCGGTACATCCCCGATGACGCCGCTCTTCGCGGCGATGCGGGCGCCGTCGCCGACGACGACGTGGTCCGAGATGCCCACCTGCCCGCCCACGAGGACACCGCGCCCTATGCGCACCGATCCCGCAAAGCCGCATTGCGCCGCGACCAGCGTCCGCTCGCCGATATCCGTGTTGTGGCCGACGTGCACGTGCGCGTCGAGCTTCACGCCGCGCCGCAGGCGCGTCGGCTGCAGCGTTCCCGCGTCGACCGTGCACAGCGGGCCTATCGACACGTCGTCTTCGATGACGACGCCCGCGAGCTGCGGGACCGCGCGGATCGCGCCGTTCGGCCCGTCCGCCCAGCCGAATCCGGGATGGCCGATGACCGCTCCGGCGCCGACGACGACGCGCTCGCCGAGAACGACGCGCGGCCCGAGCACCGCGCGCGGATCGATGCGAGCCCCCTGCCCGACGACGGGCGGCGCGTCGGGCACTTTCACATCGTCGAGGACCGAGGCGAGCGCCCACACGGGATGGGGATGACCCCAGACGCCGTGGGCCCACGGCATCGCACGCACGAGGGACTCGGCGACGAGAAAGTCCGCCCCGCGCCCCGCGGCTTCGCGCGCCGAGGAAAGAGACCGCCGCGAAAAGACCGGCGCGAGGTCCCCGAGGCCCGCAGTGTCGACGGATGCCAACGCGCGCGGCGCCTGGCGAGCCCCCGTCCAGACGAAACCACCGTGGCGCTGGGCGAGCCGCTCGAGTGGGTCGGCTGCGAGACGGAAAACTCCGTCCCAGGTCACGGCCTGGGGGCAGGAGCCGGCGCGGGCGCCCTCGGGCCCTGCGCGGCCGGGCCCGTCCCCGCACCCGCTCCAGGCGGCGAGGCAGGGCCGCCGCTCGAGCCGTTCGCGAGCTGAATCACCCGGTCCGTGAGATCGAGGTCACTGCGCGAAAAGGCGACGGTCGCCCGGTCGACGATGAGATCGTAGCTGTCCGTCCCGGCGAGGCGCTTGATGGCGCCGAGCACGCGCTCGAAGATCGGGTCGGTGAGCTCCTTTTGCTTCTTTTCGAGCTCTTTGTTGTATTCGACGAACGTCGTCTGCAGCTCGACCATCTGCTTCTGCCAGTCGTCGACCTTCTTCTGCAGAGCGGTCTGCGAGAGGACTTTCGCTTGCTTGTCGATGTCCTCCTTCTGCTTCTGCATGTCGACCTGGCGCTTGTTCAACTCCTGTTGCTTGCTGTCGAAGAGCTTTTTCAACGTCGCTTGCGCGCGTAGCCCCTCCTCCGTCTGCATGACCGCGCGCTGAACGTCGACGACGCCGACCTTCATCTGCGCGGACGCGGTGTTGGCAAAAAGCGAGACCAGCGCCGTCAAAGCGGCGGAAATGAGGAGACGGGCATACGTACGCATCGCGGAGGGGGCGTACTCAAAGGAGAGATCCGGGTCAAGTCGCAGGTCAGTTCGTCGCGCGAGTCCCGTTCGCGGGATTCGCGAGACCAGGGCCGTCCAGCACGACTTCGACTTGCACGGTGACGTATTCGGCCCCGAGCTGCGTCCGGAGCCGGTCCGAGAGGCGCTGCCCGAACGTCGGGTCGGCCGAGCGCGTGCCGACGTGCACGGTCAGCGCGTCGTGCCCGGCGCCGAGCGTCCAGACGTGGAGCGCATGGACTGAACTAACCCCTGGAAATCCGACGATGATCTGGCGAACGAGCGCGACCGGCAGGTGCGTCGGCGACGCTTCGAGGAGAACGAGCGACGCATCGCGCAGCAGGGCCAGCGCGCCCACGATGAGAATCGCGGCGACGGCGAAGCTCGCGATCGGGTCGGCCGCTGCGGGCCCGCCGAACCGGATGACGAGCGCCGCGACGAGCGCCGCGACGGCCCCCAGGGCGTCTGCGGCCAGATGCAGCCACGCGCCGCGCAGGTTCAGCGCGTGTCCGTGCGCCTTGCGGGGCGTCGAGGGTGGATCGGCGCACGCCTCGCCGGGGTCGTGGTCGTGACCCTCGTGATCGGGGTCGTGGTCGACGTGCGCGTGGTCGTCGGCCCCGGGGGCGTGGCCATGGGCATGATCGTGGCCGTGCCCCTGCGCACGATCGTGGCCGTACTTGTGGCCAACGACGTCGTGGAGGAGCCACGCGGAGATGCCGTGAACGACGATGGCGAGGGCCGCCACGATGAGCATGATCCCCGCCTTCGGCGGCGTACGGGCTCCGAGCGCTTCGACCCCCTCCAGGACGATGAAGGCGGTCGTCACGAGAACGAGGGTGGCGCTGAAGATCGCGGCGACCGGTTCCGCGCGGCGCAGACCGTACGTGAAGCGCGGCGTCGGCTTCTGTATGGCGATGCGCATCGCGAAGAGGCTCATCGCGAGCGCGAACACGTCCATCAGGAGGTGCAGTGCGTCGGCCTGCAAAACGACGCTCTCGGCAAGCAGCGCCCCCACGAGCTCCACGACGAAGAACGCGGACACGAGGACGATGACGACGACGAGCCGCTTGGCCTGCCGGCCTTCCTGGGGCGAAAACGCAGCCCTCGGGGTGCGTTCTCCGCTCGCCACGGTCGTCTGCGTCATCCTTACGGCCTTACAAGAGGACGTCTCACGGCGCTACCCGGGGCTCGCACCCGCGTACGCAGTCGAATCCGATGCCCTTCGACGTGACTCGGTGATGACGGACGCCTCATCGAAGGGTGGCTTCGAAGTGATCCTCGACGCGTGACGGCTTTCGTGCGCTCAGCTCGACTTGGGCATCTCCTTCGGGCCGAGGCTGTCGTCGAACGAGGCCATGTGGTCCGCGAGAGCCTTCTCGAACGCCGGCCGCGCCTCGCAGCGCTTTCGGTATTCGAGAAGGACCGGGCGTGACGTGATGAACTCCGTGTCGAAGAGCATCCGCATCACCGAACCCATCAAGATGTCCGCGGCGGTGAATCGGTCTTCGAGATATTCGCGGCCCTCGAGCTTCGGGATCAGCGCGTCGAGCCTCACGCCTACGAGTTCGAGGAGGCCCGACTTCGGCGTCGCCCTGGCGTCCTCCTTTGCGAAGTAGACATCGAACTGCCATTGCTGGATGAACGGCTCGACCGAATTCAGCGCCGCGATGCCGTCGTGGCACGCCACGCGCTAGCCGTTTCCACGCGCCGAGCGGGGCGACAGCGGTGAGACGCGACGCCCAAGGCCCGGTCGGCTGCACGTCGCATCAGGGTCCATCGGTTTGCCGAGGAGCACTCCCAGAATATGCAACAGCGAACTGGCCGGCGACGCCATTGGCGGCGGCGGCGCAACCGGCGGCGCGGGGAGCCTTCTCCGAGAATGGCCAACAGGGCATGTCCCGTCACGTCCCCGCGCAGGATATCGATGATGGGGGACGCCACGAAGGCGCCGCGAGCGAACTCCGGATCGAGCGCGCGGCATCGGCACTTTCGGCGGCCGCAGGCTCGCGGGGTCCGCAGCGCACGACGATGTCGACGGTCTCGAACGCGTAGAGTCCTCCCTGCCTGCGGAAGGATGACTACGGCGGGGTGGCCGTCGCGAACGAGCGCGACGCCGTGCGTGCCGACCTCGATCGCCCCGGCGGCATTCTCCGGGTTGAGCAGCCGGGGCCGCAGCCCATAAGAAACGTGGGCGACGAGATCACCGCGCTCGCTCGACGATACGGGGGCGAAGCGCCCGTCATGGACGGCGCGAAGGAAAGAGCCGCCATTCGAAATGCGTAATCACAATGACGAATCTCGTCGGTCGCGGCCCGGGTCGCCGCGGTCACCAGATCGATGGGCGCCCCCGTCGCGACGAGGCCCGCTGAAATGCGCGAAAAGAGATCGACGGCCTCGTACTCACCCGTGGCCAGCATGGTCTGTGCTTTCGTGGCCAGCGCCAGCGCGGGCTCCGGATATTTCGAACGATCGAATTCGGACCAAGGGACGTCGATCACCTGTCGCGTCGTCCGACCGCTGACGGCCCGATCGTGTTGCCGTGCGAGTGGCGTCTCGGTCAATACGCGGCTGACTCGAATGCACTCGGACATAGGCATGCGCGCCTCCTTAGGTGCCTTTTTCGGACGGGTCGACCTCGTAGGCCCTGATGGCGAGTGGAACGGGACCCCGAAACACGTCGGGTTTCGCGTCGGCCGGTTCCCCGCCGGATTCCCCGTCCGACGCGCCGCTGTCGAAGGCTCTGTATGCGACTGCGGCCACCCCGATAAAGCCGGCGTCGTGACCGGCGTCGGCGACGGGCATCGAAGGCTCGCTCGCATTGCCGCGGGCGACCGCGCAGGCCGGAGTGACGCCGACGATGGCGGTACGAACGAGTACGCGCGGCACGAATGCCGACTTGCGAGATTTCTTGGCACGCATGGGACCCTCCCCGAAGCTCGACGCGTTATACCGCACGCCCACGCGGGGCGCCGGTGCGCCCATGCCTTTCGCGCGCTGCATCGATACAGGAGTTCCCGGGCGACTACCCCCGAAGCGGGACTCGGTTGAGACGACGTGTTTCCCCGGCACGGCCCATGGGAGGCGAATGGGGTCGGCTCCGGGAGAGTCAAAGCTCTTTCACACCATCGTCGTCGTAGGACTGTCTTTCGCGTCGGGCGCTTGCGGGGCTGCAGAAGGTTCCAATGGTCGAAGCGCGCCTGGAGATTCGGGCGCCGACGCGGGAGAAGGGATCCGCGGGGGGAGTATTCCTGACGCGAATCCCGATGAGGGCGATTCGGCGACG
>DATHQY010000279.1:0-8910 GCA_035482215.1 Polyangiaceae bacterium | reverse complement strand
AGGTCTAGCCGGGATCGCGACGGGTGCTCTCGCGACCTATTGGGGAAGACAGGACAACACGGCGCTCCAAACTACGTGCAGTCCGCATTGCAGCCAGGCGAGCATCAGTCACATTCAAACGATGTATCTCGTGGCAGACGGCGCGTTCGGCGCCGGCGCCGCGGCCCTGGCGATCACCACGCTGTTCTTCGCGTTCTCGCACACCGAGACCTCGCAGCCCACCCAGACGACGACGATGATAGGTGTGCGCCCGACCCCGTCCGGAGCCGTCGCATCCGTATCCGGGACCTTTTAGCCATTTCCCTTTGCTCGGGGAACGTCAGCAGGAACCCATGCGTTTCAGGTCCCTCCATACGTGGCTCGTCGCCGCGCCTTTGGCCGCGACGGGATGCCTTTTCCAGCCTCTCGACTCCAACGTCACGAGCGGAGGAGGAGGACCGTTGGAGGAAGACCGCGCGAGCGACGCCGGAACCGTCGCGAATGCGAACAGTGGTCTTCCGCTCGACGAGGCGGGCCTTCCGTTCGCTTTTTTCGACGCAAGCTTGGCGCAGCAATGCCCGCCCAACAGCGCGCTTTGCTACGAGCTATGTGGAGCTCCCTCGTGCGCCCTCACCGACAACGGCATTCCTCCGGAGCTCGCGACTCCGCCTGTCACGCTTCCCGACGGGGGATTGGCAGACGATCCGTGCGCCCAGATCGAAGCCGAGTCCATGGCGATTCGCGCGGAGTCCTGCGCCGCATGCCACGGTCCCGCGGGGACCGGCGCCGCCGGGATCACGTACATTCTCGATGACCAGACGTTGCTGGTAAGCAAATCGAGCACCGGCGTGCCCATGCTCATTCCCGGCGATCCGTTGGATTCGTTCATCTATCAGCAAGTTCTCCACGGCATTCAAGGGTCGCAGACCGGAATGCCGCCGCTCAATCCGACCGTGGGGGGGCTTCCGCCGGACGCGTCGATTCCTCGTCCGACCTCCGCCGACCTCTCGATCCTCTACGGGTGGATCCTGAGCTGCGTCGGACAGGACGGCGGCAATGGGTACGCCTCCAACTTCTACGGGGGGGACTACATTCCGGATTCCGACGGGGCGGTCGACGAGGAGGATGCCGGCAGGGAAGGCGGCGCCGTCGGCGCTATCGACAGCGGAAATGGAGCCCAGGGCCGCGCGGACAGTGGAACCAGCGCCGGAATGGACGCGAGCGTTCGAAGTGGCGGCACAGATGCCGGCGGAACCGGCGTGGATAGCGGCGGCCGAGCTCCGATGGATAGCGGAACCGAGGGCGCCGATGCTGGGGGAACCGGCGTGGATAGCGGTGGCCGAGCCCCGATGGATAGTGGAAGCGGGGGCACAGCTCTCAGCGACGCGACCGACGCGCATCCGAACCTGATCACGAACGGAGACTTTGCAGAGGGAACGACGTCATGGGGCGTGACAGATGGCACCGGAACTCTGAGCGTCGTCGGGGGACAATTGTGCGTCGCCGTCACCGCGAACGAACAGGTCACTGTCGGATGGCCGGAGGGCGATGACGCATTCGGCGCAGCGCTCGCGGCCGGGCAATCGTACACGTTTTCTTATTCGGTCCAGACGACGACGGCGACCGGGGTGACCGTTACCGCGAAGGTGAGGGACAAGGGAATGAACAACACCCCGTTGGTCCAGGCCGCGGATCCCGCCACCAATGCGCTGGAGGTGGAGACTCTGACGTTCACTCTAGGAACGACGGACGACGCGTCCGCGGAAATCTCGTTCATGTTCACGTCGTCCGTGGCGCAGTCGATATGCCTGGCGAACGTGAGTCTGAGCCAGAACTAAATCGCTCCCCGAGGTGGACAATCGGGCTCACTGGGTCGGTCTTTCCGTGCCCGGCGGAGCAGCCTGTTCGCCTCTCTTCCGTCTATTCGCGGTCGCGCCTACTCCCCAATCGCCTCGAGCAGCGCCTCGACGGGGTGCCGCGGCGTATATCCCAGCGTCCGCTCGACCTGGGAGCGGCACGAGTGCCCGGTCGCCAGGACGTGGTCGCGCCCGCCCTCGCCGACGCCCTCGCCCTCGCCTGATGGCAGGGCGTCGAGCTTCTTGCGCCACGACAGGTCGAAGATCCCCAGTGAATCGGCCTTGTGGCTTACCTCGTGGCCATAGACGCCGCACATCCCGCAGCAGCCGGCCTTCACGACCTCGAGGGGGACGCCGAGCGCAGCGAAGACCTTGCCCCACAGCGCAGGGGCCTTGGTGACGAGCGCCTGTTCTGTGCAGTGCGAGAGCAGGCGGTACTTGGTGGCGTCGCGCGCCCCCGCGGGGGCCTTCACGTCGAGCGTTTGTTCGGCGAGCCACTCTTGCAGGAGGCTCACCTTGAAGCCCGGATCGCCGCCGAGCTCCTTCGGATACTCGTCGCGGTACGTGAGGACGACGGCCGGCTCGATCCCGAGCATCGGAAAGCCGAGCGCGCCGACGCGGCGGAGCAGGTCGGCGTTGCGGCGGACGACCTTCCCGAAGGGACCGAGGAATCCCTTGATGTGAAGGGCCTTGCCGTTTTCGAAGTACGGCAGGACGTGCGGCGAGAAACCCAGCTTCCGAAGGAGCAAGCACGCCGCCTCGAGCACGCGCGGCTCGTAGAACGTGGTGAACGCGTCCTGCAGCACGACGACCGCGCGTGTGCGTGCATCGGGCGGGAGCTTCGCGAGGTCCGCGAGCGACGAGACCGGCACGCCCCGCTGGGCGAGGCGCTTCGTGGCGGACTTCGCGTCGAGGCGGGGCGCGTCGGCGATCCCCACGAATCGCTCGGTGAACCACCGGCCGATCGCGCTGCCCATCAGCGCGTTCATGAGGCGCGGGACGATCACCATGAGCGGCAGGAGCCGTTCGAGGATCGCCGTGAAGTAGTCGCCAATCGGACGGGCGTAGCGCCGGTGGTAGAGTTCGAGGAACTGCGCGCGAAAGTCGGGGACGTCGACGCGGATCGGGCACTGGGTCGCGCACGCCTTGCACGCGAGGCAGCCCGACATCGCGTCGTAGACCTGATGCGAGAAATCGACCGAGCGGTCGCCATAGGCGAGCCGTTGCCACACGCGCTCGACCCACGGCAGCCGCTCGCCTTCGCGCAGCGCCGTCGTCGCCACGATCCCGTTGCCCGCGAGGATGCGCAGCCACTCCCGCATCAGCGTCGCGCGCCCCTTGGGCGAATGGATGCGGTCGCGCGTGATCTTGGACGACGGGCACATCACGTTGTCGGTGCTGGTGTCGAAGCACTGCCCGTTGCCGTTGCAGTTGAGGACCGGCGCCATCGTGTCGCGATCGGCGGGGTCGATCTGGCGGTCGCGAGCGCCGCGCGTCGGGCCGTCGACCGTCACGAGGAGATGGCGTCCACCGGCGGGCGTGGCGACTTTGCCCGGGTTCAGCTGGTTACGCGGATCGAAGACGGCCTTGATCCGTTGGAGTTCGGGGTAGAGGACCGGACCGAAGTGGTGCGGCACGAGCTCGGAGCGGAAGCCCTTGCCGTGCTCGCCCCAGAGCAGGCCGCCGTGCCGCGTGACGATCGCGGCGACCTTGTCGGTGATGCGCCGGATCTTCGCTTCGTCCTCCGGATCCTTGAGATCGAGCAGCGGACGCACGTGCAGGCACCCGACGTCGACGTGCCCGAACATGCCGTAGCGCAGGCCCTCGGCATCGAGCACGGCGCGGAACTCGCGCACGTACGCCTGCAGGTGCTCGGGCGGCACGACGGTGTCTTCGACGAACGGCACGGGCTTGCGCGCGCCGGGCGCGTTGCCCAAGAGGCCCACGCCCTTCTTGCGCAGGTTCCACAGGCTCTCGCGCTCGTTCGGCTTCCAGGTCAGCGCGTGGCCGTGCGGTGCCGCCGCGCTGCCCTTGCGCCGGTCGATCTCGGCGAGCAAATGCTCGGCCTTCGCACGCACGCGGGCCTCGTCGTCGCCGCTGTACTCGACGAGGTTGATCGCGCGGGTCGTGGCGGTGCCGTCGAAGATGAAGGCTTTGACCGAATCGTAGATGACGTCCTTCTTCGCCAGATCGAGCACGGTCTCGTCGATCGTCTCGACGGATCCCGGGTCCGTGGCGACGAGCCACTCGGAGCTCGCCAGCGCCGCATCGAAGCTCGGGTAGTGCAGCGCGAAGAGGACGCGGTGGCGCTCGAAGTGCGTCAGGCGCAGGCGTGCCTCGACGATGATGCCGAGCGACCCCTCGCTCCCGGTCACGAGCTGCGCGAGGTCGACCATCGACCCGTCGGGCGCCGCCATGTGCGCGAGGTTGTAGCCCGTCATGTGGCGGCGCAGCTTGGGGAACGTGCTGGCGATGACGTCGCGCTTCGACGTTGCGATCCGGCGCGCCAGCCGGTGCGCCTCGCCCACGATGCCGGGCGTCTTGCACGCCGCGTCGAGCGCCGCGCCCGTGACGCGCGACGTGCGGTGCACGACGCCGCCACGAAGGACGACGGTGAGGTCGAGGACGTGGTCGCTCGTCTTGCCGTGGACGCGGGATCCTTCGCCGCTCGCGTCGGTCGACACCATACCGCCGAGCGTCGCGCGGTTGGACGGCGATAGGTTGGCGGCGAAGTACACGCCGTGGGGCTTCAGGAAGGCGTTGAGGTCGTCGAGGACGACTCCGGGCTGGACGCTCACCGACCCGCCCTCGAGGTCGAGCGCGCCGATGGCCGCCATGTGGCGCGACAGGTCCATGACGACGCCCGTCGTCAGCGCCTGGCCGTTCGTGCCCGTGCCCCCGCCGCGCGCCGTGAGCGCGACGGCGTGAAAGCGCGGATCGTCGATGAGCTTCATCGCGAGGGCGACGTCGTCGGTGCCCCGCGGGAAGACGACGGCGGCGGGCAGCACCTGATAAATAGAGTTGTCGACCGCGGCGGAAAGGCGTGTCGCGTAGTCGGTCCCGAGGTCGCCGCGGAAACCGCCTTCCGTGAGGGCGGCGACGAAGGCGGCCACTTTGGGATCGAGCGTCGCGTCGGGGCTCAGCCGGGGCAGGTGCACGTGGGGCCGTGGATTTCGCACGCCGCGCGTGGGGTTTCAAGGTGGTGGGTCAGGGGGTCGCGGGGATCGGCGGACATGTGTCGTGGAGGGCGCGCCGGGCCATTGCCGGGGCCACAGAAGGGCGGCTTACCCCAAGGAAAGCAAGGTTGACGGTTGTTCGCCCAGTGGCAACGGAGCGGAAGACGAGGACCCCACGCCGAGCAAGTGCGTGGTCCTCCCCGCGGGGCCGGATCGCGCCGCAAATCGAAGTGTGGTGAGCAACGGCTCAACGCACGCGCGAACCTCCGCAACGCCGCCTGTGTTTTCGAACGCGTTCGTGTCTTCGACTCAACGGCCCGATGGGCGCCGCCGCAGCTCGTCGCCGCCGCGCGCGGCGGCCGGGTCGTCCGTCGGGAGCGGGCTGGCGCGCAACCGCGCCAGAGGAAGAGTAACCGGCTACCAGGCCGATCGCGACCGACCCATTCGAGCGTATCGGATCGAGCGGCTCCTCAAGTAGCCGGCGATCACGGCGGCGTCAGGCGCCAAGCGCGGTGTCCCCTCCTGCGCCAAGCGCGAAGCAGGCTCATCTCGCAGTCCGCCTCGCCCAGCGGCTAGCGATCGAGTTGCGCTTGTTCGACATCGAACCGATTCGAGCGACCTCGGCGCCCGGGTGCTTCCGTATGGCCCCGGTCGGCAGCGATTCGATCGCACGCTCTCCTTTCGTGAAAGACGCGCACGCGACGACGAACGTCGTCGCGTGACGGCGCCCGTCGCTCGCGTCGTAACGCGAGAAACGAAGACCCACTGGGCAAAATCGTGATGAGTAAATCCGTTCGAGGCAAGAAAAGCCGGGAATGAAAACTGCTCAGGCTCGGTGCGAGGCGCCCATCCATGGCCGATGGCCGCTCTTCTAGGAGACCTCCATGCGAGCATCGAATGTTTGTGCCGCTTTCGTGACCCTATCCGCTGTCGTCGTGGTGGCTGGATCCAGGGATGGTTCGCCTGCAGCGATAACCCGCCCGAATGTTTTGGCGAAGACCGAAGCCCATCGCACCACGCCAAAAGGCCAACCAGCCCCCGAGCAGTACGCACTGGCCTCGGTCGTCGTTCCCGGGGGCGGAACGTGCGTGCTTCATCCCGAGGGCGTGACGGACAACAAATTGGCGGTCCGCCTTCGCGTGGACGAAGACAGCGTGGCGCGATTCAAGGCTCCGCGCGGGCGTTTCCCCGGAGGTTACACTAGGCTCACGCTGGACTGCACCCGGCACGACGGAAATACCACGACATACTCCGTGGATCTCCAGGCCGAGGCGACCTTTGCGCCGCGCCCGTTCGATGGCTCCCGCACGACGTTGGCGCTCCGCCCTCCGCTCGTCGGCGACCCACTGTCGTTCACACAGAATGAGCTCTTGGACAAGGGATTCAGCATCAGGCCGGATCCGGCGTCGGCCCCTGCGGACTATGCGCGCTGGCTCCGGACCACGACGACTCCCATGTACAAGCTGCGCACGGCGGCTCCGGATGGGCCAATCGCCGAAGGAGAGGTGCCCTTCGAGAAGAAGGACGCCGTTCCGATCGGTCCGACGTCGTACAAGGGGTTCGCACAGCCGTGGACCGGAGCACTGCTCCAGGGCTCCTACGACCCGTCCATCCAGCAAGCTTACGCCTATGCCGGCACGGCGTTCTACGTACCTCCCGTGACGCCCTCCACCGGCGGCAATACAGAGATCTCGATATGGGCAGGACTCGACAACGTGTTTCAGGCGATCGTTTGGGTCCCTGATGCGCCTGGAGCCCAGGACTCCATCGCCCGTCAATGCTTCCTCTGCTCTGGGGGCGGCGGCAATACGCAAGGCGTAAATTTTACGCCTGCGCCCAATGACGATATCTGGGAGCAGGTATGGTATTGCGATGCCAACGGCAACATCGACTCGGGGGGTGGACACGCGTGTTCGGCGATCACGGACCTCACCCAGAACGTTGCGTGGCTCTGCACGAAGGCCAACGATCCCAATTGCGTTTCGGAGGACATCGCGCCGACGACGCTTCATGGTGGGCAAGCCGACTTCGTCGTCGAGATCGATACGGACGAGATTTCCGGATTTGGCTATCCGGATGCCTGGCCCAATTTCAACGAGTTTACGTTGTCTACCGATGCCATCGTCACGCAGGGCAATAGCTCGACGGGCTACCATGTGAACAGTTGGAACGATCCGTCGGTCGAATTTCTCGCGGATTGGGGCAGCGGCATACCGTATTCCGTGAATATCTCCATGACGGGCGCGAACCCGCCCGCGGGAGATTTCGGGAACCTGACCTGGAATACCCCGGTGGTGAGCGACCTCTCGAACATCGGGACGGGCGATTTCGAGATCGGCTTCCAATTCCAGACCGACCAGAGCAGCGGCGCCTACGGAATGATTGGCCAGCGTAACATGTGCACCTACGGCGACTTCTGGGACGTCCGCCTCATCAACGGTCACGTGGCGGTCGAAACCGACGACGCAACGCTCCAGACGCACTATACGATGCTGCAAAGCAACACTATGGTGGCCGACGGCAACTGGCACACCATCTTGATTCAACGCTCGTCCGGCTCGCTGTCGATCTCGGTCGACGGTACGGTCGACGCGGTCGGCACCTCGAGTGCGTCGTTCGGCGCGCTGCCTCAGGCCCCCGCGGCTTTCGCCAACAACGTCTACGGCTGCGTGAACCAAGGCACGAGTATCTGGCCCCAAAACGATTTCTGGGGCTTCGCATTCGTCTACGGCCCATCGCAGCTCTGACGCTGTTTCTGAATATTAGACCCTGGCGTGGGGCGATCGAGCAGGCGCACACCTACAGCTTGCTCGAGTCGCCCGACACGCTCGCTGCGCGTCTTCGAGTCTTGTGTGGTGACCGCGCTCATCTCGTAAGCGTCCACCAGCCCTCCGGAGGCTGCGCTTCTGGACGGCCGGCGCTCGTGCCGCCGCGTTGCGCTGCTCTCTGAGCTCGGCGGCCATACCTCCAGCTCGGCAACGTCCAAGTCTTTGCTGACCATAACGCTCCCGGATATGCCGCGGCGGACTGGGACGCGAACTACTCCAAGGGCGAATGCCGACAAACCGGCACGAGCGGCGACCAGGTCGTGGCGGCGTGAGTGCTTACGCGTCGAGCCTGAATACAGGAGCGCCGCACGCCCTTCGTTCAGGCGTTACGCGAACGCGAGCCGCTATTGACAGTCCGAAGCGTGGAGCCCAACATGCCCGGCGTGACGGCGCCGCGAATCACGCAGCTTGCCGCTGCGATTGGCATAATTGCGCTCCCCATCCTCTCCTCCGGCCCGGCGCGAGCCGACACGGCAGAAGCGGACCGTGCCCGCGCCGCGCAGCTCTTCAGAGACGGCCGGACGCTCATGACCTCGGGCCTCTATGCGCAGGCCTGCGACCAGCTCGAAGAAAGCCAGCGACTCGATCCGGGCGGCGGAACTCTGCTCAACGTCGCGCTCTGTCACGAGCTGCAAGGGCGCATCGCCACGGCGCTGTCGGAATTCAACGCGGCGCTCGCCTTGGCGCAGCGCGACCGTCGTGAAGATCGCGTGGCCGCAGCCCAGCGTCACGTCGACAGCCTCACGCCTCGCGTTCCTCACCTCGCCGTTGTGGTTCGACCCGCCGCGCGCGTGCCCGGTCTTGTCGTATATCGAGACGGCGTGGTCCTGGAGCCGGCGTCGTGGGAAATCGCGACTCCGATCGACAAGGGTGAGCACCTTGTCGGGGCGAAAGCGCCCGGACGCGTCGACTGGCGTACGTCCGTACACCTCGACGAGGACGCCGCCAGCGTCGCGGTCGAAATTCCTATTTTGGAACCCGTTCTAGAGACGCCGCCCCCGAAGCAGCCGGACACTCCGATGCCGAAGCAGGCTGAGCGCTCAGCGGCTTCTCCCGCCATCGTCGCACCGC
>DATHQY010000278.1:0-2295 GCA_035482215.1 Polyangiaceae bacterium | reverse complement strand
GAGCGAATCAAGGGAATTCGCTTTTCGATCGACGAGTGGATCGGGACGCTCTTTCTCCCCGACCGGCCGGCACCGAGCACGCTCGAGTGGGCCGTCGAGCGCATGGACCGCTGCGAGCGGCACATGTGGACGATCGCCGATCAGCTCATCGCGCGCAGCGTCGACATCGTCTTCGATTGGGGCCTCTCGACGTTCGCGCAGCGCGATCACTTTCGAACGCGGATCGCGCAAACTTCCGCCGAGAGCAAGCTCCACTACCTCGACGTCAGCCAGGAGACACGGCGGGCGCGCATCTTGTCACGCCTGAAGACCGATCCCAAGAACCGCCTCTTCGAGGTGACCGAGGCGATGTTCGACGCGATGGAGGGCTTGTTCGAGCCCCCCAGCGACGACGAGCTGTACGGCGCGATGATCGTTTGCGAAGACTGATTCAGGGGCAGCCGGTGAACTTCACGTCGTCGACCCAGATGTCGAAGCTTTGACCGGGGTTGTTGACCTGCCACTGCATTCCGTAGAGCTTCGTCTTGTCGATGGCGGGCTTCGCGGGCGATCCCCAACCTTCCATCTGGGACAGGTCCGAGAACTTGTACGTGTAGAGCTTCCAGTCGTCCGAGAGCGAGATGTCGACGCCGAAGTCGTTGAAGCACTCGGTGCAGACCTTCCCGTCCGGGTCCGTGTTCACGTCGGGAATCTTGAGGCGGACGTTCTTCGTCGAGCCGGGGCCGGCCTTCGCGTAGAACGAAACGCCCGAGTACGCGGACGCGTCGTACGCGCCCTTCGGGTTCGTGAAGCTGAAGCCCATGCCCGCGTAGACCGGATCGCCGGTTCCCGACACTTTGCCGAGCATGTGCGCCGCCGTAGTGGAGCCGTTGATGCCCCCGGGTGACATGATGAACGTGTGCCCCGCGGGCGGCGAGATCGTCGTGCCCTGCTTGTCGAGGAACGTGTACCAGTACCCGTTGCGGCCGGACTGCACGATGAGCTGGTTCTTCTGGTGGTCCTCCATGTCGTCGATCGTGAACTCCGGAGGACATTGCTTTCCGGCGGAGGCGCTGTCGCCACCGGACGGGGAGGACGCTCCCGCCGAACCTGCACTCCCTCCGCCGCAAGCGAGGGCGAGGCAGGCGAGCGCGAGCCCGCCGGGTACGAAAAACAGTGTCCTAGAGCTCATGGTCAATCCTCCGCGCGGGTGCGCGCATGATGGAAACGTTTTGCCGGTCATAGCGAAGGCACCGCGCGCTGCGCAAGCGTGACGCTTGCCGCCCGCGCAGAGGAGTGCCGTCTCGTCGGTTACAGCTTCATTTGCCAGAGATTGGGCTCGGTGCGCAAACCCGTCACGGGAATCGCCGCCGCGAGCGGTTCGACGCCTCTTGCCGCCTCGCGGCCGTTCACTGCCCGGTCGGGAGGACCGGCGCCGGCGACACGGTCGGAACATCGAACGCCTGGGCGAACGATACCAGGAAACCGTACGGGGCGAACGTTTCGCCCGTAGCCGGATCCTGGCGTTTGAGCGGAAAGCCGATGTCGCCGCGGAACACGAGACGATCGAGCTGAGGAAAGAGCGCCCGGAAGCCGAAGCCGACGGACTGAAAGGGTTCGAGATTCGCGAAGCCGTTGAACGCGTCACCGATGTCGTAGAACGCGACCCCTCCGAGCTCGCAAGTCAGTATTTCGACGGGCCGCGTGCGAAACTCGACGTTGTAGGCGAACCAATCCTTGCCGGCGAAATAGTTCGTCGGATATCCGCGAAGGCGGCTCTCGCCCCCCAGATAAGTGATCTCGTTTAGATAGTTGCGCCATCGATAGGTGAGCGTGCCGTCGACGACGATGCGTCCCAGTTTGAGAATCGAGGGCGTGGCCATGTGCGCGGCGGGCGTCACCGACGCGTCCATGATCTGCGCATCCGGCCGCCCGAGATCCGGCTCCGTCACCGAGGAAATTGCGAGGCGCAGCAGCCCGTCGCGCAACGCGAAGGTGTATTGGGCGGCGGCTTGGAGGCTGAGGACGTCGCGCGAGGAACCCAGCGCGCGAAAGCTCGGCGCCACGGCGAGCACGATGTCGTGACCGAGCCGAAAGTCTTCTTGGAGCGCGAGCGTCTCGAAGTCGATGACGCGGACGTATCGCTTCGTGTACGCGTGGTATTGGATCGACGGACCCACGCGCGTATCGGCGACGGGTACGAACTGCGCCTGAAAGTCGGCGATGGTTCGCGGATCGACGCCCGGGAACGAGAACATGTACACCGTGCGGTCGACGCCGGCGGCGAGAGTCAGGTCGTGCTTGTTTTCCCAGCCG
>DATHQY010000277.1:0-9882 GCA_035482215.1 Polyangiaceae bacterium | reverse complement strand
CCCGCCAACGTCGTCGCAGAGGGGCCGCAAGAGCACCATCGCGTCTTCTGGCCGGGATTCGTCGTCGCGGGTGCGGCCGCCGCTGGCGCCATCGTCAGCGGTATCCTCGCCGCCGACGCCGCGTCGCACCTTACGACGCTCAAGAACGAGCCCGATTCGTCCCAGACAGACCGCGACACATGGGCCAATCGCCAGAACACGGGGAATCTCGCTGCCGATATCTTCACCGGGGCTGCGATCGTCGCCGGGGGTGTGTCGATCTACCTCACGCTCCGGCCCGATCACTCGCAGAAGTCGGCCGTGCTGACAGTCTCTCCGCGCGGCGTGGGCGTCTCGCAGCCGTTCTGACGGCGCTGTGGCCGTTCGCGCCGCAAATCGCGGCGGTGGCCTGCCGCGCCACATAAGTAGTGCGCGGCGCTCCACAAGTGGACTGGCAAGCGACGATTCGGGGAGACGTTTTCGACTTGAAGGCGCCTCTCGGGCGGCGCTATGTCCCGCGCATCGCGATTTCGCCAACTTGCCGCGGCCGAAGGCGACCGAATGCAGGCTCTGGCGATGGCCTCTACATTGCAAAACCCTTCGCCGCGGGGAAACAAACGAAACGCGAGGGAGGATTCATCGTGAAGGTTAAATATCTATCGCTCATTGCATTGGCATCGGTGGCAGCATGTGCGGCACCGGGCGCATCGACGGACGGCAGCGAGAACGTCGCTTCGAGCTCGGCCGACCTGACCGTGACGCAGTCGACGCAGCAAGCTGCGGCCACCGCGGCGATCAACGTCGCGATTGCGTACGAAAACGGCAAGCTCGCGAACAACGGCGATGCGAACTACGCCCACTACGACGACATCATCTGGTCGGCGCAGGCGTACTCGGTCGTCACTGCCCCGAACGGGACGCAAGAGATTCAGTTCGATCCCAACGCCCCGGGCTACGCGTTCGTTCCGCCCATGGCGAAGGCCATGATCGAAGCCGCGCAGGACAACCCGAACGTCGCCGCGTATCTCGTCGGCGGTCTCCAGAGCTGCTTCCAGCAGACGAGCGGCGCGTGGGTTTACACGTTCCGCGCGGGCGTCCTCAAGGGCTACTCGAACAACACCACGACGACCGGCTCGGTCCCGGGCGTCATCGTCCCGACCTACATGTACCAGCCGTCGGGCTACAACTCGCTCTCGGTCGTCGACACGTACAAGACGGTCGGCCTCCAGAGTGGCCAGACGCAGTTCACTGCGACCCTGACCAGCAGCGTGACGCCGAGCGCCGCGCGTGACTTCTGGTTCGGTATGCTCACGTACACGGACCTCGCGCAGTACGCGAGCAACACCAGCGCCGTCGCGGCGAAGTTCAACTCGCAAGCGCAAGCGGCGTCTTGCTCGCCGTTCAACGGCGCGGGCTCGGGCGGCAATCCGTACTTCACGATCTCGCTCACCGTCAACGGCTCGACCCAGCCGCTCCCGGCGCGCTTCCAAGGCGTCGGCCAGCAGTGCTACTCGACCTGCGTCTCGACCCTCGTCGTCGACCCGGATCCGTACGCGACGCCGGGCCCCTACTACAACGCGGCCGGCCTCGTCGGCCCGTCGATCAACCCCTTCTCGTACGACTACAACCAGTCGGCCGCGACGGTCGATCACGGCGGCCAGTATGCCACGGGTCCGAACGCGCTCGGGACGACCGTCTCGGGTACGTTCAGCCTCGCGGTCAAGCACCAGGGCCAAATCACGGGGTACAACTTCTCCGGGATGTGATCCGCTGACTCGATCGTTCATTCGAATCTGACGCGTTTCGCCTATAGGCGCCTCCAACCCCGAGCAGTGGGGTTGGAGGCGTTTGTTTATATACGAGCCGCGAACTTCTTCGTCCTTCGCGCGTGCTCTTGAACGGACGCGCGCCATCCGCCTCGAACGACACGGCCCGACCGCGATGAGAATCGTGAGCCGGGCCGACGTGTTTCCATGACTTGGATCGCGCGCCACACTGTCGGACACGACGACGGAGGACGTCGGAACACGGGGCCACGTGGACGCAGAGACGGCACGAACGCACTCATTACGCCCGTCCAATTATTTATTTGTGACCCGCGCGACAGAATCCCAACAACGGAGTCATTGGGTAGTTATCGGTAACGCGTGCATTGCGCACGCATCCGAGAAACGCGGGAGTAGACCATCGTGCAATTACGGTTTTATGCACTCATGGCCGCGGTGCCCATCGCGGCTTGTGCGAACGCTTCGATCGACCCAACAGATACGGAGGTGGTTTCCCAGACGACGGCAGCCATCACCACGTATTCCACGTCCACGATGCAGGCCGCGGCCACCGCCGCGCTGAACGTGGCCATCGCCTACGAGAACGCCAAGCCGCCGAGCGACGGCGACCCGAATTATTTTCAATACGACAATCTCATCTGGGCCGCGCAGTCGTATTCCGTGACGCCCGACGGCACGCAGATCCAGTTCGACCCGAACGTGCCGGGATACCGGTTCATTTCGACTCAAGCGCGCGCCATGCTTGAGGCGGCGCAGGACAATCCGAACGTCGCGTCGTACCTCGTCGCCGGTCTGAAAAGCTGCTTCACCGACACGAGCGGCGCCTGGATTTACAACGTGCGCGCCGGCGTCTTCAAAGGCTACGAGAACGGCACGACGACGACGGGCTCCGTCTCGGCGATCACCCCTCCTCAATACATGTACACGCCGCCGGGCTACGTTCCGGCGAACGTCGTCGACCACTTCACGACGGTCGGCATCGCGAACGGCGGCGACGTCGCCACCGTCACGCTGACCAGCACTACCTTCCCCACGAGCGCGCGCGATTACTGGTTCGGTCTACTGACCTACAGCGATCTGACGCCGTTCCAGAACACGGCCGCGGTCAAAGCCAAATTCAACTCGCAGGCGCAAGCCGCGTCGTGCTCGCCCTTCAACGGCCCCGGCGCCGGCGGCAATCCTCGCTTCACGATCACGCTCAACGGGCAGACGCTCGCCGCACGCTTCCAAGGTGTCGGAGCGCAATGCCAGCAGACGTGCACCTCGACGCTCCAGATCGATCCGACCCCGTACGCGACGCCTGGCACCTATTACAATGCCACCGGTATGGTTGGCGCATCCCTCAATCCGTTCACCTACGACTGGACGCAATCGGCCGCGTCCGTCGATCATGGCGGTGAATATGCCTCCGGCCCCAACGCGATCGGCCAGTACGTGCAAGGCACCTTCTCGCTCCCCATCCGTCACCAAGGTGTTATTACGGGTTACAACTTCACCGGGTTTTAGCCTACATACCTACATAAGCGCGGACTTCATGCACCTCGAACGAGCGAGGTAGGGCGACCCAAGCCGTTGCCCGCTCGTTCGAGGCGCCCGCGTTGGCGTGAACGCGACCGACGCGCTCCTCGGTTTTTCGTCCCGAAGGCCGCAGCCCGTCGTGCTAAAGATCACGAGGGGCCTGCCGTTGCGAGCTAAGGGCGCCTTCGAGTGACTACGACGAAAGTAGCAGACGTTCGTACGACGCAGTTCCCCGCTCGCGGGGAGCACGAGACGTCGCGCACCATGCGTCCGGGCTTGCGGTCGCTTCCGCGGCTCGAATGGACGGACGCGAGCGGTCCGCGGAGCATCACGGTCGAACGGCGCGCGGTGGTCGGGTCCGCTCCGCACTGCGACATCATCGTCGCCGACCGCGCGGTCTCGCGCGTCCACGCGGAGATCGAGCCCCGCGAGCAAGGCCTCTGGATCCGCGACCTGAAGAGCCTCAACGGCACGTTCGTCGAGGGCATGTCGGTCGAAGCGGGTTTCGTCCTTCACGGGTACACGATCCGCGTCGGCACGACGCACATCCGCGTCGACTACGAGAACGCCGAGAAGAAAGCCGTCGACCGGTGGCCGTCGGATCAGTTCGGCCCGCTTCTCGGGCGAAGCCAGGTCATGCGCGAGCTCTTCTCGACGCTCGCTCGCCTCGCCCCGCTCGAAGCGTGCATCATGATTCAGGGCGAGACGGGCAGCGGCAAAGAGCTCGTCGCCCGCGCCATTCACGAAGGATCGAGCCGCGCCTCGGGACCGTTCATCGTCGTCGACTGCGCGGCCCTCTCGGAGAGCCTCATCGAGGCGGAGCTCTTCGGGCACGCCAAAGGCGCGTTCACCGGCGCCCACCAGATGCGCGTCGGCGCTCTCGAAGCGGCCGACGGAGGCACTGTCTTTCTGGACGAGATCGGCGAGCTGCCGCTCAGCATGCAGCCGAAACTCCTCCGCGTTCTCGAGTCGTCGACGATTCGCCGCGTAGGCGAGTCCAAGCACCGGCCCGTCAACGTCCGCTTCGTCAGCGCGACGCACCGCGATTTGCTCTCGATGGTGAGCCGCGGCGAGTTCCGCGAGGACCTCTACTTCCGCCTCGCCGTCGTGCCCGTGCGGCTGCCGCCGCTCCGCGAGCGCATCGAAGACATCGGCCTTCTGCTCCGTCGATTCAGCGAAGGCTCGCTCGCGTGGCTGACGCCCAATCTGCTCCGCGTCCTCGAAGCGCGGCCCTGGCGCGGCAACGTGCGCGAACTCAGGAACTTCGCGGCGCGCGCGAAGGCGCTCGGCCCGACCGAAGCGCTCGCGCTCTCCGGCCAGGGCGATGAGGCGCGCGAGCCCGTGACGCAGATCCTGGCGCGACCCGCGGCGCTCGCACGCCCTTCGAGCGCGATGCTCCCGCCGCCGCCCTCACCGGCCGAAACGCCCGCCATTCCGACTCCCGCGCCGAGCGACATGCTGCCACCGCCCACGCCGGTTCCGCTCGACGCGGCGATCGAGGCGCAGGCGCCGTCCTTTCTTCAGCCGTTCAGCGCGTTCCGCGAGCAGTGGATCAATCACGGCGAGCGCGCGTTTCTGCAGGCTCTGCTCGACCGGCACCAGCGCAACGTGTCGGCGGCCGCGAAAGAAGCGGGGCTCGACCGGACGTACATCTACAAGCTGCTCCGCAAACACGGCATGTAGCGGCTTACGCGCTCGCGGCTCACGGCTCACGTGACCAAAACGATCGTCAGCGTGCGCAAACGCCCGGCGAGCCGCACCTCGCACTCATCGCCCGCCTTTCGCCCGAGGAGCGCTTGCCCCAGCGGTGACTTCGGCGTCACCACCTGCACCCGTCCTTCGGCGAGCCGCGTTCCCCCGCCATGCGGCGCAAGCCAGACCCTCGTCTCCTCGCCGTTCTCCTCGGTGGCCACGAGCGCGCCGAGCACCGCCCGATCGTCCGGTCCGAAATCGCGCAGAGCGATCGCCTCCGTCTCCGCCAAGGCCAATCGACTTTCCTCGAGCCGCTTGGCTTCACCGCGCGCCAGATACGATTGTTCCAGCGCGCGGGTGTCCTTGTCGTTCTCGGGCTTGGCTTCCTCGTGCGTCGCCGCTTCGCGCGAAGATCGATAAGCGCGCTCGCGGAGCAAAAGATCCGCCGCGAGAATCGCGCAGAGCTCGTCCTTCAAAGCGCTTTTCGTTGACCGAGTCGTCCCGCTCCGAGGAGGTGCGCCATGCATGGGGTCTACGCCTATCGTACCGCGCCGGGCTCCCTCGCGGGCGAAGGTCGGAGTACGCTCTCCCGATGGCGAAGACGGGCGGAGCGAAGCGCAAGGGCTGGATTCGTGCGAAATGGATCGCACTCCTGCTCGTTGCGCTGGGCGTCTTCGCCGCCGTCGAGACCGGCTGGATGGGCTTCGGCCTGGCGTCGCTCCGGTCAGCCACCTTCCCGCGCGACGAGGCCCTCCTCGAGTGGGTGCCGGCCGATACGCTGGCGGTCGTCATCGTCGATCCGCATCGCGTCCGGCCGGGTGGCCTCGGGTCGGCGCAAGGGTTCGTGCGCGAGAACCTCGATCGCGTGAGAGCCAACATCAAGAAAGCCACCGGCGTCGACCTCGGATTCGACGTCGACAAGCTCGTGCTGACGCCCACCCTCGCCGTGCTCCGCGGCCGCTTCGACGAGGGGAAGATCACCGACCGGCTGTCCGAATACAAATATACGAAGAGCGAATACAAGGGGCAGCGCTACCTCGTACGCACGGGCGAAGACGCCCTCTTCGTCTCGAGCGACGCGATCATCGTCTACGGGCAGGAGGCCGCGATCAAAGCGTCGATCGACGCGAACAGCGGCGTCTCGCTCGCGAGAAACGAAAGCGTCACCGCGCGCCTCTCGGAGATCGGTTGGGACGAGCCGCTGCTCGGGACGATCGAGCTCGCGAGCGACCGCCCGAGCCTCCGCGCGATGATCGCGGGCGTCAGCGGTCCGCGCGCCGTGACGGTCGGCGTTCGCGAAGCCCAGGGGCTCGACGTGACCGCGATCGTCGAGACGGCATCGCCGAGCGGCGCGGGCGACTTCGCGAAGTTTCTCGAAGACCACCGCGGGGACGCCACGCAATCGCTCGGTACCGTGGCGAACACCGATTTCGGCAAGTCGCTCGGCGATCTCGCGAAGGCTGCGGCGATCCAACCCGATGCGACGCACGGCCGCGTGACCGTCCGCAGCCACCTTTCGGGCGATGCGCTTTCCACTCTCGTGCGGACGGCGCAATCGTCGGTTCCACTCCAAGAGATGGTGAAGACGCTGCAGGTCATTCAGTTCTTGGCGCCTGGCGGCTGAAAGAGCCCGGACCGAACCGCGACGCCGGCGCGCGGGAGCGAGGGTGATTCCTGAGGGACCCGCTCGACCACATGAGTGCCGGCGGCCCACCAACCCCGAGAGCCGCCGACCGAAATGATCGGGTCGCGCCTCAAATGAGTCTCGATTGGTTTCTAGTGACCGTTCTTCATGGACATGGAGAAGGCGCAAACGAAATCGACTCGCACGGCCCGCCTCTGGTTGTCGTGCGTTACGGCTGCCGCGGCCACCGTCGCGGCAACTCCGGCGCACGCGCAAGACGGAGCGCCTGTCCCCGCCGGCGAAGCGACGATCGCGCTCCCCGCGCAGCCCGCGCCCGCGGTTGCCGCGCAGCCGCCCGCGCAAGGCGCTCCCGTGGACGCCGCACCGGCTCCGGAAGCGGCGCCTCCGGCGGAGGCTTCCGCAGCGGACGCCGCACCCATGATCGCCGGCGCGCCCGCAGCTCCGCCCGCGGCCGATCGGTACTACTCGTACAACCCGGCGAAAGCCGCCGCGCCTAGCCGTCCGCATCACACGTTCGGCGTGACGATGGACGTCGGCCTCCCCGACGGGGCCGCGCTCGGCGTCGTCGTTCGCCCGAAGTTCGACTGGCTCCGCCTCGGCGCCGCGGTGACCCACAACGGAATGGGCCCGGGCCTCCGCTTCGGCGTGACGCTCGACCCCGTGTCCTACGCGGTCGGGCCGACGCTGACCGTCGAAGGCGGCCACTGCTTCGCCGGCACCGTGCCCGGCGTCCAGGGCTCCCCGTCGATTGGATACGACTACGCGAACTTCCACCTCGGTCTCGAATTCGGCAATCGCGCGACTTTCCGCTTCTTCGTCCGGGGCGGAGCTTCGTGGGTCAACATGAGCAGCGCGCAAGCGCAAAACTCCGTCGTGAACAACGGCTCGACGATCATGAATCCGTCGTACACGGGTTGGGTCGCCCCTTCCGCGAAGCTCGGCTTCGCTCTCTACTTCTGAGGAATCCGATGAAACGCACTGCCATCGCGCTATTTGCCATTGCACTCGCGGCTTGCACCAACGGCCAGGGCCAGGCCGACGTCACCCTCCAGAACACCGTGGTGTTCGGCGGCATGGGGGACGCAGGCGTCGCGGTCCCGAGCAACGTCATGCTCCCGAACGTCGCCGTGACGACGGACGGCGAGATCTCGATCGACTGCGAGAGCGAGCTCGCCTCGATGGGCAAGATCGGAACGCTCTCGGCGACCGTCTCGAAGAACGAGCTCTCGGGCGACGGCCTTCTGCAGATGCAGCACATCAAGGCCATGATCACCAGCGCGGACGGATCCTTGCCCGAGCTGCTCCTGACCGACCTGGACGTTCCCGAAAACACCACGTCGATCGAACTGCCGCTCTCGATGTCGGACGCGACAGTGCTCGAGTATCTCGAAGAGGGCAAAGTCACGATTCACTTCTACGTGACCGGATTGCCGACGACGCAGCCCATCATGCTGACGCACACGCTCGTCGCGCACATCGACATGGCGGTCCAGGGCTCGGTCACGAGCTTCTAGAGATCGGCGCGTGCGTTCGAGCGCGCGCTCGTGAGAGCCGAACGAGTCGGAAACCTGTAACCAAGATCACCAAGGGGAGCGCCCGCGCATGCGGGGCCCTGCGTCTCGCCCGACCGGAGCCACACGCGCGCTGCGCTACAGTTGCACTTGCACTTGCACTTGCACTTGCACTTGCACTTGCACTTGCACTTGCGCGAGGGCGACGGCGACGGCGCGGGCTCGAGCGGCGCAGGGCTCCGCTGCCCCGTTGCGGTGGTAAAAATCCGTCCGATACGGATGATGCACTACCGATGGGCATCTCACGTGGGCCTCAGGTGGGACCGATCGTTGAAAACTCGTTGCCACGTCGACGTGAGGCGCGTACGAAAACTGTGAAGGCAAACCTACTTCGATGGCCATATGGTTGTCGCAGTCCCCTTTGGTGAGCTCTGGTTCGTCTTCCCTGCGACAAAGTAGCGCGAGACCGCTGAGCGGCCCGTCGCTCGCCGGTTCGGTCGCGGTCCGTTCGTACACGCGTAAACCTTCTCCTCACGTTCGAGGCTTTCACATGCGGCGCCTGTCATTGATCCTTGGTTCGAGGTTTGGGCGGCTCTCGCTGCTCTTCGGTGGAGTGGGCGTGGCCGCCGCGCTCGCCGTGGGGTGCGCCAACGGCCAGACCGGCGGGTCCGGTTTCGGCTTCAGTAGCAGCGGCAGCAGCGCCGGGACCGGCAGCGGGTCCACCGCGGGGACCGGGAACGCCGGCTCGTTCTCGGGCAACTCGGGCGTGTTGAGCGGCAACGGCGGCGGAACGTCGAGCGGCGTCCTGTCCGGGACGTTCACCGGTCCCAACATGGGCGACGCGGGGGTTTGCGACGGCGGCCCGTGCATGGACTTCCCGGCCGATCCGGTGCCGGACGTGTCGCTCATGGCGAGCGATCCGCAGGTCCCCTCCAACGCGGCCATGCTCTTCGGAGCGGCCGGATCCGGCTCGATGACCGACGGGCCCTGTATGGCCGAACCGGCAGACAAAGCCCTCTATCCGTACAACTGGCTCCGGCCCCGCATTCTCTGGACGCCCGGGACCAAGGCGCAAACCCTGTTCGAAGTGCGCCTCCACTCGGACTTGGAGCTGAACGATCTGGTCGTCTACACGACGCACAACTACTGGGCGATGGACAAGTCGATATGGCAGGCGATCGCCGGGGTGGAGGGCGGCTTCCCGGGTCCGCTCGTCGGCCAGCCGATCACCGTGACCGTGCGCGCGATGGCGGGCACGACCGGGTCACCGGCCATCAGCAACACGGCCACGATCGAAATTGCGCCCGCAGTGGCCGACGGATCGCTCCTCTACTGGACGACGGCTTCGTTCGATACGAACGCGGCGACGACGACGCTGCAGGGCTTCCACGTCGGCGACGAAGGAACGACGACCGCGCTGACGCCGAGCCAGGTGCAGCAAGGGGTCTGGGCCGGACCGCCCGACGGCGGTCCCTTCCCGACGAGCTATCCCGTTCCGCAGGAGCCGGTCGGGTGCATCGGCTGCCACACGGCCACGCCCGACGGCAACTTCGTGGGATTCACCGCGCAATGGCCGTGGCCGAACGCCATTGCTTCCGTGCAGGCTGACGCCGGCGCGCCGGTCGGGGCCGTACCGCCCTGGTTGACGAGCGCCGCGATCGACAACCTCGGTCCCAACACGAACGATTCGAACTGGGACGGCCCCGCCAACAAGAGCGGGCAATACGGGACGACCGTGGGAAGCAACAAC
>DATHQY010000276.1:0-4699 GCA_035482215.1 Polyangiaceae bacterium | reverse complement strand
GCCGTAGCGGCTCGCCTCGTACGGGAGCGCGAAGCGTATCGCCGCGAGGTCCCGCGCGGCGACGTGTTCGTGCCCCGGCGGGAAGAGGACCGTGACGCGTACGCCGGCGATCGTCTCCCGGAGCGTCTGCCATCGGTCCCACGCGGTCCAGGCAAAGTCGTGTACGTCGCTCTGCACGTGGCGTTCGATGCGGCGCCCGCCGGCGGTGCGCGTTTCGACGACGGGCCCCGTGGCGCCGATCGTGAACGCCTCGGGCACGTCGAGCGTGACGTCGTACGTGCCGAAGTCGGCATAGAACTCGGCCAAGTGGTGCATCGGGAAATGCGCCCAGGTGCCGTCCGGCTCGAGGCGGGCGATCTTGGGAAACCATTGCCCGACCATGTGGAACGACCCGACGAAGCCCGTGCGCTCGATGATGCTCGGCAGCTTGTCGTCGAAGGCGATGGCGAGCTCGATGCGCTCGCCCGGCGCCACTGTGCGCGGGAGCGCGACGCGGGCGTCCGTTTCGTCGGCGCCGCCCTTGTCAGCGTTCGCATCGGTCTGCATCGCCGGAAGGAGGTCGAACTCGGCGCCGCCGGGGTTCTCGAGGACGAGTCGTCGGACGTCGATGGCTCCCCAGTCGGCGGGGCGCACGCTCCCGCGGCCGCCGACCCGCTCGCGAAGGAAGACCGACTGGTCGTTTTTGAACGCGTTCAGATACAGATGCAGCCACAGCTCGCGGACAGGCAGCCGGCTCGCGTTGCGCCAGAGGATCCTGCCCTCGCCGTGAACGGTGTGCGCATCCGGATCGAGGCGTGCGGTGAGCGTGTAGTCGACGACGTCTTCCGCGTGCGTCCTTTCGGGGGGGGGCGCGGCGGTCGAGGTGCGAAGGGTGGGGTCGGCGTGCGCATTCGGCTCCGGACGAACACCTAAATCGGCCGAGGCGGCGTCCGTACCAAGGCACAGCCCGAACAAAACGAGCGCCGTCCCCGTCGAACGTTGCATGGGCGCATGATTGGCCCGCCGCCTGGGTCCCGGCAAGGGAGCGGAGGGCGGGCTTGCCGAGAACATCCTCTATCCCGGGTCGGAGCTGCATGAATACGCGATCGTCTTCCTCCCTCGTCGTCCGTGCCGCCGCTGCCACGCTGATCGGGCTCGCCGGGCTCGCGGGCAGTTTCGCCACCGCCTGCGGGGGTGCCGCCGCCGCGGCTGCTCCGCCCGTCGCGGAGGTCGCGACCGGCGCGAGCTCGATCGACGCCCCCTCGGACGCGGAAATGGAGCAAGCCAAGAAGCCGTGCGGGACCGCGGACGCCGTGCACAACCACGATCTCGCGGCCGCTTCGAAGAGCGAGACGTTCGCCCCGTGCGCGAAGTCGGGGGCGCGCGACTATTCGGCGATCGTCCATGTCGAGACGCTCGACGAAGGCGTACACATCACGATCGACGCGACCGACGACGAAGTGACGATTCTCGGGCCCGAAGTGAAAGAGCGCGATGCCGTCATCGTCTACCCGAAGGGGAAGGGAACCGCGGGCGTCGAAGTGCCCCTTGCGAAGACCAAGACGGGCTACCAGGGCGACAAGATCGTTCTGTGGGACGACCTCGGGAAGCTGAACGACGAAGGCACGAAGATCGACGTGGCGATCTACGACCACGACAAGAGCTCGCAATCGACCGAAGAGATGCACGTGTCGCTGGCGGTGAGCACCGGCAAGAGCTGCGAGCGTGCGCGCGACGAGAACGTCGAGACGATGGACATGCGAAAGGGGCCGTCGGGCAAGGCGGATCTGACGGCGGACCAGCTCGGCGCGCCGATGCGTTCGAGCCAGTTCTTCGCTTCGTGCGGGCTTCCGGACAGCGCGAACGCCGATATCTGCGTCGCGGTGAAGAAGGGCAAAGCGGTAGGCGTGTCGGTCGCCGTGAGTCCGAGCAATAACCGCGTCGCCGCGTGCATCGACCGATCGGCGCGTCGCCTCTCGTTTCCGATCAGCGACAACCTCGACGTGGTGCACCAGAAGTTCTGAACGCGCGCCGTCGCATCGGAAGCGGCGCGGCGCACGACCTAGAAAAGCGCGAGCTGCCCGCGCGGGCGGCGAAACGTCGTCTCCTGCGCCGGCTCTTCGTGCATCCCCGTGTGAAAACCGAGCCGCTCGGCGGTCTGCCGAAAGAGCGCGGCGATGGCCTCGGCGTAGACGCCTTCGCCTTGCCCGCGCACGCCGAAGCGGCTGTCGTTGAGCTTGCCTCCGCGTGTCTCGCGGATCCGGCGGAGAACGCGGTCGGCGCGGAGCGGGAGCGCGGCGCGCAATCGCTCGGTGAATACGTCGAGAACCGGACCCGGGAGCCGCAAGAGCACGCTCCCGGCGTGTTCGGCCCCCGCCTCCTTCGCGGCCTCGAGGATGCGCCCGATATCTTCGTCGTTGAGGCCCGGAATGATCGGCCCGATCATGACGCCCGTGCGAACCCCTGCGCGCGCGAGCCGCTCGATGATCCGGAGGCGCCGCGGCGGCGGCGTGACGAACGGCTCGATGGCGCGTGCCTTCTCCACGTCCCAGAACGGGACGCTGACCATCACGGTCACCCGCGCGTTCTTCGTGAGCTCTTGCAGCACGTCGATGTCGCGCTCGACGAGCGGCGACTTCGTGATGATCCCGCACGGATTGCGGTATTCCGCGCACACTTCGAGGCACGCCCGCGTCAGCCGGTAGCTCGCCTCGACCGGCTGGTAGCAGTCGGTCACGCCGCTGAAGACGACGACCTCGCCCTTCCATTTCGGTTCGTCGAATGCCTCGCGCAGAAGCGCCGCCGCGCGCTTCTTGACGACGATTTTGCGATCGAAATCGGTCCCTGCGCCGAAGCTCAGATACTCGTGCGTCGGCCGCGCGTAGCAGTACGCGCATGCGTGGAAGCAGCCGCGGTACGGGTTGACGCTCCAATCGAAGCCCACGTCCGGACTGTCGTTGTGGGCAAGGATGCCCTTCGTCTGGTCCTCGTAGATCTCGAGCTCGGCGAGCGGAGCTTCGCCTTCGAGGTAGGCAACCTCGGATGTGGCCCACGGGTTGGGCGGATTGGCGAGGGGCCGGAGGGGGTGCGGCACCCGACGAGCCTGACCCTGAACACCCGTTCGGTCAAGACGGAGGGACGGCCGCGCCCCGCCCGGTGAGGATGAGCGGCTCGGGTAGGCGACGCCGAGTGGCTCCGGTCCGTTACTCGATGACGGAATCCGCCAGGAGTTTCGTGGCTTGCGCCTTCCGCCACGCCGTCAGCTTCTCGGCCAGGTCCGGTCGCCGGCCCCCGAGGATCGCGACCGCGAAGAGCGCCGCGTTACCGGCCCCGGCCTTGCCGACGGCGAACGTCGCGACCGGAATGCCCTTCGGCATCTGGACGATGGCGAGGAGCGCGTCGAGTCCCAGAAGGTGCCCCGAGGGAATCGGCACGCCGAGGACGGGCAGGATCGTCTTCGCGGCGACGACACCCGGCAAGTGCGCAGCCCCGCCGGCGCCGGCGATGAACACTTCGACCCCGCGGCCCGGCGCCGCCGCGACGTACTCGAAGAGGGCATCGGGCGTGCGGTGCGCGCTCAACACCCGCACCTCGTGCACGACCCCCATCTCCGTCAGCGCGTCTCGCGCCGGCTGCATCACCTCGAGGTCACTCTTGCTACCCATCAGAATCGAAACGAGCGGACGGCTCATGCGCGGTAGCCTAAATCAGCAAGCGCGCTTCGGCGAACGCGCCCGCTGATTTATCGCCCAGGTTCGTGGCGAATCGGCGTTCACGTCCGTGACGGCTCCGCTCGTGACCGCCCCGTTCGTGACCGCCCCGTTCGTGACCGCCCGCTGCTCACCGCCGATCTAGTTGAGCGCGGCCGAGATCGCACTCGGAGCATCCGGGGGAGGCGCGCTCTTGCTGAACGTGAACGAGAGCTTGCCGTCGAGCACGTCGACCGTGACGTGCCCGCCCTGCTCGAGCGCGCCGAAGAGCAGCTCCTCGCCGAGCGGCTCTTTGATTTCTTTCTGGATGACGCGTGCCAGCGGACGGGCGCCGTTGTCCCGATCGTAGCCGGCCTTCGCGAGGTAATCGGTCGCCGCGTCGGTCAGACTGATCGTCACGTTGCGGGGAGCAAGCTGGCCCCCCAGCTCGCGAATGAATTTCCCGACGATGCTTGCCATGATGGCCGGGTCGAGCGGGTTGAAGGCGATCTTCGCGTCCAGCCGGTTGCGGAACTCGGGACTGAAGAGCTGCTTGTACTCACGGTCGCCATCCGGGCGCTCGCGTTCGACGCCGCCGGGTCCGCCGAAGCCGACCGATCGGCGCTGCAAGTCGCGCACGCCGATGTTGCTCGTCATCAGCAGAATGACGTGGCGAAAGTCGGTCTGTTTGCCGGTGTGGTCCGTGAGCCTTCCGTGGTCCATGACCTGGAGCAGAATGTTGAAGATCTGCGGGTGCGCTTTTTCGATCTCGTCGAGCAAGAGCACTGCATGCGGCGTCTTGGCGATCGCGTCGGTCAGAAGACCGCCCTGATCGAAGCCGACGTAGCCGGGCGGCGCGCCGATGAGACGCGAGACGGTATGCGCCTCCATGTATTCGCTCATGTCGAAGCGGTGGAAGGCGACGCCCATCACCTTCGCGAGTTGCTTGGCGACCTCCGTTTTTCCGACGCCAGTCGGCCCCGTCAGCAAGAACGACCCGATGGGCTTTTCGGGGGCCCGGAGGCCTGCCC
>DATHQY010000275.1:0-2137 GCA_035482215.1 Polyangiaceae bacterium | reverse complement strand
CCGAGTTGACGCGACGCGTAACGACTTCCGCCATGACGGGGAGCACGAATTCGACGCCCCGGCAGCATCTCTATTGTTCTTGTTCTCCGGTGCGAGATCGCGCTAATGCCTGAGCCATTCGCATGAGCATCGCCCGTTATTTCCGCAGTGTTTCGTTCCTCGTGTTGTGTTCCTCGCTCCCCGCCGTCTGGCTTGCCTGCGGCGGCGGATCGAAGCCGCCGGAGACCCCGGCGGACGAAAGCTCTTCGAGCAGCGCGGGCTCCGAGTCGGACGGTTCGGCGCCCTCGAGCGCGGCGGCGGATTCGGCTTCGGCCGCGCCGGCCGCCGAAAAGCCGGAGAAGCCCGAGGCCACCGCGACGGCAGAAGCTTCGCCGCCGCCCGCGCCCACGTTCGGCAGCACGGACTGCAGCGCGTGCATCGACAAGGTCTGCGCCAAGGCCGAAACGGCCTGCGGCAAGAACACCGACTGCCAGGCAGCCATCGACTCGATTCATGCGTGCACCTCGCCGGGCGCCGCTTCGTGCATCTCCGGGGCGACCGCCCCGACGGACGCGAAGCCGAAGAAGCTCGCCGCGGCCGTCACGGGCTGCGAGAAGAAGGCCATTGCAGGCAAGACCTGCAAGGCCAAGTGCCAGTAACCTTCGCGCCCTGGCAGGCCCCCCCCTCGGCGGCTCCTTCGGCCGCCGAGCGGGGCTTCAGCCGTTCCGCTTGGCGAAGTCCTTCATGAAGTCCGCGAGCGCGCGCGCCCACTCGGGCTCGACCGCGTTGTAAAGCGACGCCCGCATCCCGCCGACGCTCCGGTGGCCCTTGAGGCCGATCATCGCGTTCTTCTTGGCCTCGTCGAGGAACTTCTTTTCGAGCTCCTCGCTCGGGAGGCGGAACACGACGTTCATCACCGAGCGGCTGCCCACTTCGACGGGGCACCGGTAGAAGCCGGGGTGGGCGTCGATCGCGGCGTACACGTCGGCCGCCTTCGCGCGGTTACGCTTTTCGATTTCTTCGAGCCCCCCCACGCTGTCGATCCACGCGAGGACGTTCCGCGTCAAGTAGATGCCGAACGTCGGCGGGGTGTTGAGCAGCGAGTTGGCTTCGGCGAACGCGCGGTACTGGAGAATCGACGGCAGGTCCCTGCGCCCCGATTGAACGAACTCTTTGCGCGCGACGACGATCGTCACGCCGCTCGGGCCGATGTTCTTCTGCGCGCCGCCGAAGACGAGCGCGAACGGCGCGATGTCGACGCGGCGCCAGAGAAAGTCGCTCGATACGTCGCATACCTGGGGCCGCGCGCCGAAGCGCGGCACGTCGAGGTATTGCACCCCGTGGATCGTCTCGTTGCTCGCGTAGTGCACGTACGCGGCGTGCGGGTCGAGCGACGCCTCCTCCGGGCGTGCGATGCGTGTGTAGTGCGCATCCTTCGTCGACGCCGCGACGCGCACCGAGGCTCCCGCCACCGCGGCCCAAGCCTTCGCTTCCGAATAGGCCTTCTCGCTCCACGCGCCGGTGATCACGAAGTCCGCCGATCCACCCGGAGGCAAGAAGTTCATGGGAAGTGTCGCGAATTGCATCGACGCGCCGCCCTGCAAGAAGAGAATGTCGTGGTCGCCGCCGACGCCGAGAAGGCGCGCGAGGATCGCGATCGCCTCGTCGTGCACCGCTTCGTATTCCTTGCCGCGGTGGGAGTGCTCCATGACGGAGATCCCCGTCCCCGCGAAATCGAGGAGCTCTGCGCGGGCCCGCTCCAGCGCGGGCAGCGGCAACGTGGCGGGACCGGGGTTGAAGTTCATCGGGCGTCGCATCGGTCCGGAACATAGCGAAACTCACGTCCGCTCCAAGCGGCGGTGATAACCTACGCGCGCCATGCGAACTGCCTCGTTCATCTTCCTCCTCGTTCTCGCCGGATGCGGCGGCAAATCGCCGCCGGCCCAGAGCGCCGACAACGCCGACAACGCGGGCGACCCCAGCGCCGACAACGCGGGCGGCGACAGCGACAAGCCGCTCACCAAGGAGGAGAAGGCCGCGCGCCGCGCCGAGCGCGAAAAAGAGCGCGCCGAGAACGCGTCGAAGGGCGACTCCGACACGAAGGGCCAGCCGTGCGGCGGTCCTTCGATCGCCGACCTCGCGGCGGTGCTCGCGCAGT
>DATHQY010000274.1:0-2557 GCA_035482215.1 Polyangiaceae bacterium | reverse complement strand
GCTCAAGTCGCGGGAAATTCCGGCGCAGAGGTCGAGGTCGACCGCCGCGTCACGCGTCGAAAGGCGGCCCGCGAGGGATCCTTCTTTCTCCACGTACAGCCGCAGCACCCAACTCCCGCGATCGGGCTTGAACTCCAGATCGACGAGCTCGGCGCCATGCGCGCGCACGATCGGCTCGACGACGCGCAAGAGCGCGACGCGGTCGATTCCGTGGAGCGAGGTGGTGTCGTGGAGCATCGTGGGTCGGGGGCTGGAGTGGGCGCGGCGCAGGCAAAAAAAAACGCGGGCCCCGGCTGGGGGTCCCGCGCTCTTCAAAACCTCCAAACAGGGCGCGTCAAGCTACTCTCCCGAGCGGGAGTGATCAAGCTCTAGTTCGGATTCGTGCGAACGCTACCTGAGCCGCTCGGCCGTCCCCTGATCGACGATGGCGCGCTCGACCATGTCGCGCACAGCGTCGAACGTCGCCTTTTCCTCGAGCATGGGGTTGTGCGCGACGCCTTGCACTTCGACATAGCGCGCGCGCGGCCCCAAGCGCTCGGCAATCTTGCGGCCCTGCTCTACGCCGAGCGCCTCGTCCTTCGTGCCGATCATGACCAGCACGGGCGCGGGCACGGCGTCGAGCAACGGAAGAATCTCGTAGACGTCACCGGGGACGATGCGCTGGAACGGCGACGGGTGGACCATCGCGATGTCCTGCACCGCGGCGACGAGCGAGAGCGATGCCACCGGCCGTCCGGCTGCCGCGGCATCGCCGGTGACCTTCGCGGCGGCGTAACCGCCGAGCGAGAAGGCCACGATGTTCACCCGGGACGGCGGGACGTTCTCGGCCGCGAGCAAGTGCGCATAGATCTTTCCGGCGTCGCTCGTGAGGCTGTCGGGATCGGGGCTGCCGCCCGATGACGAGAACCCGCGGTAGGCCCAAAGGGCGAGACCCCAATCATGCGCGCCGCGCACGTTCTCGAGGAACTTCTTGCCCGTCGCGAGCTGAGACGCGTCGTTTCCGGGGAAGAAGAGAATCCAACGCGCATCCCGAGCCGCAGGACGGCGGATGATCCCGTTCAGCGTCACGCCGGGAGCGACTTCGAGCCGCGAGGCTTGCCAGCCATTTCCGTTCGCACCGTTTGCGAGCGCGGCGTAGGCCTCGGCGGTCATCGTCCCGACGGCGTACGGAAAACGCGGGCGGTTGCGGTGCAGAAGCCGGGAAAGCAGGGGGAAAATCGCCGCCAAAATCACCAGTGTCCCCAATGCCGCAGAAAAGGCCCAAAAGCGCGCGGAGCGCTTCATGGCTCGAGCGAGTCGACCAACTTGATCGGCGTGCCGCCGACGCGTGTGTGCGGAGCGACGTCTTTGTTCACGAGCGAGCCCGGAGCGACGACGGCGCCTTTGCCGATCGTCACGCCCGGAAGGACGATGCAGCGGGGCCCGATCCAGGCGCCGTCTTCGACCGTGACTGGCTTCTTGATGATCGTTCCGGCGCGGTGCTCACGCGGCCCGAGCTCGTGGGTGGCCGTCAGAATCAACGTCTGGTGGCCGATGTTCACGCCGTTCCCGACGGTGATGGCCTCGGCCAGGTCGAAGGCACAGCCGACGCCCACCACGCAGTCACGCCCGATCGTCAGCGGAGCGAGCTCGAGACTGCCGCGCGGGAACTCCGGCGTTCCGAGAAAGACCGTTCCCTCGCCGATCTGAAAGCCCATGCGCCGGACCACGGCGGACCGAAGCCGATTGCCCCCCGGCGGCGGAATCGTCCGTGCCGCGAGATCGAGCGCGTAGAACCGCGGCCGGATTCCGCCCAACTCGCTCGCGATGAGGTTGAGGATCCGCTCGCCCAGCGAGTGCCCGTTCGACCGGTCGTTCACGCCACGCTTCACGACTCGCTCTCTTCGGGTTTCGCCGGCGCCGCCGGCGCGATCGCGGGAGCGGGTTGCCGCATCTTCTTCATGCGCGCCCCGAACTGATCGCGATCGGTGATCTCGATTCGAACCGGGACCTGGTAGCTCGCGAGCCGCTCGCGGCAAAACGTGCGCAGCCGCTTCTTGAACGCGTCGAACGGCTCGGGGTTGATCAAGTTCACGCGCGCCGCGAGAAAGTGCCCCGTGAGCGGGCTGCGCTCGCCGTAGACCGAGACGTCGCGCACGTTGTCCATCTGGAGGATCACGTTCTCGACCTCGGCCGGATAGACCTTCTGCCCTCCGACATTGATCAAGTCGGTGACGCGGCCGAGAATCCGCAGGTACTCGCCGCGGACTTCCACCGCGTCTTCGGTGTTGAGCCATCCGTCTTCGTCGAACAAGTCGGGCGCGTTCAGGTACCCCATCATCGCGGTGGGCGTTCGAACCCAGAGGACGTCGTTGACGATCTTCGTCTCGAAGCCTTCGCCCGTGAACTTGATCCACGCCGAGTCGCCGTCGCGCGAGCGGGTACGCAAGACGCCGAGCTCCGACATGCCGTACGTCTGGACGAATTTGACGTCCGGAAACGCGTCCCGCAGCCGCGTGAGCAGGTTCGGGGGCATCGCTTCGGTCCCGTAGGCGATCACACGGAGCGACGAGAGATC
>DATHQY010000273.1:0-12672 GCA_035482215.1 Polyangiaceae bacterium | reverse complement strand
CGTTCCCAGCGCTCTCCCAGCCGTCTTCGTCGCCGAAAAAACCGCCAGACGCGTTGCCGAGATTCCCGGCGAACGTGTCCGGCGCGGCGTACTCGGCGCTCGGCAAGCGCTTCGGGCCCGAGGGCGCGGGCGTTGTCGGGCGTTGAATGCGGGGCTCGCGCGAAGCATCGCGATCGGCGCGGGGCCTGCGCCACGCATCGCGTGCGCGCTGAACCATGCGATCGCGAGCCTGTTCGACCTCGTTCTTGATATCCGCCGCCGCGTCGGCGCGTCGCGTTTCGCCGCTCGTCGGGCCCAGTCTGCCAGCAAAGATCGCCGCGCGTATCATCCCGTCCACGAACCCTGGACTCGCGCCGGAAGGGACATCGAGCCCCACGGCGGCCAATTTCGCGCGCAGGACGCGCTGGGTCGAATCGGCATCGGCATGTGAAGGAACAACTGTTTCGAAGGCTTCGTAACGCTGAACTAGTTCCATCTATTTTCTCCCTTCAATTCGTGAATTTATGCCGTGTCCGATATCGACATCCCCTCCGTCTCGCGGGCGAGCCAACGCGCCGGTGCTACTGTTGTAGTGTGGCGATTGACCGCATGAACGACGGCGATGAGCGGCCGGGACAGACGTCCCGCGAACTCGTGGCGCTCTCGACCCCCGACGATGTCCAGACCGCCGGCGGACGCAAAGGGTTCGTCGATCACTTGGCGGTGGTGCTCGTTCCGCTGGTCAACGCCGAGCGCGCCCGTCGGGGACTGCCGCCTTTGCGGCGCGATTGACCGACCTGCGAATCTCGGCCGTCCGCTATTTGCCATCGCGCGCCTTCTTTTTCTCGTCGTGCTTCGGCAGGAGGCACCCGGGTTCGGTCTCCCCCCCGATAGATGCCGCCACGGCCAATTCTTTTATCGAGGAAAGGGAGACCGCACCGCGGTATTCCGATGATTCCGCGGCGTCGGGATCCGACTCGAGAAAGGTCCCGCCACGAAAATGCGGGTCTTCGAGCGCGCCACGCGGCCGGACATTCTCGAATGCCGGGGTGCTTCCGATAGGTTTCGCACCCTTGACTCGCATCGGGCGCGCGACGCCGATTCGCGCATGCGTAGTGAGGCACTCGGCCCACGCGATCGCCGCCGCGTGGTCCGGTCGAAGCAAAAGGCCGCGCACGAGTGCCTCCATGACGGCGGGCGGCACGAAGCCGAACCCGTTGAGCGGCGTGTAGAAAACGTGGGCCCATCGCGCGGCGAGATTCTTCGCAATGGCCTCGCCCGACTTCGTCCACTGCTCCGCCGCGATCGGACCGCGGTCGTGCTTCATGAAACGCCGTCTCACGTTCAAGGTGAGTCCGTAAACGTCAACGGTTGCGGCGTGCATTGCATCGAGCGCGTGCGCGCGAATCGCGGGGGCGAAGTCGGCGGGCAGAACGCGGCAGCCCGCAAACTCGACGTGCGGGAGCTCCAAACCGAATTCCGAGAGCGTCGGCCAGAGAATGATCGTCTCGTCACCCTGGACGAAGGTTGCCCGGGTCTGCAAAGCGAGCGGCACTTGAGTGAGACCATCGTGAGGGACGGCTACGCCGGTTAGGGAATGCTCCCCGAGCGTCTTCGCGGGCCGGCGCTCCTCGTCGAGGCGCGTGCGCTCTTCGGCCGCTGCACGCTCCGCTTGCGCACGTTCCTTCGCGCGGGCCATGGAGAGCGATTTCGCTTTACCGCACGCCGGCAGCATTCCCTTGCGCGGCTCGTACGGCCGGCCCGTGAGCTCGGCGATAAGGTTCGGCGCCAGCCCATACCATCGGGCAACGTTTTCACACTGCCGAATCCGGACTTCTCGCTCTTCGCGAAAGCCGGGCAGGCCGAGCCGTGGAGGAGGATTCACGAGAACCGAGCGCGCCGCGGCCCGACCCTCGGTCACCCACTCCTCGGACACCTCGCCCGAGTCATCGACCCCGTATTCCGTCACGATCACCCTGTCGACGTCGAGGCAAAGGTTCGCAGTTGGCTCCGTACCCGGCTCGCACGGGATCACGCGAAGGGCTTCAACGTCTTTCACATGCACGACGGTGGGCCCTTCGAGTCGGGACCAGAACGGAAAGCAGTCGTTCAGGAGCAAGGGATCCAGCTCGTCGGCGATTCTCTTGTCGAGCTTTTCGATCCGAATGCACGGGTGGTGAGAAGTCGCCTCGGGCGCACCGGGGGGTCGGACGGGATTCTCGATGCGGAGGAATCCCTCCGGTGAGATTTGCGGGGGACGCACGAGGTGGGGGGGGACATTCATGTTTTCACCAAACCTTTCGAACGGCGGGACCATCGCCGTAGTGGGACCGCCACCAAGAACGGATGCGAGCTTGGAATTTTTCGTCGTTCGCGACGCCGAGAGAAAAGCGAGGCTCGCGGTCGCCGTACCGATAGACGGCTCGGCCCTTGATGCCCGCGATCTCGAGAGTGAGCTCTTCTCCGAGAAGGTCGCGAGACTCTTCAACGGGGACTTCCTCGGTTGCCGTTTCAGTCGGGAAGAAGCGACCGCCGCGGGCTTCGATGATAACCATCGCGTCCAGCCAACCGGGCATCGGCGCGACGCGGGAGAGCGCCAACGTGATCGACGGCGCGTGGTCCGCATGTCGGCCGTCGCTTGTCTGCGGCAGGTGGATCGTGAACCCGTTCGGCGTGAACTTTCGCGTGACCGACAAGAGGTCGGCGCGCACCCGTCGGTCGTTGGGAAGCTCGATCTCGTCGTCGGAAAGACGCGTCAGCAGAGATTCGTAGCGTTCGAGACGTTCGGTCGCCGTCGGCTTGTCGACTTCGAGCGTGACGCCGAGGCGAAGCCGGAGCGCGATCGCGGCCAGCGTCTCGCCGTGGAATTGATCGGTGACGATCGTGTTCGTGTAGCGGCTGACGAGGGACGCGATCTCGGTGAGCAACTCGATCATGTCGAAGTGCCCGCCCGCGGGCGCACGCCACTCGCGCGAAAGCACGACGCTCGCTTTCGGCCTCTCGCCCACGGTGCGCCGGCACGCAATGGCGAGCGTCCACGCATTGCGACCCAAGCTCGGATCCATCCCGGCGAAGTATTGAACCCCCGGCTCCGGCGCGACGTCCCCGGGATCGCTGCGGCGCGCACGATCGATAAGCGTGACCGGGTAGAGGGATTCTTCGGTGGACTCTTGGAATTCGCACGCGTATTCGCGCGCCCATTTCGAAGGATCGCGTTCCTTCCGGCGTGTGCTCGCCTCCGAGATGTGCGGCGCCGCGATCCACGTCGGGGCCGGCCCGAGCACGAACTTCGCGCCGTCGCTGCCGCTCGAAATGGCCTCGTAGAAGCCGCCGAGCGCGCCCCAGGCCGAACCGAATGAGAGCACGGGCGCACAATCGTGCGTGGCCGTCATGGCGCTCGCGCTCGTGTCGATCTCCTCAGCCTCGCGTTCTTCAACATCGGACGCGGGCCACTTCGAGCGCTCATCTTTGCCGACGAAGAAGGCGCGCCAACCCGATGCCGCCGCGACGCTCGCGGCCACGACGCGGATGCCCCGGGGCATCTCTTCGAGCTCGATCACGTCGCCCGCGAGACGGTGCGGGATGCCGAGAAGAACGAGCCATCCGTGAATGATCGCGATGCCTTTCGCTGCCTCCTCTTTGAGCCTCGAGAGCACGATCGCGTAGTGCCGCTCGCCCGGCGGAATGACGAAGTCGACGAAGAGCGTGAAGAACGTATCGAGCTTATAGAGCGTCGTGCTTTTCGCCGCGCCGCGCCCGACGGCTGCCCAAAGTTCGAGCACGTGCCGGAACTCGTAGGCGTCGAGCCATGCGCCGATCCCAGCGCGCCACCAATCGGTGAGAGGCGGGACGCCGCGTGCGGCGAGGGCGTCGTCGAATTCGAGGAAGCGAGTGCGGAGGCTCATGTCGGCCCGGCCTTTCCGCTGGCGAGAATGCGGTCGCGCATCGCCTCGATCGCGTTGACGGGGTTGCGGTTCTTGGCGCGTGCCTCCGCTTCGCGTGCGCAGAGCTCGTGAGCGGCGAGAAGGTTTTGCCGGCTGGCGTCCGAGAGACGCGATGCGGTCAGCGCGAGCTCGGCGTTGCCCGTCTGCGCGGCGCGGTCGCTAAAGAAACGCGCCCACGCCAGTTGAAGCGCCGCCGAGATGACCATCGACGACGGGGCGGGCCCGCAGTAGCCACCGCCGACGCTGGCCGCAAGCGTCGCACACTGGGCGCGTCGGAACGACGCCGCTGCGGCCTTGTACGAACGGAACTCGGCGCCCTCGGGTAGCCCGCGCAGTCCCAAGCGGTCCGCCAAGCGCGTCTTCCCTGCACGCGCACGCCCGCCTTTTCGCGCGAGCGCGTTGCCCGGGGCGAACTTGCCGCGTGAGTCGAAGTCGCCTGGGCTTGCCCGCTCGGCTCGCGACGGCACACCCGCCGGTAACTCGTCGGGCGGAAGTACCTCGACGCGGGGCACGCCCGCGCCGTTGCCATGACCGGTTCGGAGAGCCATCAGGAAGCCCCCGTGCCGCGGCGGAGCTCCGACCACATGGCGGTCGTGCCCGAACCGACGAACGCCGCGAGCGATGGCATTTGCCGCTCAAACTCCGCCCCGCCGATGACGCGGGCGCCAAAGGGCTCGGGAATTTGGGGTGCTACGATCGCCTCGTGCGGACCGCCGCTCTCGCCGTGCTCTTCGCGACCGCGCTGAGTGCTTGCCCGCGTGAGCGGTTGTACGACCCCAACGATATCGACGCGTTCGGAGTGGAATGTCACGCCGTGCCGGCGGGCAAGCCCAGTTGTGGCGGGATGGGCCCGGAAGGCCGCTACGAGGTCATCGGCAACGCCACTTGCCATTGCGACCCCACCACAGACATGTGGGACTGCATGGAGGGCGGGTAGCGGCACGTTAGACGTGGCGAAGCGAAGCTCGATTGCCGGCGCGACGGGGACTGGCGCCGAGCTCCGCGGCGCCAGTGAATCCCCGTAATTTGTTGGGCCGTCCAATCGACCAGCGCCCTTCCAATGGGCTTTCCCGACGAATGCCCGCGCCCCTCGTCGCGAACTCGACGACGACGAGGGGCCCCGGGCCACGCCGGACCATCCGGACGCGCCTCGCCGCGCCAACATGGGAGACGCGGACGAAGTCTTTTGCGAGAGCATGACCCGAGCGCGACGCACGGGTCGACAGCGGTCGGCGAGCGCGTCGAACGCTGAGACGTCCCGGGGCGCGTCGGCGCGGCTTTCGGACGTGTTTGGGATGCGCGATCGGCCCAAGCCCGCGCAATCGTTCAACGCGCAACGGGTCATGTCCCCGTCGCATGCGAGGTTTTCCAATGCGCCGTGAGACACGGCGCATTGAAAAGCGCGGTCCTCGGCGCGTGCCGCTCGCTCGCCTTCGGAGGCCTCGACGTCGGAGCACAAGGCGAGCTTCGAGGATTCCGGGAGCGCGGCTCCGGACGTCGGTCGCGGCGCTTCTCGACGGCTCTCGTGCTCGTCCGTGTTCAGGTCGGTGACGGCACTTCCCGACTCCGATACCCGACGCCTATATAGGCGCGCGTCGGGTAGTCGAGAATTCGGGAATACCCGACTCGTCGAGAAGTCGTCGAGAAGTCAAATAGCCGTTCATGGGACCTCCGACGGAGCCATCGGGGTGAGGTAGAGGCAGCGACCTTGGCCGATGCCCGGGATCCTCCGGTCCACGATTTCACCCCGCGCGAGTAACATGTCGACGGCGGTACGGACGTCGTTTTGCCCGCCCCCGACGATCTTGCGCACTGCATCCTTTCCGGCGACCCCAGGATTCTTCTGAATGCACTCGCGAACCCTTTCCACGATGCGTTCGAGCGCCGGTTTGCCGCTTGGCTTGTCCAACTGCTCCCTGTCGCGGTGAACGACGCGAAGTCCCCACCGCGGATCGTGCTCGTCAGCGACATCCTCGAAACGCAGGGCGAACGGCGTGATCGGAAGGCCCGTGACGCGCTCTTTCTTGTGCTCGACGTGCGTGAGCGGCTGGCCTTCCTCGCCCGTGAAGACGAAGTGCGATTGCGGGATCTCCGTCTTCGCGGTGGAACCGTGCACGTCGTGCATCGAAGATCGGGAGCCCGATCCCGACTCCCGCGAGGGTTTGACGTTGTGATCGATGACGATGATGACGCACCCGGTCGCGGAGCTAGCGGCTTCGAGCGTGGCGCCCACACGCTGGACGTCGGCGCGGCTCCATTCGTTCGTGTTCGGCGTCGCCCCGCGCCACGAGTCGATCACGAAGAGGTCGATCCCATCGAGCAACCGCTGGAGCTTGTCGCTCGCGCCTTCCTCATCGAGGAAGAACTTCGGTTTACGGATGTAGCCGAGGGCCTTGCCGAGCTCGCGAAGGTCAACGCCACGAGCCCGTGCGAGGCGCTGAAAACGTTCCTGGCTGACACGCAGCCCCTGGCCGTCCCAATCCGCCCAAAGCGCACGACCGCGTCGGCACCGATAGACGCCCCAAACGTACGTGCCCGAGGCTATGGCAAGCGTGACGTCTTGCCACGCTAGCGACTTGCCGGCGAACGCGTTGCCCGCGACCGCGGTGTGCGCGCCGGGCGTGAGCTTCAACGCCGGGCAGAGCCACTCGATCGGGAGCAACGGAGCGGACAACGCGTCGCCGTAAAGCGTGACATCCGAGGCACACGCGATCGGCGCGATTGCGGAGAAACTTTCGAGCGCGGAGGAGACGAGCTCCGACGCCGCGTCCCCCGCGTACCCACGCGCCGCGATCTGCTGCGCGACTCGGATCGCCTCGCGACCCCTCCACAGCTCGATGAGGGTGTTTGCACGCTGCCGAAGGAGTGCGGGCGGAAGGACCGCGCATCCCGCCACAAGAGCCGTGAGATCTTGATCGCGGTGCGCGAACATTTGCAACCACGTCGCTCGCTCCATCTCCGCGGCCACGTCGACGACGCTCGGGATCAGCCCGCGCGCGTGGAGCGCGATGCACGCCTCGAACACCGCGCCGTAAGCACGCGAGATGAAGTGCTTCGACTCGAGCACGCCGACGAGTTCGGGCATTCGGTCGCCCTCACCCGGATAGAGAATATTTCCCAACACCTCGGCTTCCGCCCGGATAGAGCCTGGCGGCGGCCGACCATCGTTCGCAACCGACTCGCGCGCTTCGGCACCGGCGTCGACATGCGCATAAAACGCATCGGGGTCGATCGTCCTGATCGCCATCACCGGTCCTCCGACGGCTTGGCTAGGAGCACGAGCTGTTGTCCCGGCCTCGGCTCCTGCGACCCGATTACGCGCACGAAGTCGCGCAGCGGAAGGCACGCGATGGCCTCGCCGACGGGCCGCGAGATAATCGCGCCAGGCGAATACCGGCGCGCCTGAGCGAGCGCGTCAAGCATGCGCTTCGGAGGGCGTAAGGTCATTTTCACTTCCGCCTGGAGAACATCGCCGCTCGGCAAGCGGACGGGCAAAACGTCGGGAGCGGCGACGTACCGCGGGCGAAATCGTACGCCTCGGTCCCGAGCGCTCGGGCGGCCTCCCGTTCACCTGGGCCGGCGCGACGGTGCGTATTCAAGGGGCCCCCTGTTCCCGCCACACGCGGGCGCAATGGGGCACGGGGCACGCGTCTCGGTGCCAAACCGCGTGCCGGAGTATCCCAAAGCCGAGCGCACCGATCCTCGCGACGCGGGCGATGGTCTCGCGGCACATCGCGCATTCGGTCGCGAGAAACGCGCGTTTCGGCGATCATCGCGCACCAAGCTTTCGCGTCGGGCGAAAGCCCAGATCCTCCGCCGCTTGCCCGACTCGCCACGGGGCCGAAGTGGCGACCGGCGATTGTGAGGCACCGACGGCTTGGCTCGATCTCCAAGCCTCATACGCTGTGCGATCAATCCGCCACCAGCGTTTCCCGAGGGCCGTTGCGCCCGTAATCCGCGGAACGAGGTCTCGCCAGGTGCGGCGACGATCTGCATACTCGCGCGGCCGCGGCCCATTCGGCTCGGTTGTATAAAACGGCGGCTCGGCGTCCTGGCCGGCCGCGATGGCGAAGACGTACGGGGCCAGCACGCGCGCGAGCTCTCGCGCGGCTTCAGGATCGGCGCGAAGCGCTGCGATAAGCTCGCGCGCGTCGATTCCGTGGGGGTGCTTCACGGCACACCCCCGACTGGTTCATCTACAGCCGGCGGAGTATCCGCTGGTGGTGGGTCAGTGTCGGGTCCCGCCCGGGTCAACGTGCTGCGAGCCACCCGGCGTGACCGCCGCGCGCGGCGCACCGGACGCCGAATCGGTCGGAGCACACGCGGCGTCATGCGCAGCGGATCGCCTCCGACCTTTTCAGCAAGCCGATAAAAGAATCGGGCCTTCGCTTGGAACTCCCGCCGGACCGCTTCGGCAAAGAGCTCCGCTCCCGACCCTTCCATGACCCGTTCGTCGAACGAGACCTTTTCGAGGTAATCGGCCAATCGCTCTGGACGGAGGCGAGCCATACGAAACAGTTCGCTCGTGTTGCGCAAAGTTCGAAGCGAAGGTGGAACGCAACCGGTTTCGACGGCTGCACGGCGGGGGCAGCGTCGAGCGCGACGCTTCGCGCTGGCGATGACAATGGCCTCTTGCTCCAAATCCTCCTCCTCGGCGGCGTCGATGGCGCGCTCGATCATTTTGTCGAGATCAGGGTAGGGAGGTAGCGTCATGATCGTTCGTGTCCGTGGAGACGGCGCCGCTCTGGCCGGGGAGGCGCTGTTTCGTTCATCGGGCGTGTATCTCGGGTGCCGGTGCCGGCGCTCCGGACCGCGCCGCATACCGTTGACGAAGAAGACGGCGAAGGAGCGTCGCTCGGCCTTCGCCGTCCGCCTCGGCGAGCTCTTCGAGCATGCGAGCTTCGTCCCGGCCGAAGCAGACCGTGAAGCGAACGGGGCGCCGCCGTTGCGAGGTCGGCTGCCGGCGCTCCGCGTCGTCCGCTTGGAAGGATTTCGTTGGGTGCACGTTGCTCACTGTTTCGCAAGTTTGACGAACCGTCAATGGCGAAATATCCGAAAGCGATGAAAATACCACTACATACGTAGTGGTCTCGCCCGCAGATCGGTCAGGAAAGCAAGAGGATGGAGCGCTCCGCGGGCGCGCGAAAAAAACTCCTCGTTACGGCGGCCGTTGGCTCGTGAGTGCGACGCCATCCGGAGGTAAACCGCGCCAGCCGCCAACTATTAAGCTGCAACCCGACCACGGGCGGGCGAAGAAGCTCTCGCCGTCAGGACCCAAGACGAAGCAGCCTTCGAAATTGGTCTATCTCGCTCGGGCCCTCGAAGGCCCGAGCCCGCTCGTCCTGGTGGGTGGATACAGCCCGACCTCGAAATTCATGGTCTACAATGAGGTCATGATGGATCCGACTGGAAGACCGAAGCTATCCGAGACGGACGCGGCGATCCGATGGATTCGTCAATTCAAGCTTGACGATCAGAGGCTCGCAACGGCATTGCTCGATGAAATGCGACTCGTAACCCATGCAGAATTGATCGACGGTTTACGGACCTTAGTAGCGATCCGGTCGGAATCGATCGATGGTCCGGTCGGTCTCTACGCCGAGCGCGAGGTTGTTTGGAATCAGAGGCTCTTCAAAGAGTCGAATAAGGTGCCTCGGCGCGCGACCGGGCAGGGGCCCAAACTGATCAATCCCTTGCGCATGAATTCGCGGCACGTGGGCAGCGAGGGAATCGTCGCAAGTTTAATCACAGAACTATCTCGTGAGAATCCCGACAAATACTACAGTCATCCTGGTCCAGATGCGATCAGGAAGGCGAATATACGATCTTTTACAATACTTACCGATTTTATTGGCAGTGGAAACCAGATGAGTCATTATCTCGATTCCGCCTGGAGAGTTCGCTCGGTCAAAAGCTGGCATTCGTTCGGGTGGCTTCGCTTCGACGTCATTGCGTATTCCTGCATGGGCGCGGGTCGTCGACGTGTAGAAACCCATCCCTCGAGACCTAACGTCTCGATGGTGACTCCCTGTCCAAATGTCGCCGAATCGTTTGGCTGCAAGACGCAGGAGGTGATGCGCCTATGTCGATATTACGATCCAAACAGGAGCGGCGATCCCGCGGACTCAATGGGCTACGACGGCGCGGGCGCGCTGATCGCTTTCGCGCACGGCTGTCCGAACAACGTCCCGCGCTTACTACACAAGTCGAAGAAAGATGCCTGGCGCGCCTTGTTTCCCGCACGTGTTACCGCGGGGACGAGGGAGGTTTTCGGAGATCGGCGCGACGCATCGACTCTCGCGATGCGTCTGCAGCGACTCGGTGAGAATCGCCTCGGGACCGGCGACTGGATCAGGCGCGCCGGTGCGAGCGGGCGTAACCTCATCGCCGTCCTGGCCGCCGTGCGCAAAGGTCCAAGGCTCGACGATGTCGTCGCATCTCGCACTGGCTTGACCGTGCCGGAGGTGCGTCTCTACGTTGGTCAGGCCGAGGCTTTCGGCTGGGTCGACTCTCGTCGAAGGGCCACGGACGCCGGTTTGGCTGTGTTGGCGTCGATGCGAGCTTATCAGGCGCCCAAGAAATTGCCTCTTCCGCCGGACCCGGACGAGCCATATTATCCCGGATCGTTGAGGGCACCATGACTCATCTAGCTCTTGCTGGTCCTCGCGATCAGTGGCGATGTGCCCCTATTGGGGCACGGGGACGCGGACTACCGCCGTCCTGTGGACTAGCGTCGGCATGCCGGCAAGGCCCTGTGCACCCTGCAGACGTGCGGCGTCTTACTTGCAGGGCGCACCGAGCCTGGACCCCGAGGGGTCAAAGTAGATGAGCCAATGGCGCCCTCAACTCTATTTTCTCCAAGGCCGCGAACGAGGACACCACCCCGACCTCCTGGCTCGCGCCGTGGCTGCGGGACGTGGGACGATCGCTGTTCATTCTGAACTGCCACCAATTTTTACACTCCGCCATTTGGCCCACTACACCGACGTCGAATACGTTTTTTTGCGGGGTATTGTTGCCCGTCGCTTTGATGCCCCATATCGCGTATTTTCTGTGCGCAAGCGCAATCGTAAGGAGTATCGACGCATCTGCGTTCCGGTCCCGGAGCTCATGAGGGTGCAACGTTGGATTGCTCGTCGGGTTCTTCGATACGGACGGCCTCATGAGGCCAGTTATGCGTATCACGACGGCTGTAAGACGGTTGACGCTGCCGCCCTTCATTGTCGCTGCAAATGGCTAATTAAGGTCGATGTTCGTCGTTTCTTTGAGTCATTGTCCGAAATCTCTGCGTTTCGCGTGTTCGGGGAATTTGGCTATCAGCCTCTCGTGTGCTTCGAGTTGGCTCGCCTGTGTACTACCACCGAAGGGGCAGTACGGGGAGCCGGGGAGCGTTGGGTAGGACGCGAGCGGAAAACGATTGTGGATTACGAGAAGCGCGAGGTGGGGCACTTGCCGCAAGGAGCGCCAACGAGTCCGATGCTCGCTAATCTGGCCGTCCGATCCTTAGATGAGCGCATATCAAACATAGCGACGAACCGCGGTCTTGTTTACACGCGCTACGCGGACGACATGTGCTTGTCCACGTCTTCGGACCAATTCTCTCGACGAGACGCGGCCGCCGTGATCGGTGAAGTATATGGCGCGATATCGACTGCTGGACTGTCACCGAACATTGCCAAGACTCGCGTTTCGCCCCCCGGTGCGCGCAAGATCGTATTGGGGACGAATGTCGACATGGACCGACCCCGCCTGACGCGGGAGTTCCGAGACCGATTGCGGCAACATCTTTATTATCTTACGCAAGATAATTGCGGGCCCTCGCGTCACGCAGAGAGGCGCGGATTCGCATCGTTGTTTGGTATGCGAGATCACATAGCCGGTTTGATTGCTTACGCGGGTCAAGTTGACGGGGCATTTGCGGAAGAATGTAGGACGCAATTTGCGAAGGTTGCGTGGCCCGTATAGCCGTGCCATTGGAGCGAACAGCCTAGGTGGCGCTCCTCAACTCGCGCCGACAACAAGGGGCCCCACGCGCCTAGACACAAGCTGACTCTCGGACTCTCGGCGCGCGTCGTCCTAATGGCCCTTCATCCGTGCGGCGTTCAGGTCCACGACGTTCTCAAGGCTCGGAGCCGTGCGTCGTTTGTCAAGTCGAAAAGCGAGCGTGCGAGCCACTTCGCCCAGGCCCATCGTCACCGCGCGGACGATCGCCGCTTCAAGCTCTGCCTCGGTCAATTGGGATTCGGATGCTCGAGGTGGCTCGGATTGACTCGAATGTGACTTGTCACTTGGGCAAGGGGGAGCACGGGTAGCAACGGCCGGCCAAACGGTTGCCCTTTTCGTTTCGGACGCTGGCTCGCTCGCCGATTGCTCAGAATCGGCTTGTTTTCCAGCCTCCGGCGCGATTTCCGATGACACGTTCGAGTCCCGTCCACCCCGCCAGAAACCGAAGCAATATCGCCAGTTACGGAGCGAGCCAATCGCCCGGGGCGATTCTGGGGCGATTCGAGAAGGGCACGCGGGAAGGGCTCGCCGAAGCCTTCACCACGTAGCGCCTCGCCCTCCCGCACGTAGAGCATCGTCGTATTGAAGTAACCGTACGGATTCCGCTAAGGATCCCACACAATTTGCTTGCGAGCGTGGGCGCCGCGTGATCGGTTCTCCGCGTGATTTCGGACATCAGCAGAGAGTTTCGGGGTGCTCGGCTCGGCGACGAGAGGAGGAGCGCAAGACTTGAGCGCATCGGCGA
>DATHQY010000272.1:0-6716 GCA_035482215.1 Polyangiaceae bacterium | reverse complement strand
TCGGGCGACGTCGCGGGCACCTCCGAGAGGCTTCGAGGCGCGTGAACGAGCGGCACGCCGCCGACGAAGCTCCACAACAGCGCGTCGAGCGATCCGTCCTTGCGCACCTCGAGAATCGCCTTTGCGTTGGCGATCGTGGACTCGATCTTGAGCCGGTTACGGACGATCCCCGCGTCGTTCATGAGGCGTGCGACGTCGCGCGCGCCGAAGCGTGCGACGCGCGCGGGGTCGAACCCAGCGAACGCCTTCCGATACGCATCCCGCTTGTGGAGCACCGTGCGCCACGAGAGGCCGGCCTGGGCGCCTTCGAGCGTCAGCATCTCGAACAGGTGCGTCTCGTCGTGCGCGGGCACGCCCCACTCCTCGTCGTGGTAGCGCGCCATCTCCGGATCGCCACCCGCCCACGCGCACCGCTGTCGTTCATTCGCCATGGCGATTCCGGCCGTTCCCGATAAGCGTCGGTGCTGATCAGTGACCCCCCGCCGGCGCGCGCCCCTGCGGGCGCTGCGCAAGCCAGACCAGAGGAACCATACATGCCGTAGCCACGGCGAGGAGCCAGAGCGCGTCGAGATACGCGAGCTGCGTCGCCTGCTGCGCGAGCTGGCGGTACATGACCGCCGTCGCCTGTTTCGCCGCCTCGATCGAGCTCGCCCCCGAGTGCTGGAGCGCCGCGGCGATCCCGTTGAGCTTGGCCTCGTACCAGCCGTTGTACGAATTCGTCCCAGCCGCGAGGTTGGCCTGGTGCATCTGGGACCGGCGGGCGACCAGCGTCGTCACGAAGGCGATGCCCACGTCCGCACCCATGTTGCGCGACAGATTCATGATGCCGCTGACTTGGTTGTACTTCTGGACGGGCACGCCCGAATACGAGACGGTCTGGATCGGCACGAAGAGAAACGCCATGCCGGCGGCCTGGAACGCGCGGAGCTTCACCGCGGTCATGAAGTCCATCTGGATGTCGATCTTGTGGGCCATGTAGAACATCGACACGCTGAGGATCGTGAACCCGAATCCGATCAGAATGCGCGAGTCGACCTTGCCCACCATGCGGCCGACGAACGGCAGCATCAGGATGATGAGCACTCCGCCGGGCGAGAGCGCCATGCCGGATTGTTCGGCGGTGTAACCCATCAGGATCTGCAGATACTGCGGTAGGAGCACTGTCGATCCGAAGAGCGCCACGCCCAGCATGAGCATCAGCCCGTTGGCGACCGCGAAGCTCCTCCGCTTGAACATCCGGATGTCGACGATCGGGCTGTCGTGATTGAGCTCCCAGAAGACGAACGAGACGAGCGAGACCGCCGACACGATCATGAAGCCGATGATCGTGTGCGAGTGAAACCAGTCGTCTTCCTGCCCCTTGTCGAGCACGACTTCGAGCGATCCGAGGCCCACGGCGATGAGGCCCAGGCCTAGCCAATCGACCCCGCCCGAGCGTTCCGCTGCCCACTTCAAGTGCGGCGGATCCGTCACGACGCGGCTCGAGAGGAACAGCGACGCGATGCCGACCGGGATGTTGATGAAGAACACCCAGCGCCACGAGAAGTTGTCGGTGATGAAGCCGCCGAGTGTCGGCCCGATCGCCGGGGCGAGAACGACGGCCATCCCGTAGACGGCCATCGCCATTCCGCGCTTCGCCGGCGGAAATGTATCGGCCAAGATGGCCTGTTCGCTCGGTCCGAGGCCCCCGCCGCCCGCGCCCTGGAGCACGCGGAAAAAGATGAGAGACCCGAGCGTCGGAGCGACGCCGCACAAGAACGACGACACCGTGAAGACGGCGACGCACGTCATGTAAAAGCGTTTGCGGCCGATCTTGCTCGAGATCCACCCGCTGATGGGAAGGATGATCGCGTTCGACACGAGGTAGCTCGTGAGAACCCACGTGCTCTCGTCCTCGCTGACGCTCAGGTTGCCCGCGATGTGAGGCAGCGACACGTTCGCGATGCTCGTATCGAGCACCTCCATGAACGTCGCCATCGTGACGACGAGGGCGATGATCCACGGGTTGCGCCCGCCGGTCCACCCCGTGGCGAAGTAGGCCGGCGTCTCGTGCTGGACGGCCGGCGCGGTCGAAGTCGCGGCGCTCATCGTCACTCGGCTACGGTGATGCTGGGCTCGACGCTCATGCCGATGCGGAGCCGATCCATCTCCGGTTGTCCCGGATCGAGGTGGATACGGACCGGGATGCGCTGCACCACTTTGACGTAGTTGCCCGATGCGTTTTCGGGCGGGAGCACGCTGAGGCGCGAGCCGGTGGCGCCGCCGACGGTCTCGAGCGAGCCGTGCAAGTCGATGCCGAGCGCGTCGACATGGATCGTCGCGGGCTGGCCGGGGCGCATCCGTTCGAGCTGGTTCTCCCGGTAGTTGGCCGTCACGTACAGATCGTTCGTCTGCGAGAGCGCGACGAGCTGCTGGCCCGGCGCCACGTGGTCGCCGACGGCGAAGCCCTTCTTGGCGATGATGCCGGCCGCCGGCGCGCGGATCTTCGCGTACGAGAGGTTCTTCTCCGCCTGCGCCAGCTCCGCCTTCGCGAGATCGAGCGACGCCTGGCGCCACACGACCGACGCCTTGCGCGTCTCGACCTGCCGCGGCGCGTTCGACGTCACTTCGTCGACGTGGCTACGGAGCGATCCGAGGAGCGCCGTCTGCTGGACGACCCGATCGTTCGCCGCGGCGAGCGATTGCCGGAGCGCGTTCACGTTCGCCGCGGACGCGGCCGCGGCGTTGGAGCGGGTGTCGAAGTCCGATTGCGAGACGGCCCCCTGTGCGACGAGCTTCTCCGACCGGTCGCGTTCGAGCTGGGCTTCGCGATCGTTCGCTTCGGCTTGTACGATTTGCGCGGTCAGCTGCGCGGCCTCTTTTTTCGCCGCAGAAAGGCCGGCTTGCGCGCCCGCGAGGTCGGCGTGCGCGGAAGCCACCGCGCTCACGTTCGTGGCTTGGGTGATCGGAATCGACGGGTCCTCCGCCTGGAGCTGCGCCTCGGCCTGTGCGACCTGCGCCTTCGCCTGGTCGACGAGGATCTGCAGGTCCGTCGGGTCGATCTCGGCGATGACGTCCCCCTCCTTCACGCTCTGGTTTTCGACGACGTACGCAGCGCTGATGCTGCCGGCTACGCGCGGGCTCACGTTCGCGATGGTCCCGTCGATCTGCGCGTCATCGGTTTGTTCGTAGTGGCTCTCGTGGACGTAGTACGCGGTACCGCCGCCGACGAGGACCGCAACGACCCCGAGGCCGATGAAGAGCCTCTTCGATCGGTTCGCGGGGGTCGCCTTTGCGGGCGGTGTGGCCGTCACGGGCGCTGCCGGCGGTGCGGCGGGCGCTGCGGGGGCGAGGGCGGGGGCAGAAGCGGATCGAGGGGCGGATTGGGTGTCTTGGACCATGGGGGCGGCGGTCGCCATCGTATCCGGATTCGATGCGGGGGCCGGACGTTCCGTTACGCGCTCGCGCGAGGTGATTGCGCCGCCGCTCGGAGTCTGCCGGCAGGCCTCCTGTCATGGGCCTGCCGCGACGCGCCGGCCACGGCCGTACCGAACGGCATCTACCGGCGTGGTAGGACATCACCGTGGAGACGGCCTCGATCGACCCCGCGACGATTCCCAAGGATGTTCTGGACATCGGCGAGCGGCTGCGCTCGAGGGGGAAACGCGCCTGGATTGTGGGCGGATGCGTGCGCGATCGCCTGCTCGGGAGGCCTGCAAGCGACTGGGACATTGCCACCGATGCCCGCCCGAACGAGCTCGTCGCGATCTTTCCGCGCGCCATCCCTACGGGCATCGAGCACGGCACCGTCACCGTCGTTTCCTCCGGCAAGCCCTACGAGGTCACGACCCTACGCGGAGAGGGGACCTACACGGACGGGCGCCGGCCCGACTGGGTCGAGTTCGTCGACGACATCACGCGCGACCTCGCGCGCCGGGATTTCACGATCAACGCGATCGCCGTCGATCCGGTCTCGGGCGCGCTCATCGATCCGTTCGGCGGCGCGTCCGATCTGGCCCGGCGAATCATCAAGGCGGTGGGAGACCCCCAGGAGCGATTCGGGGAAGACGGCCTGCGCGTGCTGCGCGCGGCGCGGTTCGTCGCGACGCTCGATTTCGAGCTCGACGCCGCCACCGAAGCGGCCATCGAACCGACGCTCGGCACGTTTCGCAAGGTCGCGGCCGAACGTGTGCGCGACGAGTGGGTCAAGACGATGAAGGCGCGAACGCCGTCGCGCGCGTTCGAAGTGATGCGGCGCACGGGGATTCTCGGCGTCACGTGCCCAGAGCTCCTGCTCGGCGTCGGCATGGAACAAAACAAGTGGCACGCGTACGACGTGTGGCGCCACGGCATGGAATGCCTGGACGCGTGCGAGGGCGACGCCATTCTCCGCATCGCCGCGCTCCTGCACGACGTCGGGAAGCCGAAGACGCGAGCCTGGTCGGACAAAACCCGGGACTACACGTTCTACGATCACGATCGGGTCGGTGCGGAGATCGCGGAGCCGATCGCCGCGCGCCTCCGGTTTTCGAACGACGAGCGGGCGCGGATCGTCGACCTCGTGCGCCACCATCTCTTCCACTATTCGAGCGAGTGGAGCGACGCCGCCGTGCGCAAATGGATCCGGCGCGTCGGGCCGCAGCGCGTCGACGACCTCTACGCGCTGAACGCGGCGGACGCGCTCGCGAAAGGCCGTGACGTGACCGAGGACATCGCCGCGCTTTCCGCGCTGAAAGCGCACGTGGCGCGGGTGCTCGCGGAGGGCGCGGCCCTGTCGACGCGCGATTTGAAGATCAACGGGCACGACCTGATGCGTGACCTCCAGCGCAAGCCGGGGCCGTGGATCGGGCGCATCCTCGACGCGCTGCTCGAAGTGGTGACGACCGATCCGAGCGCGAACGAGCCGGGCGCGCTCCTCGCGCGCGCGCGGGAGCTGGCGGACGCAGAGGGGAGCGGGCCAGGGAACCGGCAGAGCGGCGGGCCGTAGTCGCTTGGGCCGTCCGTTCCGACGCCGTGGCTACGACGCACTGCCGCGAAGCGTCAGAACTACGGCGACCGCGCCGGTGCGTCCGATGCGCGCGTCTCCTCGCGATCGACTTGCGCGCCGCCTCCGCGCGGCGTAGGGACGGGCATATCCGCGGCCCGTGCGGGCCCCGCGCTTTTCAAAGTCATCTTCGTTCGAAACGAATACGAAACGTACCCCTTGCCGGGGCGCACCGGTTCTCCCCGAAGCGTCCCGAAACGTCGGCGAATTGGATGAAAAGTCGCATCCGCACCCCACTCGCCCGGATAGGATAAGCCCATGGCCAAGATGAAGCTCAAGCCCGGCGTGTTGACCGGGTCCGCGTTGCAGGAAACCTTCGAATACATGAAGAGCGTCGGCTGTGCCCTGCCGGCGGTCAACTGCATCGGGTCGCACTCGACCATCGCCGCCCTCGAAGCCGCGCGCGAAGCCAAGGCCCCGATCATCGTGCAGTACTCGAACACCGGCGCGCAGTTTTTCGCCGGCAAATTCCTCGACAACAAGCAGCAGCAGGCCTCGATCGCGGGGGCGATCGCAGGCGCGCACTTCATTCGCGAGATGGCCATCGCGTACGGCGTTCCCGTGATCGCCCACACGGACCATGCGGCGAAGAAACTCCTGCCGTGGATCGACGGCCTGCTCACCGCGGGCGAGGCCTACTTCGCCAAGAACGGCGCGCCGCTCTTCTCGTCGCATATGCTCGATCTGTCGGAGGAGCCGCTCCACGAGAACCTGGAGATTTGCGCGAAGTACTTGAAGCGGATGGCACCGATGCGCATGACGCTCGAAATCGAGCTCGGCGTAACCGGCGGCGAGGAAGACGGCGTCGACAACACGGGCATCGACAATGCGAAACTCTACACGCAGCCCGCGGACGTGCTCGAGGCGTACGACACGCTGAAGCCCATCGGCGCGTTCACGGTCGCTGCGTCGTTCGGCAACACGCACGGCGTGTACAAGCCGGGCAACGTGAAGCTCCGGCCGATCATCCTCAAGAACTCGCAGGATGCGATCGCCAAGGAGCGCAAGACCTCCTCGCAGCACCCGCTCGACTTCGTGTTCCACGGCGGCTCGGGCTCGTCGCGCGAAGAGATCCGCGAAGCCGTCTCGTACGGCGTCGTGAAGATGAACATCGATACCGACGTGCAGTGGGCGTTCTGCGAGCCGATCAAGAAGTACATGGACGAGAAATCCGCGTACCTGCAGGGTCAGCTCGGCAACCCGGAGGGGCCGGACGCGCCGAACAAGAAGTACATCGACCCGCGTTCGTGGCTGCACGCCGGCGAGAAGGGCATGGCGGCGCGGCTCGTCGAGGCGTTCAAGGATCTCAATTCGTTCGGCCAGTTCGATTTCTGACGAAACGCGTTTCGCGTAGCGATCTTCTGGAACTAGGCGGGTGCGCGCAGTAGCGTCGCGCGCGTGACCGCGCGGCGAAACGCTCTTGCGAAGGTGTGCGGCTACGCGGTTCTGTTCGGCGCGGCCCTCGTTTCGAGGGCTGCGGCGGCGCAGCTTGCTCCGGCCGCGCCGGCGACGATCGACGTCGGGGAATGGCAGCTCGCTCCCCTGTTTCAGGTGCGCACGCGTGGCGAGTACCGCCGCGACCTCGACGACGAAGACAGCGCGCAGCTTTCGACCCGCGCGCGTGTCGGCGTCGACGCGGAACGCGGCCCCGTGCGCGTCCGCGTCGTTCTGCAGGACGCGCGTACGATCGCTC
>DATHQY010000271.1:0-3019 GCA_035482215.1 Polyangiaceae bacterium | reverse complement strand
GCAAATCGAACGCGTGCGATCGCAGGTGTTGGCGCTCGATTTCGGACATGAGATCCCATTGATGCACACCGAGACACACTGGTACGCGTTGCAAACTTCGTTGTCGCCGCAGTCATGCTGGTCGAGGCATTCGACGCATTGATTCTCGAACGGATCGCCCGGCATGAGGTCGCAGACGCCCAGCCGCGATTCCGTGGCGTCCGCCGGGCATTGCAGAGCGTTGTTGTTGGTGCTGCTGTTGTGAATGCACGGCACGCACATCCCCGCGTTCGTCGCGTTCGCGTTCGTCTCGCAATGCAGCCACGGCTCCGGGCACTGCCCGTCGATGCAAGGGGGCCACGGCGCGCCCGGCGCGACGGTGAACGAATCGGGCGGAAAGGGCATTGCGTCGCCGGCGCGTTCGTCGTCGTTCGGGGTCGCGGCGTCGAACCCGGCCGCGGCGTCGAACTTGGCCGCGGCGTCGAACTTGGCCGCGGCGTCGACCGTGTCGTTCAATTCCCACACGACGCCGTTGCACCCGCCCGCGACCCCCACCAGGATCGTGGCCGCGAGATGGCACGGCCACGCCGGCCGCGAGCGCGGCCGCGCCGCGCTCACGGAGACCCCGCCAGAATCGCCTCCGCTTCTCCGTGAGCAAATCCGTCGGGGTAGGTGGCGAGGTAGCGCTTCGCGGCCTGCGGGGCCCGCGACGAGCTCGACGATCGAAATAGCCGCATGCGCTCGACCATCGCGCTCTCGGCCAGCGCGCTCGTCGGGTACTCGTCGAGGAACCGGTCGAACGAAGCGAGCGCGCGTTTGACCTCGCCCCGGCGCTTGTGCGCGAGACCTTCGCCGAAGAGGTCGTTCTGATCGGCCAGCGTCGAGCTCGCGAGCGAAGCGCCGGCCGAGTCCTGCATCCGGCTCGCTGCGGCGGACGTCGAGGCCGGCGCGGCCGCGCATCCCAGCGGCCATTGTTCTCCGGCGGACACGCTCGATTCGACGTTCGCGTGGCGTACGACGACGACACCCTCGCTCACGACGACGCGGGTCATCGTCCCGCTGCCGCACGACGCGTCGGCCCGCGCGAGGAGGACGCGGAATCGCGTCCCGCGGACCTCCACTTCCGCGTCGGGCGTATCGACCAGGAACTTCTGGTTGTCCGCGAGCTTGGCGACGTGCAGGTCGATCCAGCCCGAGTTGAGCCGCAGCACCTGCGTAGCGCCTTCGCCTCCAAGCATCACGTCCGTTCCTTCGCCGACCAGCACGCTCGTGCCGGTCGAGAAGGCGAGATTGGCGCGTCCGTCCGGTGGGGTGACGAGGCGGCTGCCTTCGGCGAGGGAACGCCCGTCCGCCAGCGGCGCTTGGGACCCGGAAACGACGAGGCTCGCCACTCCTCCCATCGGATGCGCGGTGATCTGCACTCCGGGCGCGGAGGCGACCGGCGGCCCCGCCGGCGCACGCGCCGCGTGGCGCGCTTCGAAACGGACGAAACCCACGACGCCGATCGCGACCGCCGCGGCGGCGCCGGCGGTCCCGACCCACGCCATCCACCGGAGCGCACGCCGCTTGCGCCCGCGTGCCGCGATGGCGTCCGCGATCGCGGCGATCGCCTCGGTCCGGGCCTCCGGCGTGGGGGGCTCTTCGGCCAGCGTGTTCTCCTCGCGGAAGAACATTCGCGACGCGAGGCGCGCGTATTCGGGGGCCGTCATGGCTCGCCCTCCACGGACTCGAGAAGGTTCGCGAGCTCCGGATCGCTCGCGATCCGCTCGTGGACTTCGCGGCGTCCCCGGACAAGGCGCGTCTGCGCCGCCGCGACGCTGACACCGGTGATCTCGGCGATCTCTCGCAAGTCGTACCCGCAGACATCATGGAGCAAGAAGGTCCACGCCTTCGATTCGTCGATTTCGGCCAGGTGCGCGCGCACGCGGCCCATGACGCTGCGCAAGATGGCGTCCCGCACGGTCTTCGACGACGAGCGCGTCTCCGCCAGAAAATCCGGGTCGAGCACGCCGAAAATGCGTCGCTCGGTTTTGCGCCGGCGAATGTGCTTGTAGACGACGTGCGCGGTCAGCGTACTCGTCCACGAATCCAGCGAGCAGTCCCCGCGGTAGCGACCGATCGTGCTCACGAGCTCGATCATCGCGAGCTGCGCGAGATCCTCGTGATCCAGATCGCGCGGACCGAGGAGACGGCGGATCGTGCGATCGACCTGGGCGCGCACGCGATCGTGGAGGGCCGCGGCGGCTCCGACGTCACCGGCGCGAAGAGACGCCAGGAGCTCGCTGTCGTCGAGCGCCGGACGCGCCGCGGGTGTCCGCGGTGGCGCGCTCGGGACTAGCCAGAGCTTGGGCGGTTTGCGGGCGCTGCTCGTGGGCATGCAACTTTAGAGTACCTCGACACGAGGGCGGCCAGGCTGGCCTTCTCAGAACCGAAGACGCAAGCCTCCTTCGAGAAGCGCGTGGGCAATCGGCAGCGAAGCGATGGGGGTCCCGCCTTGCTTGATGGTCGTCGGTGCGAACGCTTCGACGCCCGCGCCGCCAATGACCTCGACCGAAGGCGCAAAAAGCCAGCTTCCATCGATCGCGGCGTCGCAACCCGACAGCACGTCGTCGTGGCTCCGCGCAGTCTGGCCCGGCGGACCCACCGGCGAGAGCCGCTCGTAAAGGAGCACGTAGTCGATGCGAAGCGAGGCGCCGAAGTGGTGGGCTGTCGTCGCCCGCCACGGGTGAAGAGCCAGCCCTGCGGAGCCGACGACTTTGAGCACGTCGCCCGAGGCCGCGTCGAGCGAGGTGTCACGCACGCTTCCGCCCACGCGCACCGACACGTTGCGCCAGAAGAACCAGTCGAAAGCCGCGGCGCCTCCGATCTCCTGGGCCCCCTGGGCGTCGCCCGCCGCGTCGACCACCAACACTTCGAGTCCCATGGAGGAAGGAACGGTCGGGGTTGCCGCCGGCACGCTGTCCGGGGCTGGCCCGCTCGAGTTCTGCCGCCCGGCGGGAATCGCCTCCGCCCCGCGCGTCCCCGTACCCCCCCCTCCCGC
>DATHQY010000270.1:0-5201 GCA_035482215.1 Polyangiaceae bacterium | reverse complement strand
GCTCCCAACGACCTGACCACCTTCATCGGTCAGTTTCTTGGCCCCACGTTCGCTACGCAGTGGCCGAACGTGAAGATCATCGCGCCCGAGACCGTGAACTGCCCGAGCTGCGATACCTACGTTGCGCCGTTGCTTGCCGATCCGATGGCGTCGAAGGCGCTGTCGATCGTCGCAGCGCACGAGTACGGAGCAAACAGCCCGGTCACCTATGACAAACCCGCGCAGGCGGGCAAAGAGTTCTGGCAGTCGGAATGGTCGACGGAGAACGCGAACGGCGACACGCCCGACCCGACCATGACGAACGCGATCACGATCGCGACCCAAGTTCACAACTACATGACCACGACGGGGGTCAACGCGTGGCACTACTGGGCGCTCTACGCGACCTGGGACGATTTCGACACGAACACCACCCGCCAGAACCCGGCGCTGATCCAGCCCGCCGTCGACGGGGGAGCGCCCTACGCGTTCAAGCGCGCGTACGCGCTGGGCAACTGGTCGAAGTTCGTGCGCCCCGGCTTCGTTCGCATCGGCGCGACGGACACGCCCGTGCCTGGATTGCTCGTGGAAGCCTATCGTGACAACTCGAACGATCTCGCGATCGTTGCCGTGAACACGACGGCAGCCCCCGTGACGCAGACGTTCAACCTTACCGGCGGGACCTTCGGCACCGTGACGCCTTGGCTCACCGACGCGAATGACGACCTCGCGCCGCAAAGCCCGATCGCCGCAACGAACAGCTTCACCTTCAACATACCCGCCACGAGCCTGGTCACCTTCGTCAACTGGGACGCGACGATGGTGACCCCGGGCCTCGTGATCCCGGTGTACGACGCAGGGGCGGGCGGGGACGGAGGCGACGCGACGACGCCGCCGATGGGCGACACATCGAGTCTCGATTGCAATGATCCGGTGACTCCCGACAATGTCGTGAATGGAGGCGTGACGGACTTCACGGATTGGGCGGGCTCGACCGGGAAATGGGGGAGCCCCGACAACCTCTACGGCGCGGTCTACGCGTACAGCGGGCCGGACGGCACGATGGTCATGCAGAACGTCGACACCGCGAACAAGGACCTCCACGTGACCGGCACGGTCGCATCCGGCGATTACGGTGGGGCGGGCTTGGCCTTCTACGACTGCGCGACCGTGGCGTCCTTCACCGCGGTGCAGTTCACGGTGTCCGGGTCGGCGCCTGGCTGCGAGATGGATCTCCAGATCAAGACGTTCGATCAGCAGCCGACCTCGCAGACGCCCGCCGGCGGCTGCGACTCGGGGAGCTGCTACAACTTCCCGGCTGTGACGAGCATCGCGGTGCCGACCGCGACGCCGCAAACGATCATCGCGCCCCTCAGCAGCTTCTCGACGTGGTCCTCGGCGGACGCGACGCAGGTGGTAGGGCTCCAGTGGCAATTCAACGCGAACGACGTGGGAGCCGAGGGTTCGTGCCCCGTCGACGTGGCCATCACCGGCATCAAGTTCATCACGGACACGGGATCCGGATCGACGGACGCCCAAGCTGACGTCTCCACGACCGGTACGTTCGACGCCACCCTCGGTGGGTCCACCGACGCAGGCACCGACGCGGATTGAGAGACCGCGTCCTGGCGTTGGCCCTGCCCGCCTTCGCGAGCGCGTGTATCAGCGCGCAGCCCGGGCAGGGTACCCGCGCGACCCCGAACGGAGGCTCGGGCGTGACATTGCGCTCGGCCGCAGAGCGTACGCACCGGTATATCGGCGCGGCGCTTTCGCCGGACTACTTCTACGAGCGGGGCTACCGCGCGGTCGCGGCCGAGCAATTCGACTCGCTCACGCCCGAAAACCAAATGAAGTGGGAGTCGATCGAGCCGAGTCCGGACACGTTCACCTTCGATGAGGGTGACTCGCTCGTGCAGTTCGCAGAGCAACATCACATGCGCGTTCGGGGGCACACGCTGGTGTGGCACTCGCAGCTCGCGTCATGGGTCAAGGGCCTCTCGGGCAATGCGCTCCACGGAGCGATGCTCAATCACATCAAAAACGTGGTTGGGCACTACAAGGGCCGCGTCGCCGAATGGGACGTGGTGAACGAAGCCGTCGCCGACGGGGAATCGGGCGACCTTCGCCCCGATTCGCCGTTCACGTCGCTCGGGCCTACATTCATCGACGATGCGTTCCGCGCGGCTCACGAAGCCGACCCGAGCGCGGTCCTCTTCTACAACGACTACGAGATCGAAGGGCCGAACACCAAGAAGGCCGAAGGCGCGTACGCGCTCGTCAAGCGCTTGAAGGACGCGGGCGTTCCGATCGGGGGCGTCGGCTTCCAGATGCACGTCGATCCGCGCAACTGGCCAGCGCCCGAAGAGATTCGCCGCAACTTCGAACGGTTCGCGGCGCTCGGCCTGAGCATCGAAATCACCGAAATGGACGTACCGGTAGGCGCCATCCCCGGATCTACGGACGAGAAGCTCGCCAAGCAAAAAGCGATCGCGAAGGACATCGTTGCCGTGTGCATGTCCGTGCCCCAGTGCACCGGCATCACCGTCTGGGGCCTCACGGACGCCCATTCATGGCTGAACGACCCCCACTGGGGGCAGCTGCGAGGGCCGCTGCCGCACTATCCCCTGCCCTTCGACGAAGACTACCGGCCGAAGCCGATGTTTCGCGGCATCCTCGACGCGCTTTCGGAGTCCAACGCGCCGGCGTCGACCGGACATTAGAAACCCGGCGGCGGCGACGAGCGCGGACTTCAGAGGGGGATCTTGCGAGCGGCTTTACTTGCCGCGGGTGCGTGACAAGCGCACGTCGGCCCAAACGGCAAGCGCGAGAACGCTCCCGCGCGCGATGAACTTCAGCTCGGGGGGAACCGCAAGGAGCGTCATTCCGTTCAACAGAGTAGCCATGATGAGGGCGCCCGACAGGACGCCGACCACCGTGCCGCGACCGCCACGAAGGCTCGTCCCGCCGATGACGCAAGCGGCCACCGCGTCGAGCTCCATGAGGCTTCCCACCGTGGTCGTCGAAGCCCCGGCGTACGCCGTCTGGAGAAGGCCCGTGAACGCCGTGATGATACCCATCAGACCAAACGCTCGGATCACCGTCCAGTCGACGGCAATCCCGGAGACGCGTGCCGCCTCCTCGTTGCCGCCGATGGCGTAGAGGTGGCGCCCGAACGGCGTGTCGCCGAGAAGGACGTAGACTCCCCAAGCGACCGCCGACAGGATGAGCGAAGCGAGAGGCACGCCCCGGTAACTGTTCGTGACGAGAACGAATAGAAACACGGCCTGGGCGAAGACGAACCACTTCATCAAGCCGAAGGTCCGGTCTTCGCGGGCGGCGCTCTCCGTACGGCCGCGGAGCAAGTACGCCGCGAGCGAGGCCCCCGTGATCAGCGCGGCCAGCAGCAGACCGGCGGCGGGAGGCACGTAATACGTCGTGAGGATCGAAAACAGGTTCGTCTCGCCGCCGGGCGCGACCGGCACCGTGGAGTTCTGAATCACGAGCCAGTGCAGGCCCTTGAAGACGAGGAGCCCGCCGAGCGTGATGATGAACGACGGCACCTTCTGCTTCACGATGAGAGCTCCCATCGCGAGCCAAACGCCGAGACCCGCCGCGATGACGAGTGCCATTGCGAGCGGCGCGGGCCAGTGACGTTGGAAGACGAGCACGCTGGCGACGCCTCCGAGCAGACCGACCCCGCTCCCGACCGAAAGGTCGATCTCCGCGGGCACGATGACGAGCAGCATCCCGAGCGCGAGGACCGCGGTGATCGAGAGCTCGATACAGAGCATCGAAAGGTTGCGTGCGCCGAGGAACGAAGGCGAACGGATCGTGAAGAACGTGACGATCGCGGCGAGCGCGATCGCCATCGAGAAATCGCGAACGGAAAGGCGGCTCGGCATGGCGGCGGGATCTCGGCGGGTGCTTGCTAGGCTCGTGGAGGCTCGTGACGACTCGGTGCAGGCTCGGGCGCGTCAGTTCGTGGTGCTCCGGCCCATGGCGGCCGCGAGCACCTTTTCTGGAGTGGCCGACGCGCGATCGAACTCGCCGGTCACGGTCCCCTCGTAAAGAACGAGCACCCGGTCGCTCATTCCGAGGAGCTCCGGCAGCTCGCTCGAGACGAGGACGACGGCTTTCCCCTCGGCGGTCAGCTGGTTGATGAGATTGTACACGTCGACTTTGGCTCCGACGTCGATGCCGCGCGTCGGTTCGTCGAGGAGGACGACCTTCGGCTCGCACAAGAGCGCTTTCCCGATGACGACCTTCTGCTGGTTGCCGCCCGAGAGATTGCCGACGCGTGCGTCGAGGTCGAGCGCCTTGACGCGAAGCGACTGAAAGAGCGGGCGGATCGAGCGCCGCTCTTCGGCCTCGTCGATGATGCCGTGGTGGGCATAGCGGTCGATGACCGAGAGCGACATGTTGAAGCCGACGCTCTTGTCGAGCACGAGCCCGTAGCGTTTGCGGTCCTCCGTGACGAGCACCATGCCCGCGGCCATGGACGCGCGCGGCCCGTTCCCCTCGAGTGCGACCCCATCGACCGAGACATGGCCGGTGCGCCGATCGCCCCAGGCGCCGAACAGATGCATCACGAGCTCGGTCCGCCCGGCTCCCATCAAGCCGCCGATGCCCAAGACTTCGCCGGCGCGCGCGTCGAAAGAAATATTGCGGAGGCGCGGCGCCTGCGCGTGCTTGTCGGGCGCGACTTCGAGGTTCTCGACGCGAAGGAGGGTCTTCGGCGCGGTGATCGCGGTGACCTTGCGCGGAAAGAGATCCTTGATCTCGCGGCCGACCATGTTCTTGATCACTTCGTTCGCGTCGGTCTTCTTGGCGTCGAGCGTCACGATGCTGCGCCCGTCGCGCAAGACGGTGATGCGATCCGAGATCGCGAAGACCTCCTCGAGCTTGTGCGAGATGTACGCGCACGTGACGCCGCGGCCGCGGAGGTCGCGGACGATGTCGAGCAGCACCGCGACTTCGTGATCCGAGAGCGCCGCCGTCGGCTCGTCGAGGATGATGATCCGCGACTTCTTTCGGAGAGCACGCACGATCTCGACGAGCTGGCGGTAGCCGACGCCGAGCGAGCCGATGGGCGCGGTCACGTCGATGTCGATCTTGAATTGTGCGAAGAGGCGCGACGCCTCATCCATCATGCGATGCCAGTCGATGTACGGACCACGCGTGGGCTCCGCGCCGAGAAAGACGTTCTCGGCGACGGTCATTTC
>DATHQY010000269.1:0-21868 GCA_035482215.1 Polyangiaceae bacterium | reverse complement strand
GAGGAGCGAGGCATCGGTCGCATCCTACCCTAGTTGGCCCTCACGGGAGGGCCCGGTACGACCCCGGCCTACGACTTCGACGCCCGCCAGCGAGCCGGGAGCCCGAACGCGACGGCCGCCGCCACCAGAAACGCGGCCGCCACGATCGCGATCGCCGGGCCGCTCTCGACGACCGAATGGGGCGATCGGGCACCGACGACGCCTGCCCACCCCAGGGCCCCCGCGGTCCACGCGAAGCCCGTGTTGGCGCCGATGGCAAGCCAGGCGCCGCGGTCGCGCATCCAGAGTGCGGCGAGCGCACCGGCGCGCAAGCCTTCGAAAAGGAGCGCCGCTGTCACGTGTCCATCAGCGCCGAAGCGCGCGCATGCCCCGGCCGCGGCGCATGCCCCGATTCCGGCGGCGGCGGGGAGAACCCCTTCGGTCGTGCGCAAGACGAGGCCGCGCAGCAAAAGCTCGTCGCGAACCGCTTCCACCGCCGCCATCCCGAGGCCGACGGCCAAAACCTCGGGCGAGATGCGCCCGTCCGCGATCGCGGCGGTTCCCGAAGCGAGCGACGCGGCGACGGCCATCGCGGCGACGGCCGCCCCGCAAGCGGCTCCCGTCGCCGCGCGCCTCGCCCACGCGGTCGCCGTCGCCGTCGAAGGGATGGCGGCGCTCCAGATCACCCCCGCGCGTTGCGTGCCCCATTCGACCACCGCTGCCTGGAGAATCGCGACGGCGATCGTGTTTCGCGCCAGCACCGACGCGATCACCGCTTCCGCCGCGGCGAGGGCGAGGCCCCACGCCGTGGTGCGGGTCATGCGCGCGGCGAGAGCGGCGCGGGCGCCGAGTAGAGGAGGGGGCGTCGTACGTTCCCGGCGGGCTCGCGTCGTCACGCGGCGGCTTGCCCGTCCCCGATCGCCTCGAGCAGCCGATCGAGGGCCCCTGCGACGTCGCGCGCGAGCTTGCGCGGCACGGCGTCCGTCTCGTCGAGCAGCTCGCGCAGGCGCTTGGCGACGTTGCGGACACCCGCCGCGTCGCGCGTTCGCCGATCGGTCTCGCTCGCCGGAAAGACGACGTCACGGTAGGCGCGCGACACCGCCGAGACAGGCGCCGCTTCGTCGATGACGCGGCGCCGGATCTCGGCCACGGCATCGCGAGGCGCGTCTTCGCTGGCCTCCGCACGGCGGAGAAAGTCGACGGCCTGGTAGCTCGGAATGGGATCGCGCAGCGGATCGCGCGTCAGCACCGCCGGCGCGCGCTTCTGCAGGAACGCGAACGATCCGGTCAGCTTGTCCGCAGTCTCCTGGCGGAGGTGAAGCTCGTTCTTCGCGTACGCCTCGAACGAGTCGTACCCCCAGTCGCGGAACCCACCGCTCCGCTTGATCGCCGTCAGCGCTTCTCCGAGCTCCACCCAGGAGGCCTTGAAGCGCCGCGCGCGGCGAAGGAGCTCCGCGCGCTCGGGATCGTCCGCATGCGCGCGTTCCGCGTCGGCCAGAGCGGCGTCGGTCTTCGTTCGAGGCATGGACGTTTCTTTCCGGTCTCCGGAGCGAGGGGCGACCACTATACTCCCGGTTCCTTTGCGCCTCCTCCATCGCCTCGTTCGGCCGCTCGCGGTCCCGCTCCTCGCCGTCGTCCCCGCCGCCTGCGGCTCCGCGCCGCCGCCCGCGCCGTCCGCGCCGGCCTCCGATCCGAGCCCCTCTTCGCCGGCGGCGCAGGCCGTGCAGAAGAGCGCGGGCAAGTCGACTCCGACCGACGACGCGCCGGAGCCCGCGCCGAGCGGCGATAGCGGCGGGTTGCCCACGGCCTGCGCGAACCCTTCGGCCGCGTTCTGCACTCCGCCGAGCGACTTCGTCGATCGCCTGTGCGCCAAGCCCCACCAGGGGGCGGCGCTCGCGCTTCTGGCGCACGACACGCCCTTCACCCGCCTCTACGTGCGCGGCCGGGTCGACGAGCTCATTGCAGACGAAGAAGTCATCGTCCTGCGATTCCACGCGCCGCAAAAGGGCGGCATGATCGTCGGATCGAACAGCGGCAGCTACGACCTGCTTCGCTGGGACGGTACGTGCTCGATGGCGATGGAGGCCGAAGTCGTCACGCGGACCGCGCCCCCGCACGCCACGACGGCGCACGTGCAGTGGCACCACATCAGCGCCCACGTCCAAGACGTGCTCATCGCGTCGAGCGACGCGGTCAAGAAAGCGCACGCAAAGCGTGGCAAAGAGTGCAAAGGCGCCATGACGGGGGACGTGTCGGCCGCATGCGAAAAGGCCGATCGCGCCCTGGTCGCTGCGATCGTCGATTACGTGTGATCCGGCGGCAAACTCCCGCCGCCGGACGACGTGCCCTGACGTCCGAGGCCCGGTTGCAACGCACTGAAATGGGTGGTGCGGCGCGCGGCTGGTAGGCGTAAAACGCCTTGGGAGCTCGATCGGTGCACTGTCGCCGAAATGGATACGCCCTTGCCGTGCGCGCGTTCGTCGCGCTCTGGCTCGTGCTGGCGGCGCTCGCACGGCCCAGTTCTGCGGCGCCGTCCGGCGGAGCATCCGACGCGGGGTCCGGCGGGGCATCCGACGCGGGGTCCGGCGAAAAGGCCGTCGCCGCACGAGCGGCCGACGCGGGCGCGGACGTGGGCGACGACGCGTTGCCGGATGAATGCATGCGTCTCCTGCGGCAGCCGTTCGAGAGCTCCGGCCTCGCGGGCTTCCCCGGTTCGGCCGCCGGTGGAGACGCGTCCGCGGCAAGCCTCGATACGCTCATCGCGGGCGTACCGGATCCGATCGATTCGGGGCTCGCGACGGCGTTCGACAGCGCAATCGAGGCCATCGAAATCGCGATTCAGAAAGTCGGTTATCTGCGCGATCGATCGTGGCTTCCGTGGAACGACACGCGGCCCGAGGCGGATCGCCAGCGCTCCGAGCAGTGCCGGCAGTTCGTCCCGGGCGTCATCCTCTTCCGGCGGAGCAAGCCCCCGGACGCGAGCGTCGGCTTCCAAGCCCCATGGCTCGCCGTGTTCCTCGTCGGCGAAGTGCCCACGTCGGGGGTCCACCGGCGCGCTCTCGCACGCGCCGTGACGAGTCTCGCGCCGAGCAGCTGCGCGCGCCTCTCGTTTCTCGGCCCCGCGTTTTCGGGGTCGGCGGAGTCGATCCGCGACGAGCTCTCCGCGTCCTCGCACTCGTGCGCGGGCTCGTCGCCGCTTGGAGGCGTGCGGTTTCTCTCGGGCACGGTCTCCGCGCTCTCGGTGCAATCGACCCTCGCGGCTTTCCCCGCATGGACCTTCCAGTCCACCCGGCCGACGAACGATGCGATCGAGCACGCGCTTTACGGTTACCTCCAGCGCAATCGGCAAATCGAGGCTCCGGACAGCGGCATTCTCCCCGGCGTCGCCATGCTCGTCGAATCGGGCACCGCGTTCGGGCAGTCCGTCGCGGGGTCGCGCGGTCCGGGCAGCCCTTCGCCCGAATCGATCCTCGAATTCCCGCCGCTTCACCACGACGCGACCGAGGCGTCCGCGTCGGGTACGAAAGACAAGCCCCGCGTCTTCCCCCGAAGGGACATCGAGCTGCCTCTCGCGAGCGCGACGAACGACGGCCACGACACGATCCTCGACACGTTTTTCGATCAGATCATCCACAATCGATTTCGATTCGTCGGAATCGTGTCGAGCGATTCGCAAGACGTCATGTATCTGGCGCACCGCATTCACGTCGCGAACGCCGACGTGCGCGTGTTCGCCTTCGATACGGACGTGACGTACCTCGACGAGTCGCAGTCGCGCGATATGTACGGCGCGATCGTCGTCTCTTCGTATCTCTTCCCGGGCGACGGCGAATTCGGCGCCGGAGACGTCGACCACGCGAAGCATCGGCACGTGCCGATCGACGGACAGGCGTACGCCGGGGTGTACAACGCGGCGCTCGGCCTCGTTCGGCCGGACCTCTTCGCGCGTGACGCCGTCGGGTACATTCGGACGGAGACGGGCCTGTTCCTTCCCGTCTGGGTCGCGGCGGTGGCCAACGGCGAGTACTCGCCGCTCGGCGTCGGCCGGAGCGAGCTCGGTGCGGCCGACGGCGGCGCGCTTTCTTTCGTCTACGGACAATCGGATGCCTTCGTGGAGGAGGGCGCTACGCCGCCGGACGCGCTGTTCGACCTGCATTCGCCCGAGCCGAAGCTCTGGTACGCGCTGATCGTCGTCCTCTCGATCGGCGGCTCGTATTTGTTCGCTATGTTCGTCCGCGCCCGCACGGCCGGCGCGAAACGATCGCCGGCGGAGACATGGCCGGGCGAGGGCCTTTTCGTCCAGTGCGACCACCCCGACCACGTGCTCGAACAGAACCTCATCGCGCATCTCCTTTTTTCGTATTCGGCATTCGTGCTCGCCGGGATCACGGCGGTCACGCTCATCCGGCCGAGCCTGTGTTCGTTCAGTGCCATCCTTCTCGTGGTGCTCGTTGGCGTTCCGGCGGCGCTGTCCCTCGGCGCATCGGTCAGCCTCGCCGTCCGCGTCGTTCGCGAAGTCTGCGGGTCGGACGGCCGCGCGCCCTCGTTCGTCCCCGTGTGCCTCGTCGCGATCCTTTGCAGCCTGTATGCGGTCGTGGCGTTCGGCGGAGGCATCGTCCCTCTTACGAAATGGGTCTTCGTGCCCGCGGCGCTCCTCGCGTTCGCGATCGATCGGGCGTCGCGCTCGGGCGCCAGCGGCGCAGGGGCGACGCGGTGGCCCGCGTGGATCGCGGCGCGCGGCTACCACGTCGCCCTCTTCGCGCTCCAGATCGCGTTTCTTCTTTGCGCGGTATCGGATTCGGTGGGGTCCTGGCGCACGGAGGACGTGCTCCAGGGCCCGATGACGACGCTGGTCTACGAGCGCTGGACGGATCTCGCAGGCGGCGCGAGCCCCATCCTGCCGTCGCTCTTCGGGGGCTGTCTGATCATGGTGTTTTGCGTCGGCCAGCTCGCGTCGCTCCGCACGCTCGACACGATCGAGCACCTCCCGCGAGGCGCCGAAGGGTGCCTGCTTCCCGCTGCGTCTGCGGCGCCGAACGGCACCGGGCCTTCGGCGAGCACCGACGGCATAGGACCGCTCGCGTTCGTCTTCCATACGGACGCCTTCGCCCGGAGCATCAAAGAAATCGAAGCCTCCGTCCTGGTCATCGCGCGGTGGTTCCGGCGGCCCCCGCAGCTCGGTGTCGCGGCGGTGCTCGCGCTCGGCGTCGTCGTCCTCCTGTCGATCGAAGTTCGCGTCGAACCGCTCGCGACCTTCGAAGGGCGCGGCGGCGACCTTCTCTTCCAGCTCACGTTTCTGGTGGGCGTGACGATCATCGCGTTCTCGCTCCTCGTGTTCGTGAGCTTCTCGCGCCAGCTTCTCCTCCTCCTCCGTGCCCTCCGTACGCATCCGCTGGCCCCGGCGTACAAGCGCGTCCCGCAGCCCTGGGACAAGCCGCTCGATCGACGGCTCTTCGGACCTCCGCTCGACTTCTCCGAAGTGCACATGTTGTTGCCCGTTCTCGAAAAGGCGCTCTCCGCGATGAAACGCCCGCAAGGCGCGACGCCGGTCGACGGCGCGAACATGCTCGCGACGCGGATCTTCCCGCCCGAAGACCGCAGCCCCGCGGTGGCGCTGAAAGGCCGCGCGCTCTTCGTCGAAGCGAGCCGCGGCGTCGCGTCACCGTCCGAAGTGCTGTCCCCGGTCTTCGCCGCCGCGCGAATCCTCTACCACGAGCGGCGCCGCGACTTTCGTCCGGAGCCGGGCGAGCCGGCGCGGGCTCCATCGACTCCGCTCGCCGCTTCGCTCGAAGACGAGGTCCCCGGATCGATGCGCGCGGAGCCGTCGCGACCGCCCCCCGATCGCCCCGAAGGCAAGCTGTGGAGCAAATTCGACCAAAGCGTCGACGTGCTCGTCGCCTCCGTCGTCAGCGTCGTCATCTCGCAGCTGATTGCCCAGTATCGGTATCTCGTATTCGTCGTCGTCGGCTGCACGATGCTCCTGTCGCTCAAGCTGACCTCGTATCCCTTTGCCCCCCACGGATTTCTGACCGAGTTTCTCTGGGTCGGCACCCTCCTCGTCGCCGTCGCGACGTTCGCCGTCTACGCCGTGCTCCGGCGCGACCCGCTCCTTGCGCTCATCGGGCAGTACAAATCGGGCAATGTTTCTTACAACCTCGATCTGCTGAAATGGTTTTTGACTTGGGTCGCCGTGCCGACGCTCGGCGCCGCGGCCGTTCGCTATCCGGCCGTGTTCGCGTCTTTCTCGCAATGGATTGGGCCCCTGACCAAACAGTGAGGGCGTCGGCTTCGAACGCCTTCGAACGCCTTCGAACCAGGCGCTCGCTGCGCCGGGCCGCATTCACCGCAACAGGCGGAGCTGCACGTCGACGCGCCGTCCGGGGCCGCTCGCCGGCGGCAGCGCGAAGAACGCCGTTCCCAGGTCGCCCGAGAAGCTGCCTCCGCTCAGCGCGAAGACGTCGCCGTGAAGCCCGTCGTGCACGTCGTCGCGTGCGACGCGCGCGGTCACGCGAATCCGGGTCATGGCTTCCCGCGCGGTGAAAGTACGCGGCGCGAGCAACGCCAGCGTCCGGGCGATGCCTTGGCGCAGCGCGGCCGAGGGCGCGCCGGAAACGGCGCTGCTCACGAGGTGTCCGTCGGCGTCGATCACGAGCGTGACGTCGGCGGTGCCGGCCCCGCCGAACGGTGCGGCTTCCCACGCGGCATCCGCGCTCGCCGCCTGGGGGAACGCGCGCGTGAACGTCGTTGCGAGGTCCGTCGCGTACCGGACACCCGCCGCGCCGAAGACGGAGACGACCGCCGCAGCGGACGGCGAAGGCGCCGCGCCCGGCACCGTGCGACCGCCGCGCAGGCGCGGCGCGGCGATCTCGGCCGCGCCCGGCTGAGGATCGTGCGCCGTGCTCGCGCTCGTTTCGCGATCGTCGCCGGATTCGGCCGGATCCATCGGCGCGCTCTCCACGTCCAGCATGTCGCCCGCCACCGTTTGCGGCGTCGCCGGCGGATCGAACGCCGGAACCGGCGCGAAGGCGTGCCGCTCGAGCACCCGAAAGGCGCCCGCATGAACGGCGAGGCTCGCCCCTAGAAAGAGGGGCAGGGGAAACGTTCGCCAGCGTGCCACCCATCCATTGTGCCACGCGCCGCGCAAACGAGGGCGGCGCGACGCGGCCCGCCCCCTCCCTCGGGAGGTTGGCGGCACGTTTGGCGCCGGACTTTTGCCGCCATTTCGAGTACAGGTGGCCCATTGCATGCGTCGTCAAGCGGGCGTCGTCCTTCCTCTCTTCTCGATTCGGACGCGGCGTGACTGGGGCGTCGGCCAGATCACGGACCTGCCGGCGGCTGCCGAGTGGGTGCGGCGCGCAGGGCATCGCCTCATCCAGGTCCTTCCGCCGCACGAGCTCTCGGCGGGCGAGACGAGCCCGTACGGCGCGCTGACCGCGTTCGGCCTGGACCCGATCTACGCGGACGTCGAAGCGATCGAGGACATCGATCGCGCCGGGATCGACGCGACTCTGGGCGACGAAGGCAAGCACGCGCTCGAGATGACGCGCGCGACGCCCCATGTCGACTACGGCTCCGTCCGTTCGCTCAAGACGCGGGTCATCCGCGCGGCGTTCGATCGCTTCTTCGAGAACGAGTGGCTCCGCCGGAGCGACCGCGCGCGAAAGCTGGCGGCGTTCGTCGACGCCGAGAGCGCGTGGCTCACGGACCTGGCGCTCTACACGGCCATTCGCGAAGCGCGTGGCGGATGGGGGTGGTCGACGTGGCCCGAGGAGTACCGCGATCGCCTTCCGGCGGCGCTGCAGCGGGCGCGCGGCGACCACGAGCGCCGCGTCGTCGAGGTATTCTACATTCAATGGGTCCTCGACACGCAATGGCATGAAGCGCGCGCGCGGATGCGCGAGCTCGGCGTGGAGCTCATGGGCGACGTGCCGTTCATCGTCGGGACCGAGAGCGCCGACGTCTGGTCGCACGCGTCGCAGTTCGAGCTGCACCTGTCGCTCGGCGCCCCGCCGGACGACTTTTCGGCGGACGGGCAAGATTGGGGGCTCCCCGCCTACGACTGGCTCGCGATGGAGTCCGACAATCTCGGCTGGATCCGCGCGCGTACGCGGCGCGCCGCGAGCCTCTACGACCGCTTCCGCCTCGACCACGTGGTCGGCAATTTCCGCCAGTGGGTGCGCCGAAAGGACGGCGTCGGCAAGGGCCGCTTCGATCCGGAGGGCGTCGACGCGCAGAAGGCGCGGGGCCAGCGCGTCATCGGCGCGATGCTCGAAGAAATCGCGCGCGACCCGCACGGCTGCGAGGCCCCGCGCGCCATCGCGGAGGACCTCGGCGTGATTCCGCCGTTCGTGCGCGAGATGCTCCGCGCGTGGAACATGCCCGGCTACCGCGTCTTGCCGTGGGAACGCGACGCCGGCAAGTACCGCGATCCGCGGGCGTTTCCTCCGCTCAGCGTCGCGTCCTGGAGCACGCACGACACGGCGCCGATCGACGCATGGTGGGATGAGTTCACCGCGGACGACAAGCGCGCCCTCGAAGAGCGGGCGCACGTTCCCGCGAACGCCACGGTAGAAGTGCGATCGCTCGCGCTCCTCGGCGACCTCTATCGATCGAGCTCGGACCTCGCCCTCATCCTCGCGCAGGAGCTCATCGGCGTCCGCGATCGCATCAACGTCCCCGCGACGGTCGGGCCTCACAACTGGAGCTGGCGCTTGCCCCGTCCCATCGAAGACTTGCAGGCCGATCCGCACCTCGTGAGCCGGTTCGACGCCATCGCCGCCCTCGTTCGGGAGGCGGGGCGCTGACGGCGAGTCCGCGCGGACCCGAAGCCCGCCTCATTCCTACGGCCGATTCTCACACCGATTCCGGATGAAGATGACCGCATTGCCCATCGAGCCCGGCACGTTTCATCCGCTCGGCGCCACGTGGGACGGGCGCGGCGTCAACTTCGCGCTCTTCAGCCAGCACGCGACGGGCGTCGACCTGTGCCTCTTCGACGACGCCGGCGTGGAGACGCGCCACCGCATTCCGTGGCGATCCCTCCACGTGTGGCACGCCTACGTGCCCGGCGTCGGCCCCGGCCAGCGCTACGGGTTTCGCGTGCACGGTCCGTTCGCGCCGCGCGACGGCCACCGGTTCAACGCCAACAAGCTCCTCGTCGATCCCTATGCGCTGGCGATCGAGGGGACGCTCGACGGATCGGCGCCGGTCTACGGATACCCGCGCGACATCGTCAAAGACGATCTGGAGTTCGACCCGCGGGACGACGCGTACGGCAAGCCGAAGTGCGTCGTGATCGACGGCGCCTTCGACTGGCAGGGCGATCGCGCGCCCGCGGTGCCGTGGGAGAAGACCGTGCTCTACGAGGCGCACGTCAAAGGGATGACCAAGCGTCACCCGGACGTGCCGCCCGAATTGCGGGGTACGTATCTGGGGCTCGCGTCCGACGCGGTGATCGCGCATCTCGAGGCCATCGGCGTGACGACGCTGGAGCTCATGCCGGTGCAGCACAAGATCGACGAGCCCGCCCTCACGGCGCGCGGCCTCACGAACTACTGGGGCTACAACACGCTCGGGTTCTTCGTACCGGATCGCCGCTTCGCCACCGCGCACGGCGCGCCCGAGCGCGAGTTCAAAGAGATGGTCAGGCGCCTGCACGCGCGCGGGATCGAAGTCGTCATCGACGTCGTCTACAACCACACTTGCGAGGGCGATGCGCTCGGGCCGACCCTCGCGTACCGGGGGATCGACAATCGCGTCTACTACCGCCTCCACCCGACGGACTTGCGTGAATACGTCGACTACAGCGGGTGCGGCAACACGCTCGACGCCACCCATCCTCAGGTCCTGAAGTTCGTCACCGACAGCCTGCGCTACTGGGTCACCGAGATGCACGTCGACGGCTTTCGCTTCGACCTCGCGCCGGCGCTCGCGCGCGGCAACGACGGCGACGTCGAGCGCCTCGGCGTGTTCTTCTCGGTCGTGCACCAGGATCCCATTCTCTCGCGCATCAAGCTCATCGCCGAACCGTGGGACCTCGGCGTCGGCGGATACCAGGTCGGCGGCTTTCCGGTCCTCTGGTCCGAGTGGAATGGGCGCTACCGCGATACGGTGCGGCGCTTCTGGCGGGGCGACAAGAACGCCGTCGGCGATCTCGGGACACGCCTCGCCGGATCGAGCGACCTGTTCGGCGACGACGGCCGCGGACCGCGCGCGAGCATCAACTTCGTCACCGCCCACGACGGCTTCACGCTTCGCGACCTCGTGAGCTACGACAAGAAGCACAACGAAGCCAACGGCGAGAAGAACCGCGACGGGCTCGACGACAACGACAGCCAGAACGCCGGCGTCGAAGGCGAGACGCGAGACCCGGCGATCCTCGCGCGGAGGCGCTCGCTCGCGCGAAGCCTCATGGCCACGCTGTTCGTTTCGCAGGGCGTGCCGATGGTCGCGATGGGCGACGAGCTGTGGCGCACGCAGGCCGGCAACAACAACGCGTACTGCCACGATTCGGAGCTCACCTGGGTCGATTGGCAGCCGAACGACGAATCGCGCGCGATGCTCGATTTCGTGCGCGGCCTCGCGGCGCTGCGCAAGAGCCACGCGGTCTTCGAGCGGACGGAGTTTCTCCGCGGCGAGCGCATCGGGGGCAGCCGCGGCAAAGACATCGTCTGGCTCCGCGCCGACGGCGTCGAGATGCAGCGCACCGATTGGGAGGCGCCACGCCGCGCCGTCATGGCCTTTCGCCTCGACGGCCTCGCGTTCGAAGCGGAGGGAGGGCCTGCGCCGCGCGACGATTCGTTCCTCGTGGTCATGAACGGCGAGCGCGACCCGGTCACGTTCTTGATGCCGCCTTCGGTGTTGGGGACGGCCTGGTACGTCGTGATCGACACGCGCGAACGACCGCGGATCGGGGCGCAGGCGCTGCCGCTCACCGCGGTCGAGCTCGATGCGGGGAGCCTCGTCGTCTTTCGCGACGAGCGCGGTTGAAGCGCGCCGTCGAAACGCGCGGTCGAAACGAAGACGAAACACGGCGCGGGCCACTCGGGCTGGGATCGACTGAAATGCGGGGCGGCCTTGCCCTTCGCGACCGCGATCTAAACGCAGGCGAAGCCGACCCGAAACATCGGAAGCGGTAGCTCAGAAGGCGCCATGGGCTTCGCCAGGATCGATGCCACCGTCGTCGGGTGGCTCTCCGCGGTCGCGTTTCTCGGTCTGTTCACGGCGCCGGCTCTTGCGTTGCTCCACGCCGGCAATCGCCCGGGGCCCGTCGTGCGGCTCGCCGTGACGCGCTCGCTTCTCGCGATTCCGCTTCTTGCCCTCGAATGGTGGGTGGCGGGACATGCCCTCGCGTTCGGTCCCGGCCTCTTCGGGGCCCTGGCCCGGACGCCCCACGCCCATCCGGCCGCCACCGGCTCCGAGCTCCATGCGCCCTTCGGTCTCGTGGCGTTCCGGCTCGCGTTCGCGCTCGTGCTGCCCGCTCTGGTCGCATCCGTGTGCGCGGGCCGTATGCGGTTCGTGGCGTTCGCGGCGTTCGTGGTCGCGTGGTCGACGGCGGTTCTCGCTCCCGTCGCGCACTGGGTGTGGGGCGAAGGCGGCTGGCTCGCAGCAGCGGGCGTGCTCGACTTCGCGGGTGGCACCGTCGTGCATCTCACAGCAGGCGTCGCGATCCTCGTTTGCTCGCTCGTTCTCGGTCGCTCGGACGACGAAAGCCACGCCACTCGAGGACGGGCGAGCCCCGCTGCCTTCCCGTGGGTCGGGGCGGTTCTCCTCTGGGCGGCGTACTCCGCCTTCAATTGCGCCGCCGGGTTGCCGAACGGCCAGCTCGCGTCGTTCGCGCTCGCGCGTACCGAGCTGGCGGCGGTCGCGGGAGGCCTCGGCTGGCTCATCGTCCAGTGGCGCGACCGCGGTCGTTTCGATCGCGCGGGAGCCGCGTCCGGGGTCGTGGCCGGCCTCGTGGCGATCGCGCCCGCGGCGGGCTTCGTGAGCGCGTCGGCCGCCGTCGCCATCGGGTTCATTGGAGGCGCCGTGAGCTACGGCACGCTCTTCGGCGGTCTCGCGGGGCTCACCGCCGCGCTCCTCGCCATCACCGCCGATGCAGGGTACGTCGCGCCCGCCACTGCCGTCTCGCTTGCGGCGGTGGCCGGAGGCTTCTGTCTCGGGGTCGTCCTGCTTTACGAGCGTTTCGGCCTCGCCCGACTGCCGAGCGCCTTCGGGACGCACGCGGTGGCCGGTCTCGCGGGCGCGCTGCTCACCGGTGTGTTCGCGCAGAAAGCCCTCAACGAGCACGGGGCCAACGGGGCGCTCTTCGGTCGCGCCGAGCAGGCCGAAATCCAGCTCTTGGCGTGCGCGGCGATCGCCACGTACGCCGCGGCGATGACCTACGTTCTCCTCAAGTTCATCGATGTGACGATAGGTCTCCGGGGCGCATTCGAGGCGCCTCCACGCGTCCCGGACGACGCGAGCGAGGGCTGCGAAATCACGGGCGTTCGCGAACGACGCCCGGGAGCGGCGCGCATCGCGTCTCTCTGATCGCCACGCTTCCCGCAGCCGGGGCTCGAGAGTGGGGTTGAGGGTGTGGCGGTCGCATCGACCTGGCGCCCATTCGACGCGGACGAGGCGGCGTTAGCTCACCCACCGCGAGGCAAGGCTCGTGGCCCGAGGGAGTTGGTCGTCACGCAGCCCGCTGGTGTAGACGACGAACGAAGCCCGGTCGCCAAAGGCGACTCGTATCAGGCGGAGGAGCTCTTCGGCCCGCGATACGGCAACGTGCGCGTGCCACTCGCTATGCCACCGGTCGGGCACGAGCGCCGATTCGAGCGCGAGCTGCGCATAGCCCCACCCGATGAATTGCCGTATCGCACGCAGAATGCGCGCCCGCCCTCGGGTGGTGAGCGTGACCGTTCGCTTGCGCGTATCGTTGGTGACGACGTCGCGCTCGACATAGCCCATTTCCTCGAGCCTTTTGAGCATGCGGCTGACGACCGACGGGCAGACGCCGAGGGTGCGCCAAAGGGCGCCCTGCTGCGTCGGGTATCGCCCCCTCTTGTGGATTACGTAGAGCATATCCATGCGAGCCGCGGTCAACCCCATCTTGCGGAGCGTCCCTCGCGTGAGCCCCAGGGTGGCGTAATACGCGCGCTTCAAACCGAAGAAGACCGGGTGCAATGCCAGGTGCAGTGGCACATCTCGGACCAACACCGGCGGGCGCCGCGCGGAAATTCGCTGGTTTCTGCCCGGCGAACCCGGACCCCGGCGAAAAATGGCCTGCCCATAGGCACTCCATTGCCTTGGCAATGAAGGGCCTATAGCCGAATATCGGACCGCGGCGTCCCCCGAGGCGCCCGATTGCGTGTCGCAGGACGGCGGCGGGTGTCCTCCGGACAGGGGGCGACGATGCGCAGCGCCGGCGCGCGGTCGCCTGATCCGCACCGCGGAGAACGGCTCCCGTGGCTAGTCCAGGATGCGAATCAGCCGCGGCGCACGGACCGCGACTTCGCTCCGCGAAATCGTATCGATCGCGCGGCGCACGTCGCGCTCGCACGCCTCGTGCGTCAGGAGCACGATGTCGACGGGAACGCCGCTCGATCCACCGCCGCCCTCCTGCACCATCTGTTCGATCGAGACACCCGCCTCGCCCAGCGCGCCCGCGAGGCGCGCCAGAGCGCCCGGTCGATCGTGAACGGCCACGCGCAGGTAATACCGCGCGCGCACCGACTCCATCGGCGTGATGGCCCGCGCCCGCACCTGCAGTCCGCGCGTCGCGAGGCCCGAGACGCCGCTCCGCCGCGCGCGCGCGACATCGACCACGTCGGCCACGACGCTCACCGCCGTCGGCAGGTCGCCCGCTCCCCGTCCCGATAGCAGCGTCGGCCCGAGGGCGCGGCCCTCGATCGCGATCGCGTTGAGCACGCCGTTCACGTTCGCGAGCTGTGCTTCTCGCCGCACCAGCGCCGGATGCACGCGGAGCTCTACGTCTTGCCCGCGGTCACGGCCAATCGCCAGGTGCTTGATCACGAACCCGAAGCGCTCGGCGAAACGGTGGTCGATCGCCTCGATCTCGGCGATGCCTTCCGTGGGTACCCGTTCGGCTTCGACGCGTGCCCCGAAGGCCACCATCGCGAGCACCACGAGCTTGTGCGCCGCGTCGTGCCCATCCACGTCGAGGCTCGGTTCGGCCTCGGCATAGCCCTTTTGCTGCGCCTCGCGGAGCGCCTCGTCGAACGACAGCCCGTCCGAGCGCATCCGCGTCAGCATGTAGTTGCACGTGCCGTTGACGATGCCTTCGATCCGCAAAACCGAGTCGCTCGTCAGCGCTTCGCGGAGCACGCGAATGATCGGGATCCCTCCCCCGACCGATCCTTCGAACGCGAGGTCGACCCCGCGCGCGATCGCCCGCTCGACCAGCGCAGGCCCGTGCACGGCCAGCAGCATCTTGTTGGCCGTCACCACGCTCCGGCCCGAATCCATCGCGCGTTTCGCAAAGTCGAACGCCGGCGTCACGCCGCCCATGACTTCCACGAACACCCCAATCGTGGGATCCCCGAGCACAGCTTCGGGATCCGTCGTCAGGCGCGCGCGGTCGAGCTGCGGCACGCGCTCCTTCGCTACGTCGCGCACCAGAACGCGGGCGACCTCGAGAGGCGCACCCACGCTCTGGGCAATGTACTCGGCGTTCGCAGCGAGCAGCCGAATGACGCCGCCGCCGACGGTTCCGCAGCCCAGAAGGCCCAATCGGATCGGTTCCATCGGCCGCAGCTTACACGCCGGCCCGCGAATCCTGAACGAGAAGAAGTTCGTCAGTTGGACGGCGGAGTGACCGCGACCGCCGGTTTCTCCTCGACCTTCGGCTTGGGCATCTCTTCGAGAGCTGCCTCGAGCACCTGGTCCATCTTGCTCACGAAAACGAATTCGAGATCGTTTTTCACTTCCGCCGGAACCTCGTCGAGGTCCGCCTTGTTGCGCTCGGGCACGAGCACGCGCTTGATCCCGGCGCGGTGCGCCGCGAGCACCTTCTCTTTGAGACCACCGATCGGCAGGACGCGTCCACGCAGGGTGATCTCGCCGGTCATCGCCACGTCGTGCCGCACACGGATCCCCGCGAGCATCGAGACGAGCGCCGTGAACATCGTGACGCCCGCGGACGGCCCGTCCTTCGGCATCCCGCCGGCCGGGATGTGGATGTGGATGTCGCTCTTTTCGAGGAAGTCTTTCGCGATCCCGTATCGCTCCGCGTTCGTTCGCACGTACGAGAGCGCGGCCTGCGCCGACTCTTTCATCACGTCGCCGAGCTGCCCCGTGAGCTGCAGCTTGCCGGTGCCGTACATGCGCGTCGCTTCGATGAAGAGAATCTCGCCGCCCACGCTCGTCCACGCGAGTCCTGTCGCGACACCCGGTTCCTCCGTGCGCTCCGCGACCTCGCTCGTGTACTTCTGCGGGCCGAGGAACTCGCGGATCTGGTCCTCCGAGTCGACGCGCCGCGGGGTCGTGTCTCCCTCGGCGATCTTCACGGCGACGCCGCGGATGACGCTCGCCACCTGGCGCTCGAGCGTACGGACGCCGGCTTCACGCGTGTAGAAGTCGATGATGACGTCGACCGCCTTGTCGGTGATGTCGAGCTGCTCCGGCGTGATGCCGTGCTCCTCGAGCTGCTTCGGAATCAGGTGCTGGCGGGCAATGGCCAGCTTCTCGCGCCGGGTGTAGCCGGGGATCTCGAGGATCTCCATGCGGTCGCGGAGGGGGGCCGGAATGGGATCCGCGATGTTCGCGGTGGCGACGAACATGACGTTCGAGAGGTCATACGGGATCTCGAGGTAGTGGTCCGCGAACGTGTTGTTCTGCTCGGGGTCCAGCACTTCGAGCAGCGCCGCCGCGGGATCGCCGCGGAAGTCGTGCCCGATCTTGTCCACCTCGTCCATCATGAAGACGGGGTTGATCGTCCCCGACTTCTTCATGCCCTGGATGATCTGGCCGGGGAGCGCACCGACGTACGTACGCCGGTGACCGCGGATCGCGGCCTCGTCGTGCACGCCGCCGAGCGAGATGCGCACGAACTTGCGTCCGAGCGACCGCGCGATGCTCCGTCCGAGAGACGTCTTGCCGACGCCGGGCGGGCCGATGAGGCAAAGGATCGGCCCCTTCTTGTCCTTCTTCAGTTTGCGGACGGCGAGGTATTCGAGAATGCGCTTCTTCACCTTCTCGAGACCGTAATGGTCCTCGTCGAGGACCTTGCGCACCGCGCCGATGTCCATGTTGTCGGGCGTCTGCGAGTGCCACGGCAAATCGAGAATCCAATCGAGATACGTCCGGACGACCGTGTATTCGGCGCTCCCGACTTGCATGTTGCGGAGGCGCTTCAGCTGCTTCTTGGCGACTTGCTCGGCTTCCGTCGGCAGGTTCGCCTTCGTGATGCGCTCTTCGAGCCCGTCGAGATCGCCCTGATCGCCGTCGTCCTCCCCGAGCTCCTCCTTGATGGCCTTGAGCTGCTGGCGGAGGACGTACTCGCGCTGGTTTTTCCCCATCTCCTCTTTGATCTGGGAATTGATGCGCTCGCGCATCTTCAGGATCTCGAGCTGCCGCGTGAGGAGCTTCAGGACTTTGCGAATGCGGTCTTTGACGTCGACCGTCTCGAGCAGCCCCGCCTTCTCGTCGACCGGAGCGTCGAGGTTCGCGGCCACGAGATCGGCCAGCGCCCCCGGCGCCTGAATCGAATCGATCAGCGAGCCGGCTTCGCGCGGAAGCTCGGGCATGAGCTGAATGACTTGCTTGGCGATGTCGCGAAGGCTCATGCTGAGCGCTTCGGCTTCGTCGTCCCCGACGTTCATCTCGTGCAGGCGCCCGATCTTCGCTTTGAGGTAGGGACCGGATTGCGTGACTTCTTCGAGCCGGATCCGCTCGAGCCCCTGCAGGATGAGCGAGTAGTTGCCCGAGCTGTGTTTCAGCGCCTTGAGGACGCGCGCTGCACAACCAACCTGATGCAAGTCGTCCTTGCCCGGATCGTCGGTCGACGGATCGCGCTGCGCGAAGATCGCGATGACGGGCGAGGAAAGATTGTCGACGTCCTCGACGAGGGCTACGGACTTCTCACGACCAACGTCGAACGGAGCCACGGCACCGGGAAAGAGCACCGCGTTGCGGATGGGCAACACCGGCAGCTCGTCTCCGAACTGGACTGCCTCTTCCTCTTGCCGTCCAGGATTCTGCTTTTTTTCCGACATGGCTTGCTTCCTCTCGCGGGGGAAACTGCACCGAGCGTATCGCGCGCCCGGGAAAACGGTCTGGCGGTTCACCGCGCGTTTTTCGCATCGTAAGCACGCAAAAAGAGACGCGCTACCCGCGCCTTAGGTCAGTGCGACGAGACGCTCCGGATCGAGCGTGTGGATCGCCAGACCGGTCAGCACCTTCGGATAGAAAAAGGTGCTCTTTTGCGGCATGACCTCGCCCGCCTCCGCCACTTCACGCACCTCGGCGACAGGCGTCGCGTTCATCAAAAAGAGGACCTGGCCGCGTCCCGATCGCAGCTCCGACAGCGAGGCCTTCGCGTTCTGCGGGTACCAGAGATTCGTCTTGGCGGCTTGGGCCTCGGGGGTAATGCCCAAAAGATGCTCGAGAATGCCGGCGTGAAGCACGGTGACGCCCGTGCGCCGCAGCACCGCCGGGCGCGATCCCAGCGTCGGATGCGTGCTCACGTCGACGTCGCGCCGCAGCGTGAGGATCGCGACGCGCCCGTCCGGCGCGGCCGCGGCAACGCTGGGGCCGGTGGCCGCCGCTCGCGCGAGGGCGGGGAGGATGGCCTCGGCCTGCGCTCCCGGCTCGAGCTCCGTCACCGCGAAGAAATCGCGCGCTCGACGCACGAGCTCGTCGAACGAGAAGGTGGGCAACGCGTGGACGTGGCGATGCGTCGGAAAGACGAGGAGATTCGGATCGTCCCCGTTCGCGAGGAACGTCATGAAGAACCGATGTTCGCCGGCTTCTCGCCTCGCGCCGCCCGTCTCGCCGCCTTCGCCACGCGCTTGCGGGTGCGCCGCGGCGACTTCTTGCGAGTAGCGAAGCGCGGTTTCGTAGCGGTGGTGCCCGTCGGCGATGAGCAGCGTCGAGCGCGCGAGCCCGGCGATGATCGCGCGAATCGCCTCGGGCCGGGTCACCTTCGCGAGCGCGTGCGTGACGCCGTCCTCGGTCGCGAAGGAAGCCAGCGTCTCGGCCTGATCGAGGGCTCCGTCAAGCTCGCGGCGCGGATCGCGATAGAGCATGAAGCCGGGACTCAGGTTCGTTCGGGTCGCGCGAAAGAGCTTCAGCCGGTCTTCTTTCGGGCCCGACAGCGTGCGCTCGTGCGGGAGGACGACCCGCTCGGCGAAGGGCACGACGCGCACGAGCGCGAGAAAGCCGCGACGCGTGACGGCGGGACCGCCACCGCCCGGCGGCACGAAGGTCTGGTCATAGCGGTAAAACGCGGGCTGGTTGTCGCGCACGAGCGTCCCGTCGGCCTGCCATGCCTTCACCAGGTCGGCGGCGTGCGCGTACTTCGCATCGCCCTCCCCCTCGGGAAGAATGAGGCGCACGACGTTGTGCGGCTCCCGCGCCGCGAGCGCCGCGCGCTCCTCCGGCGAGATGACGTCGTACGGAGGGGCCACGACGCTCGCGAGGCCTCCCTTCAGGCGATTGAGATCGTAGCGAAGCGGTGTAAGCGGGGCGATGTCGGCCATGGTTTATCCTCGGGGATCGAGCGCGCGACGTCCGATGTCGCGGCGGTGGTGTTCTCCGGGCCAATGAATGCGCCCTACGGCGTCGTAGGCGATGCCTGCGGCCTCCCTCAGCGTGCCGGCGCGCGCGCCCACGGCGAGGACGCGGCCGCCCGCCGTGACCACGCTCCCGTCCGGCCGGAGCGCCGTGCCTGCGTGCATCGCGAAGGCGCCCTGCGGAAGGGGCGCGTCGAGTCCTTCGATCGCGTCTCCCGCGCGGACCTTGCCCGGGTAGCCTTCCGCGGCCATCACCACAGCGAGCGCCGCGCCGGACACGGGTGCGGGGGTGATCGCAGAGAGGTCGCCCAGCGCAGCGGCCATGAGCAGCTCGAACCAGTCGCCGCCGTAGGTGGGCACGAGGACCGTCGTCTCGGGATCGCCGAAGCGCACGTTGAACTCGAGCACGGTGGGCACGCCGCGATCGATCATCAGACCCACGAAGAGGACGCCACGGAACGGATACCCCTCGGCGGCCATGCCCGCGAGGGTCGGCGCGACGATGCTGCGCATGACGGCTTCGTGCACCGCGGGCGTAACGATCGGCGCCGGCGCGTAGGCGCCCATGCCGCCCGTGTTCGGCCCGCGGTCGCCGTCGAAGACGCGCTTGTGATCCTGCGCCGGCGCGAGGGCGACGGCACGCGTGCCGTCACAGACGACGTGAAAGCTCGCCTCTTCGCCCGCGAGGCGCTCTTCGAGGACGACGTTGGCGCCGGCGTCCCCGAACTCGCGTTTTCGCATGAGGCGATCGATGGCGTCGCACGCTTCGTCCGCCGAGTCGGCGACGATGACGCCCTTGCCGGCGGCGAGACCGTCCGCCTTGACCACCGGTGGCTCGGGTTGGGCGCGCGCGTAGCGCTCCGCCGCGTCCGGATCGTCGAAGACGGCGAAGCGCGCCGTCGGGATGCCGTGCCGCTCACAGAAGGACTTCATGAAGGCCTTCGAGGCTTCGAGGCGCGCGGCGGCGCGGGTCGGCCCGAAGGCGCGAATGCCGCGCGCCGCGAGCGCGTCGACGAGCCCCAGGGTGAGCGGCAGCTCCGGGCCGACGACGACGAGCTGCGCGGCGGATGCGACGGCGAGCTCCACCAGGGCGGGGATATCGTCGACCGCAACGGCGACGTTGCGGCATTGCCCCGGACCCGACGGCCCCGAGCCGGCCGTATCGAGGGTCGCGACGGCGGCCCCGAGAATGGCCGTCCCTGCGTTGCCCGGCGCGACGGTCACTTGGTGGCCGGACGCCACGAGAGCCGCAGAAAGCGCGTGCTCGCGCGCCCCTTGCCCGACCACGACGATCCGGCCCGGTTTGATCCATGCCATTCGCGAACCCTGGGACGCGCGGTACCACGCTCGCGCCGGAACCGCCACGTTTACCGATTCGTCGCAGTCGTCCTCGCCAAGCGCGGCATGAGGAGGGTATCCTCGCAGAAGTGAACGCAGATTCGCGCCCGCCCGTCGCGATTCGTATCACCCGCCCTTACGCGAGCGAAGACGAGTACGTCGAGCACGAGCTCGAGACGCTGACGCGCACGGGAATCACGCTGGTCGGCGCGCAGCCCCGCCCGGACGGCGTGGTGCTTCGGTTCGAGCTCGTTCTGCCGTCGGGCCAAGTGCTCCTGCGGGGCGAGGGCCGGGTCGTCGGCTACAAGCCGAACGTACAAGAAGGCGTGGGCGGGCTGTCGCTCCGGTTCACGCGGCTCGACATGCGGTCCAAGGCGCTCGTCGACCGCGCAGCCGCGCTCCGTGAGCAGCGGAGGCCGGCGACGCAAGCGGGCTCGGAGCGCCCATCGGCGCGCGCGTCGATCGTGCCGGGCACGTATTCGACGTCGCTGTCGCCCTCGCCGCGATCCGTGCGCGCCGAGCCGATCGCCGGAGATTCTCCCGGCGGGCCGCCGGTCGAGTCGGCGTCGTCGTCGCTGCTCGAATCGTCGCCATCCGGGCCCGAAATCGACGACCCGCCGTCGGGACCGTCGCTCGAAGCCGCGGCCGCTCGCCGCGCCTCGGAGATGCCCGTACGCACGCGGACGCCGCCACCCCCACGCGCGAGCGTCGCACCCGGCCCGATCCAGACGATGGTACCGGCGAGCGTCGCGCCGATGCGCGAGGGCGCCGCGCCCGGCCCGCCCCGGGAGAGCGCGGCCCCGCCGCGGGACCCGGCCGCGCCCACCCCCGCGAGCATCTTTGCGTCGCCCCTGCCGGAGACGGCGGCCGCCCCCGCGTTCATGCCACCGCCCGCGCCGCGCGAGTCAGGCACCCGCGAACGAATGGCAGCGCCGCGGGCGGAGCTCGGCACGCAGGACCGAAACGCGCTCCTCGCGCGCCTTCGGTCGCGCGCGAAGGCGATCGATATCCACGCGCTCGCGACCGTCATGGACGAGCGACGCGACAAGGACCCGCGCGACTAACTCCGTCTGAAGCCTGCGGGCGTTGCTGCAGTGGGCGTTCAGCCCTACCCACCCGATCGATGACGCTCTCTACCTTCGACCGCGCCCTCGCCGGCTGGGACGCCGTCGAGACCGCATCGCGAATCCGCAGCAAAGAGGTCACCGCGGCTGAGGTGGTCGAGGCGGCCATCGCACGTGCCGAGGAGGCTCATGATCTCGGAGGCGTCGTGGAATCCTGTTATGAGCGAGCCCGCGTGAATCAAGGGAGTCCAGACGCCCCTTGGCTCGGCGTGCCGACGTTCGTGAAAGACTTCGCTCGGGTCGCCGGCGTGGCCACAACCTGGGGTTCTCTTGGATCGGGGCGGTACGTCTCGAAGAGAAGCGATCCGTTCGTGAGGAGCTTCGAGCGATTGGGCGTCGTCGTGCTGGGCAAGAGCACGACCTCCGAACTCGGCCTCATGCCGGCCACGGAGCCCCTGGGCCGCCCACCGTGCCGCAACCCTTGGGACGTTTCTCGCTCGAGCGGTGGGTCATCCGGCGGAGCGGCTTGTCTCGTCTCCGCCGGCGTGGTGCCCGTCGCACACGGCATGGACGGCGGGGGCTCCATTCGCATCCCCGCAGCATGCTGCGGCCTCGTCGGCTTCAAGCCATCGCGGTTCCGCCTTGACGCAATGGGGTCGAGCACCCTTCCGGTGAACATCGTGACCGACGGCATCCTCTCACGCTCGGTTCGTGACACGGTCGCATTTTACGTTGGATTGGAGTCGCGGCGCC
>DATHQY010000268.1:0-12519 GCA_035482215.1 Polyangiaceae bacterium | reverse complement strand
CCTCGCGAAAGGCTTCGGCGCGCCCGTTGCGGTGCTTTCGGGCTCGCGCGAGGCGATTGCGTTCTTCGTCTCGCGGAGCAGCACGCGCGTCCACTCGAGCCCTCCGTCGTCGGCGGCCGTAGTCGCTGCCGCGCACGCGCTTCGCTGCAACGAGGATCACGGGGACGTCTTGCGCGGCCGCCTCGCCGAGAACGTGAGGCGCCTGCGGGTTCGCCTGGGCGCCGGCGGGATCGCCTTGCGGCCCGGTCCCTTCGCGGTCGCGCGCGTCGAACCGGCCCCCGGCTTCGAAGCGGGCGCGCTTCACCGCGCGCTCGCCGATCGCGGGGTCAGAACCGTGGTCCTCGGGTCTTGCCGCGGAGGCCCGCCCGAAGTCGCTTTCGCCGTCCGCGCTGATCACGAGCCTCGTCACATCGACCGTGCCGCGGCGGCGTTGCTCTCTGCCTGCGAATGGAATCGCAAAGCCCGCGATCGTTCGCGGGTCCACTGCTGTTGAGAAGGAGCGTTTCGTCATGTGGACCAGCAAGGATGGACACGTTTTGATCTTGCCGCCGTCGCGGCTGCGGGCGGTTGCGGCGAGCCTTCTTCCGGGCGGCGACACCGCGGAGTGCCCGGAGTGCGTGAGCCGCGACATGGTGGCCGACGCGGCCCCGACGTCGCGCTTCATCGGCTCGTACCGGGATCGGCGAGGCCGTCACCTCGACGTGTTTCTCGGCCGCTCCGGTGACCACGAGATCGAGCTCCTGACGCAAGCCGAGGGCGAGGGCGAGATCGAGCACATGCATGGGGGCCGCCATCACCGGCACCATCACTTCCGCGGCCGCCGCCACTGGCGGCGCGGCGGAGGGGGGCCGTGGCCGTGGGGCGGTGGCGGCATGTGGGGCGGGCCGGGCGATGCGGGTGACGACGACGGATCCTCGGACGGCGACGACGGAGAGGTCGAGCACTATTGGCATTGGCCTCGCCGTCGGATTGTCTACGCACGGTATCCGCACTGGCGCCGCTGGTACGGCTACCGCCACGGGTATGGCGGCTACCCTTACGCCGTCCCTCCGCCTCCGATCCCGATGCCGTCGGAGCCCGATCCGGTGGGGCCTCCGCCGCCCCACGAAGGCCCCGCGGGTCCCGCGAACGCGCGCGGCGCCGGCCGTGGCGCCGACGCTCCGCCGCGCGGCTCTCCCGCCGGAGGCGCGGGTGACGCCGGCCCGGGTGGCGGAAGTGCCGCAGGCGCGGGTCGCACGGGTGCGGGGCGTGGAATGGGCCGGAGCCAACAAGGCGGCCAGGGCGGCACCGCGGACGGCTTGCCGGCGGGCGCGGGAGCCGCATCGAGGAGCGTGGGTGACGCCTCCGCCGGTCGGACGTGATCCTCGACGGGCATTGCCACGCCGGACGCGGCGACGGGCTCACCGGCCCTTGGGACACGTCCGCTCGGCTCGATGCCTATATGCGGCGAGCCGCGCGATCGGGAATCGACCGTACCGTCGTCTTCGCCGCGTTTCACTCCGACTACGCCCGCGCCAACCACGAGGTGGCGCGCATCGTGGCGGCCCATCCGTCGCGTCTCCTCGGGTTCGCGTTCGTCCACGCGGGACGCGACGCGGGGCGCATCGGCCCGATGGTGGACGAAGCGGTTGGCCAGCACGGCTTCGTCGGCATCAAGGTGCATCGGCGCGACGCTCCCATCACGCGGGAGATTTGCGAAGTCGCGCGAAGGCGTTCGCTGCCGGTGCTTTATGACCTCATGGGCGAGGTCCACGTCGTCGAGCTACTCGCCCGCGAATATCCCGACGTGCCGTTCATCATTCCCCACTTGGGGAGCTTCGAGGACGACTGGCGCGCGCAGCTTGCGCTCATCGACCACCTCGAACGGCATCCGAACGTGTTCACCGACTCCGCCGGAGTCCGGCGATTCGATCTCCTCGAGCAAGCGGTGCGCCGAGCCGGCGCGGCGAAAGTGATCTTCGGGACCGATGGTCCATGGCTTCACCCTGGAGTGGAGCTGGCCAAAATACGCGCCCTCGACCTGCCCGGCGATCAGGAGAAACTGATTCTCGGCGAGAACTTGGTTCGACTGATCGTACGCGGAATTCGATCGCGCGCGGGGATAGCGCGAGGATGTGCATCATGCACGAACGTTCATCCGTGACTGCGCCCCGTCGGTCCGGCTAACATGGTTTTCCCGATTACGATGTTCCGTGGGTGATCCGATGCGCGAATGCCGCATTCGAGTCGACGTGGAGAACTGCGACGAAGGGCTGCTGGCGCCCCTGCTTGCGGCGCTTCGCGAGCGCGCGGTCGAGTTCTTGCCGGTCGCCAGCGCCGAGGGCAGTGCCGTCCTGTCGTTCTTTTCTCGACTCGACGACGCGCTGTTCGATCGCGTGCGCGTGCGGAGCCGCAACGGCTTGGACCCGTTGCTCGTGGTCGCCTCGTCGCGCGCTGCGCTCCGCGCGGGAGCCGCGTTCCGGTTGCTCGACGCAGGCGCGTCCGAAGTCATCGTCGTCGGGTCTGCGATCGAGACCGCCGAACAAGTCGTGGCGATCGTGCAGCGATGGTCGGAGATCGAGACGATCATCGATTCGAAGGCCGTGGCCGACAACCTCGTGGGCAAGAGCCGCTCGTGGACCAAAGTCCTGCGGCAGCTCGTCGAGATCGGTCGCTTCACGGAGGCGCCCGCGCTCATTCTCGGCGAGAGCGGCACCGGCAAGGAGCTGGCCGCGCGCTTGTTGCACACGATCGATCCGCGGCCGACGAAGGGGGAGCTCGTCGTCCTCGACTGCACGACGATCGTCCCCGAGCTGTCCGGCAGCGAATTTTTCGGACACGAGCGCGGCGCCTTCACGGGCGCTTCGGGCGCTCGCGACGGAGCCTTCGCTCTGGCCGACGGAGGAACTCTGTTCCTGGACGAGGTGGGGGAGCTGCCTCCGGCGCTGCAGGCGCAGTTGCTGCGCGTCGTGCAGGAACGAAGCTACAAGCGGGTTGGCGGCAACGCCTGGCAGACGACGCATTTTCGTCTCGTGTGCGCCACCAATCGAGATCTCCTGAGCGAAGTCGAGGCCGGCCGCTTCCGCCGCGATCTCTATTACCGAATTGCCAGTGCGGTCGTGAGATTGCCGGCGCTTCGCGACCGGGTCGAAGACATTCTGCCGCTCGCGAGGCATTTCATGCGCGGCCTGCGGCCGGGCGACGAACCGCCCGCGCTCGACGAAGAAGTCCGCGACCATCTGCTTCACCGGCACTACCCCGGCAACGTGCGCGAGCTCCGGCAGCTCGTTTCGCGGCTGCTCTTCCGGCATTTTCCGCCGGGTCCGATCTCGGTTGGCGCGCTTCCCGAAGAAGAGCGGTCCGCGCACCTGCAGAGCGACACGTGGCGCGACGCACGGTTCGACGACGCGATTCGGCGGGCGGTCGTCCTCGGCGCGCATCTCAAGGACATCGGCCGGTGCGCGGAGCACGCGGCCGTGCGGATCGCCGTGGAAGACGAGGACGGCAATCTGCAGCGGGCGGCCGCGCGGCTCGGCGTCACCGATCGCGCGCTGCAGATGCGCCGCGCGGTCGAGCGCGAGGCGGACTGAGAGACGAACCGCGCTTCGCGGCCGCACCGCGGCGAGCGGGCCGTTGCGAAGACGCCTTCGGGGGAACGCGCGCAACGGGCCGCCAACGAGGTATGTCGCGCGCGGCACGCCGGGTGCTTTGTGACGTTGCCGGGGACATTGCCGTTCGCGGGTCGGCGGTCGGCACGCAAAGAGGTCAACCAGGAGGGCGAGGCCATGGTAGCGAGCGAGTTCGAGTTCACGCACACGCATGGGGGATCGCACGAGCGGGAGGCCGAGGCCGAAGCGGTCGCGCACCTCACGAGAGTCTCGAACGAGGCGGAGCTCGAGCAGTTCTTGCCGCTGCTCATCGGCCCGCTGCTCACGGGGTTGAAGACACTCGCGCCGGTGGTCCTGCGCGCGGCGGTTCCGATTCTCCGCTCGGTGGCGGGATCCGCGCTGGGTAGTTTGGCGGGGCCGCCCCAGGGCGAGCTCGAAGGCGAGGGTTTCCGGCGCCGCAAGAACGCGCAACGCAGGCAGGGCGAAATGGAAGGGGAGTGGGGCTGGCATCACCGGCGCTGGGGTGGCGGCTGGCGAGGGCGCCCGTGGAGGGATGCAGGATTTTCGCCGCCGCCCGAGGGCGACGGCGAAGCCGAGGGATTTCTGCCGTTCGGCAAGCTGCTCGGGGGTCTGCTCGGCGAAAGCGAAGGCGAAAGCGAGGCCGAATCGTTCTTGCTCGGCAAGCTACTGGGCGGTCTGACGGGCGAGATCGAGGGCATGGACGACGACGCGGCCCGTCACACCACTGCGCGGTGGTTCGTGCGGCTCGCGCGGCGCGCCGCGCGGGAGGCCGCCTCGCAGGTGGCCTCGCGCCATCGGCGCGGGGGAGACGTGAGTTGGCCGGAGGTCAAACGCCTTGTCTACGACGCGGTGATGCGTGCGGGACAATCGTCCGAGAGTCATCACCGGCACCCTCACGGACATGGACAGCCTTGGCACCCCGGGCATGAGCACGGCGGCTGCAGCGCGTGCGCGCACCAGCACTCCGGGGCGAACGGCCATGGTCACGGCGGTCACCCCCTCGGCGGCTTCGGCGAAGGCGACGGCGAAAGCGCGGAATCGGGCGAATTCGAGGCGCCCGCCACGGGACCCGCGGCGACACCTCCGCGCCACGTATCGCTGGCCAACGCTCGTAAGGAGCTCAAGGCCTGCCTCAAGGACATGCATGCCCTGAAGGGCTGGGCGGATCCGGGCAACGCGACGACGAGGCCATTCCTCGACGCGTTCTCGTCGGCGCTCGCGAACGGGCGCGCGGCGGCTCCGGCTTACACGGCGGCGATGCAGGGCTTCGCCGTACCTACGCACGTGACTCGCGAACAAGCGCGCAAGAACCTCCAGGACCTGCTGGAGGACATGGACTCACTGAAAGAGTGGGCCGATCCGAGCATGCCGGCTTGGGCGCCACTCGCCGCGGCGTTCTCCGCGGTGCGCGGGAAAGCTCTGCTGGCCGCCTCGGTGTACGCATCGACGTTGGGCCGGCCGTGAGCTCTGCTACTCCTTCCGCATGGCGACCCTCCCGGACGACGAATTGCTCTCATTGCAATCCAAGCTCGATGCCTTCGACCCGGCCGACGTGCACGCGGCGCTCGACGGAATCGAGGAGCATCCCTTGTGCGGCCCCGACGTCGACACGGGCCTCGTCGCGTCCGGGCCCCTCGACTTCGGGTCCGGCGTGGGCGCGCCGGGGATCCTTGTCTATCGCACGGAGGCTGGGCGCGTCCGCATCCGCATCACGAGGGCGCTGATCACCGGCGGCTCGTACGACGAGATCGAAGTGGCCGACGCGAGCGTGCGCGGTTTGGTCGCCGCGCTCGTCGCGAAGCTGTCGGCGTAGTCTTCCGCAGACCACCCCGACGACCGGGCAGCAGACCCCGTCGCAGACGGAACCGTCGACGCGGGGCATGGAGCCCTATCGCCGTTCCGGCGAGCTCGCGCCGGGAGGATGGGGGACCTCGCCGTTTTCGTTCACGGGACGGTTCATGAGCGACATGGATCGCCTCTTCGACGAGTTCGGATCGTCGCTATCGCGCGGATACGGACGCCGCGGCGAAGGGCTGAGCCGTGCTTCGTGGACGCCGCAAATCGACATCTTCGAGCGCGGAGGCGGGAGGTGCTGTATTCCAGGAGGACCCAAACGAGAGGAAAGCCGCTATGGCAAAATCGCCCGGGCATCGTGACCACGCGAACCATCGCGTGCGGGAGAGCCAGTTAGGCCGTCGCGCGACGGTCTCGGTCGGCGGAGAAGTGATCGCGGACTCGACCGACGTCCTGAAATTGGAAGAGGACGGTCACCGCGTGCGGTATTACTTCCCGCGCTCGGACGTGAAGATGGATGTGCTCGTCCGCTCGCCGACGACGACGTATTGCCCCTTCAAGGGGACGGCTCATTACTTCGGCATCCGTGCCGCGGGTGACGACCCGCGGACACTCGCTGACGCGGTATGGACGTACGAGGAGCCTTACGAAGAGCACCCGGCGTTGAAGGACCGCGTCGCCTTTTGGGACGACAAGTTCCCCGGGATCGCCATCCACGTGCTCGCGTGACGGGCTCTCAGACGGCGATCGAAAGCTCGACGTCCTCGGCGAAAGGTACGGAGAGAAAGCGGCCGTCCGCAGCCCGGACGCGCGCCACGTAGTCCGGGCTTGCGTCAGCGTTGTCGGCGACGATGCACGCGCCCGGGCGAAGACGAGGCGCGACGAGGTCGAGGACGCGCGGATAGAGCGGCTTGTGGCCGTCGAGCAGCACGAAGTCAATCGCATCGGGCAAATCGCGCGCGAGGGTCTCTAGCGCGTCGCCCTCGCGTACGTCGACGAGTTCGTCGAGGCCCGCTTCACGCAAGTGCGCCCGCGCTCGCGCGGCCTTGCTCGGCTCGAGCTCCGTTCCGAGGACGCGGCCGCCGCCGTTGTCGCGGACGGCCGCCGCGAGGTGGATCGTCGAGATGCCGAAGGACGTGCCGAATTCCACGATGGCCCGCGCGTTCGTGGTCCGCGCCAACATGTAGAGCAGGCGGGCCGTTTCGGGCGATACTGCGAGGAAATGCTCCTTGGCGCGTCCGTAGAAAGCGCGGTAGTCGGCGTTGGGGTCGGACATGCGCCGCGCGCGTTCCTCGGGCGGAATCGCGCCGAGCATCCGGCGGAGGTCGACGTCGCTCGCCTCGGCTTCGGCGAAGAGGCGCGCGACGACGTTCGCGACGCGAGGTGTTTTCAGACTGCATTCTCGTGTGGTCATGGTGTTCCTTCCGAACGGGGACGATGGTTAGAATACGAATAATCATTCGCGTTCGGTATTCGCGTTCCGGAGGAGCCCTTGCCCAGGTCCAAGCGTCCCGCGCTCGCCCCACGAAAACAGCCTGTTCAAGCACGCTCCTCGGAGCTCGTCGCGAGCTTGCTCGAAGCGGCGGTTCGCGTTCTGTCGCGCGAAGGCGCGGCGCGCTTCACGACGATCCGCGTGGCCGAGACGGCGGGGGTGAGCGTCGGCTCGCTCTACCAATACTTCCCGAACAAGCAGGCGATTCTCTTCCGCCTGCAGCAAGACGAATGGGAAAAGACGGGGGCGGCGATCGATACCCTCCTCGGCGACACGAGCCGTGCGCCGGCAGAGCGGCTGCGCGCAACGATGCGCGCGTTCTTCCAGTCCGAATGCGACGAAGCTCCGCTACGGCTCGCTCTCGACGCGGCGACGCCGAACTACCACGACGCGCCCGAGTCGAAGGCGCATCGGCGGCGCAGCCGGAGCGTCGTGCGGGCGTTCGTCGCGGCCGCCGCGCCGCGTGCAAGCCCGAGCCAGCGTCGCTTCGCGGCGGACCTCTTGTTCATGACGATGACCGCGATCGGCAAGCAAGTGTCGGAGCGCCGGCCGACCGAGGCCGAGGCGCGACGCTGGGCCGACGCCACGGCCGCGATGGTCACGGGGTATCTGGCGCAGCTCTCGCCCGGTGACTGATCGCGGCGTCGCTCAGCGCAGGAACGCGGCGCCCATCGCGTCGAGCACCGGATTCTGCGATCCCGCGTCGGCCGCGGGCACGTAGCCCTCGTTGATCGTCCAGATGATGGCCCCGCCGAGACCTTGGGATTTCGCCCACGCGCCCTTGGCGGCGATCGACTGCGCGTCCTCGTACGTCACGTACGTGCAATCGTACGGATTGGACGCCGTGATCGAGAGATACGGCACCATCGCGCCCGTATCCCACTGGCGGGTGCCGATCGGCAAATACGTCGTCACGAGATCGCGGTACGAGAGATTGCCGAACCCGTCACTCGCGGCGACCGTCGAAGCCCCGAGCGTCTGATCGGGCATCGTGACGGGCGATGTGTAGCACTCGCCATAGAAGCCCGACCCGATCCCGAGCTTGTTCGCGGGGACACCGGCGGCGAGATAGGCGCTCACGGTGCTGTCGATCCCGCTCGGCGTCGAGTCGTCGTGATTCCAGTGGAGTGGCGACGAGTGCCACGATTTCCAGCCTTGGTACGCGCCCGACATGCCGTACGTCATGAGATTGATCTGATCGACGGATGGCGCCGCGGCGGCATAAAGGGTCGCGAGGTCGGTCGGCATCTGGTTTTGGTTGATGGTTCCCGCCGTCATCGTGAGCGGGGCCGCCGGGAGCGCCGCGCGAAGGTTCATGATGAGCGAAAGGAGGAGCGCATCGTCGGACGTAGGGCCGCCTTCCCAGTCGATGTCGATTCCGTCGTAGCCGGTGCTCGTGACGAGCGCCTTGAGGCGCGCAACGAACGGCGCCATCGTCGTGCTGGTGGTCGACGCTTCGAAAGCAGTGGAGGAGTCGGCGCCGCCGATCGACGCGATGGCTTTCTTCCCAGCGGCATGCGCGGCGGAAATCACGCTTTGCGCGAGCGTGGGATCGAACGACGCGTTGTTCGGATCGGAAGCGGAGGTGAATCCGCCCGTTCCGTCCGGGATCATGAAGGCCGTGGCGATGTGCGTGAGATCGCTCCACGGGATCTGCGCGACAGGCAGATTCTGCGCGTCCCATCCGCTGTAATAGCCCATGACCCAGAGTCCCGATGCGCCCGAGGGCGTCGATGCATCGGTGGAGGCGGTCGCATCCTGCGCCGACGCATCGGACGCCGGGGCGGGGGCCGCGGTCGCGTCTTTCGCGGGAGCGCCCGGGTCGGAGGTCTCTCCGTCGGCGCCGATAGCCGCGTCCAAGGCGAAGCCGGCCGCGGCGTCCGGGGCGAAGCCGGCCGCGGCGTCCGGAAGCGGGCCGGCTTTCGTGCCGTCGTCCGGCGTCGCGCTCGATCCGCATGCGCTCGACGCGAGCCAGGGCAGGAGAAAAGGGAGCGCGACGGATCGTAAGGAAAAGCTTCGCATGCAAAGCCAATCGTACGGCACTTGGGGGCGCTAATTGCACTCCGCAGAGCACGACGCCGCGACGCACGTGAGCAGCGCATCGGCGGGCGAGACCTCGTCCGGGCTGCAGCCGACTACGCACTCGCCGAACACGCCGCCTTCCGCACACGCGTCCTCGATGCACGAGACGATCTGCTCGCACGCGGTGCCGCCGCCGTCGTCGGCGCCCGTATCCTCCCCCGCGTTGCACGCCGCGGCGGCGGCACAACAGTTTGTGACGACGCATTGGTCGCAAGTCGGGTCTCCCGTCGTGAAATCTTCGCAGCTCCCGCCTTCGCCCACGGCGGAATCGCCTTCGTTCACGGCCGAATCCGCCGAAGACGGCGAATCCTCGGCGGAAGGTCCGTCCGGCACAGCGGTCGCGTCGGTCGAAGGGAGAGTTGCGTCTTCAATGCCCGCCTCGGCGAGGGTCGCGTCCGTCGCCGGCTGTGGCTGCATCGCGTCGGGCGACGGAGGTGTCTCGTCTCCTGTCACCGTATCGGAGCGGGTCGCGCTGTCGCCTGTTGCAGTATCGGGGCGGCTCGCGCTGTCGCCGCCCGTGGATGCGCCATCGGTGATGCCGCTATCCGCCGGGGCAGGCGTCAAAACATTGCCCGCGCAACCCATCGGCTCAAGCAGGGCGAAGAGCCCCAGGGTCATGTAAGGAATATAGCTTTTCATGGATCGCACCCGTCTGGTTTACGCGAGGGCCTCCGCACGTTGCCCTCCTCCAAGGCGTGATGGGCGCCCCAGGTCGATTCCTTCACCGCCGGAACGATCGCATGACGAGCGGAGCGATGACCGTGCGCGTTCCGCCGGAAATGGCGCTTTTGGGCTCATGGAATACGATGCGCGGATGCGAGCAAGCTGGGTCGTGCTACCGGCCGTGGTGGCGTTGGGGCTGCCGCTCGCGCTCGGTCTGTCCGCCTGCGGGGGGCGCTCTGGTGGGCCGGCCGCCGTGGAATCCGAGGCTGGTCTGGTGGATGCCGGCCATGACGGCGCGCCGGCTCCCTCCGATGCGCAGGCCGAGCCCGACATCGAGGCGAGCGCGGAGGCGGGCGTCGTATCGTGTTCGTCGCCGCACGATTGTCCGATGCATTTCGGCCCACAGATCTACTGCTGCTCGGGCAACGTCTGCGGAACCGATGAGCCGACGGCCTGTCCGGACGGGGGCGAACGACCCGTCGTGGCTTCCAATTATGATCAGACGTGCTCCACCGATGATGACTGCACCCCCATCGCCGAAGGCAATGCGTGCTCGCTGATCGGCCCCTGTTCGACGGCCGTCATCAACAAGACCTCCCTTGCGCGCTACCAGGCCGATATCGTGGGCGTGCCCTGCTACGGATTGGCAGGCTGTCCCGGGGAAAGCCCCCCTTGCTGCCGAGCGGGCACCTGCCAGACGGGCGCCGCCTGCAGCGCGCCAAGCGACACTCTGCCCGCCTGCGCCGATGCAGGGGGCAGCTGCGCAGCGTTCGTCATCGAATGCGGGAGCCAGGGAGCGGGCCCTCGAGACGCGTGCGCCTACGCAGACGAGATGTGCTGCCTGCAATGAAGAGGGCGGTCACGGGCTCATCGAAGGATCGATGAGCTCCAGCCCCACCACGGGATTCGTTCGCTTGTGCAGAGACTGTGGGTAGGTGGTGACGAACACTTCGAGCGTCGGCGAGACAATGGCGCTCAAGAGGTGACCGCCTCGCACGCGCGCATCGCTGCGCCCGAGAGCGACGTGGGCGTGAACCTTGGGGGCCGCGTCCGAGCCCAAGGCGATGTCTCCCGTGAGTGCCAGGACTTCCATCTGCTCGCCGAAGAACATGCCTTTGTAGACTTTCTGGACCGGATCGAACCAGCCGACCTCGGCGTTGAGGACCGCTCCGATGCCGGTGAAGCGGCCGCTGACGGCGTTCTGGTTGCGGGCAAAGTCGGCGAGCGCGGTCAAGACTTCGTCGCCCTGCGCGAGGACGAGCGCGTAGCTTTTGCTCCCGTCCGGAGCGGTGGAGAGGAGGCGAAATTGGGCCCCGGGCGCTCGACCGTGGGGGATGGCGTCCGCGGGGCTGACCCAGCGCACGACGGGATCGTGCGGCCCGACGGCTGTGTGCGGGGCGCACGACAGCATGCACCCTGCAACGGCGATCGGGGCGAAGCCAACCGCGAAGCGGACAGGCCAGCGCTTCGCGCCGCACGCGGCGAGGACAACGGTGCGGCCCCAGAACATGAGCCCGGATTGCTCCTTCATGAGATTTGGGAGGTGCAGAGGATGTGCCGGGCTACCCATGAGTCCTTCACGTGCGGGCTCGCGATGGGTACCCCTTCTTTCGCGGTTCCCCGCGCCGTGCGCGCGACGAGGGACCCGCGCCGTGCGCGCGCGACGAGGGCCCCGGCGCGCGCTGCCGGGTCGCGCGCAGCGCCGGGGAGGTCCGCCTTTGGGCATGGCCGAGTCATGCGATCGGCCTTAGGACTCCACGGCACGCGAGGAGGCGAGAACTCATGACGCTGAGCAAGAAGGACCACGACGCACTACGAGCCGCGCTCGAGGCGAAACGCACCGAGCTCGTACGGGCGTATGACGAGAATCTCGCCGCGGGCACCCATTCCGACGAGAGCATGGCCGATCCGATGGACGCGGCGACGCGTGCGACCGAGGAGAACGAGCTTCTCGGCCTCGCGCGGCAAGAGCGCGCCGAGCTCGCCGAGATCGATCGGGCCCTCGCGAAGTTCGCGCGGGGGACCTACGGCGTCAGCGAGTTGAGTGGCCGTCCGATCGAGGTCGAGCGCCTTCGCGCGATTCCGTGGGCTCGGTTGACGGCGGACGAGCAAGAGAAGCTGGCGCACCGGTAGGCCCGGGTGCTCCAGGCATGAGGCCTGCACGTTGGCGTCGTCATGAGAGCGACCTGGAGACCTCATGAGAAGCATGGGCAGCTGACCGAGCGCGGGGACCTGCCCGCCAGCGTATTTGCCTTTCCTGAGAAGCGAAAGGAGCCGATGACCGACGCTTCGCACGTTCGGAACGCCATCGCGCGCTTCGATCAGGTGCGCGGTGTTTCGGACGATGAGCGGAGCCTCGGTTTTGCGAACATCAAGAAGGCCGCAAAGCATTTTGGGGTCGAGATGACCGAGGCGAGTTGGACAGAGCTCGGCCGGCGTCCGAGCACAGGTCGACCTGCGAGCGCCCGCAAGGCCTCCGCGCGGAAGGCGGCCGCCACGCGCCAGCAAAGCGGAACGGGGCGCGGGTCGACACCTGCCCGCAAACGAGGAGCGGTTCGCGCGGCGGCAACGCGCAAGCGGAACGCGAAGAGCCAGCCGCGATCGCGGTGACGATCATCATGGCGGTCGCGCGCGGCCGGCCGCGGTCATCGCGAGATGAGAGTGCACGACAGCCGCGAGTGATTTTGCGAACTCGCACTTCGGTGTGCGTCCGGCGCCGACTCGACAGGCAACGCGTTCGCGACCACGCGGGAGGGTGAACGGCGTGCTCACCCTTAACACTACTGTCGCACTCTGCTGGACCTGTCGCGCGGACGTTGGACGCGCAGACAGCACGGGCATCTGGGAAGCCACCGCGTGAGCGAGCGGGCGACGGCGAGA
>DATHQY010000267.1:0-15869 GCA_035482215.1 Polyangiaceae bacterium | reverse complement strand
CACCGAGCCCCAGCGCGAGTGTCGCCGCGCCGACAAGGCCGACAAGGGGCGATATCCATTTTCGATGCGTCATGAACGACTCCTTCGCGTGACTCGGGGCGGGGACGGGCTCGTCGCTCGAAATGGCAAATGCGCGCGCGCCGCGAATCGATCCCGAATCGCTGCGAAAAACGCGCGGTGCGCGTCCTTTCGGCGCCGTCTGCCCCGCCTTCTGCAAGTGGGATGAACTTTTCGTCTGCGCGCGAAAACGGACTCGGGCCGCTGCGTGACACATTGCCCAGGCGTCGGTACGCTCGAGCCTTCGTGGCTCCTGCATCGCTCCCCGCGCCGGCGGCCGCGTCCGGTGGCCTTCTTTCGGAGGATCGACTCTTCCCCGCGGAGCCCTCCATTCGTGCCATCGCGCGACGGCTCTACGGGCATGTCCGCGCCCTGCCGATCGTGAGCCCGCACGGGCACACCGATGCGGGCTGGTTTGCGCGCAACGAGCCGTTCGCCGACCCGGCGACGCTCCTCGTCATTCCGGACCATTACGTGTTTCGCATGCTCTACAGCCAGGGCATCTCGCTCGAGTCGCTCGGCATTCCGCGCCTCGACGGGACCGCGGTGGAGCAAGACTCGCGCAAGATCTGGCGCCTTCTCGCCGACCACTTCTACTTGTTCCGCGGCACGCCGACGCGCATGTGGATGACGCACGCGTTGAGCGAGGTTTTCGGGATTCGCGAGCGGCTCGGGCCCGAGTCGGCCGATCGCATTTACGACACTATCGCCGACAGCTTGCTGCGCCCCGACTTTCGCCCCCGCGCGCTCTTCGAGCGGTTCGGCATCGAGGTCCTCGCGACGACCGAGTCGCCGCTCGATTCGCTGGCGCATCACCGCGAGCTGCGCCAGTCCGGCTGGAAGGGCCGCGTCATCACCGCCTTCCGTCCCGACCCGGTGCTCGATCCCGAGTACGAAGGATTCATCGACGGCGTCATCAAGCTCGGCGAAATCACCGGCGAGGACACGAGCAGCTGGTCCGGCTATTTGCGGGCGCTCGTCCAGCGGCGGCAGTTCTTCGCGTCCCTCGGCGCGACGGCGACCGACCACGGCCACCCGACGGCGGCGACTTTCGATTTGCCCCGGTCCGAATGCGAGCGGCTCTTTCGCAAGGTCAGCGTGGGCGACGCATCGCCGGCGGAGGCGGAGCACTTCCGCGGGCAAATGCTGACCGAGATGGCGCGAATGAGCCTCGACGACGGGCTCGTGATGCAGCTCCATCCCGGGGCGTCGCGAAATCACAACCCCTCGCTCTACGAGGCCTTCGGCCGCGACAAGGGGGCGGACGTACCGACGCGCACGGACTACGTGCGCGCGCTGAAGCCGCTGCTCGATCGATTCGGCAACGACAAGCGCTTCTCGCTCATCGTCTTCACCCTCGATGAGTCGACGTATGCGCGCGAGCTCGCTCCGCTCGCCGGCCACTACCCGGCGCTCAAACTCGGGCCGCCCTGGTGGTTCTTCGACAGCCCCGAGGGGATGATCCGGTACCGCGAGTCCGTCACCGCGACCGCGGGGTTCTACAATACCGTGGGCTTCAACGACGACACCCGCGCGTTCCTCTCGATTCCCGCGCGGCACGACGTCGCCCGGCGAACGGACTGCGCGGTCCTCGCGCGCTGGGTGGCCGAGCACCGCCTCGACGAAGAGGAGGCGGCCGACATCGCCGTGGATCTGGCCTACCGCCTCGCCAAAAAAGCTTACAAGCTTTGACAGCGGGGCGGCGCCGGGGGGCGCCGCATCGGGCCTGACGGCGCGAGCGGTGCTAGCGAACGCGCGTGGTCACTCTGTCGTTCGTGTCCGGTACGATCGAAGCCCGCGGCTGGCCCGCCGGCATAGCGGTCCCCACCGCGTGCTTGTGGGACGAACGCACGGGGTGCCACCGCGCGCCGGCGCTGGCCTACGCGGACGTCGTGCGCGCGCTGGTCCTCGCGAAGGCGCCCTACGAGGACGGCGCGCGCCGCTACGAAGAGCTCGGGTCGCCCGCGCGCGTGCACCGCGAGTCGCGCCCGTACCAGAGCGAAGCGCTCGCCGCGTGGCGGTCCGCCCGCGGCCGCGGCGTCGTCGTGCTGCCCACCGGGGCGGGGAAGAGCCACGTCGCCCTCCTGGCGATCGGCGACAAGATGCGGAGCACGCTCGTCGTCGCGCCGACGCTCGATCTGGTGCGCCAGTGGTACGACCTTCTGACGGCGACCTTCGGCGGTCCGATCGGCCTCGTCGGCGGCGGCGAGCACGACGTGCGCCCCATCACGGTGACGACGTACGACTCGGCGTTCCTCCACATGGAGCACCTCGGCGCACGGTTCGGACTCGTGGTCTTCGACGAGTGCCATCATTTGCCGAGCACGGGCTATGCGCTCTCCGCGCGCGCGTGCCTCGCTCCCTACCGGCTCGGCCTCACGGCGACGCCCGAGCGCACCGACGGGCGCGAGGCGGATCTCGCGAGTCTCGTCGGCGCGGTCGTCTACCGCAAAGACATCGTCGAGCTCACGGGGCACTACCTGGCCGAGTACGACACCGAGTGCGTGTCGATCTCGCTGTCCAAGGAAGAGCGTGAGGAACACGACGCCGAACGGGCGATTTACCGGGAGTTCGTGCAGAGCCGCGGAATTCGAATGAGCCACCCCTCCGGGTGGAGCGAGTTCATCATGCTTTCGTCGCAGAGCGAGGAGGGGCGGCGCGCGATGGCCGCCTACCGCCGGCAGCGCGAGCTCGCGTTCGCGCCCGCCGCGAAGCTCGAGTACCTGGAGCATCTTTTGTTCGTCCATCGGAACGACCGCGCGATCCTCTTCACGCAAGACAATGCGACGGCCTATTCCATCGCGCGGCGGTTTCTCGTCGCCGTCATCACGCACCAGACGAAGGTCCGCGAGCGGAGCGAGATCCTGGCGGGCCTCGGGGAGGGCCGGTACCGCGCCGTCGTCACGTCGAAAGTCCTCAACGAGGGTGTCGACGTGCCCGACGCGAACGTCGCGGTGATTCTCTCCGGGAGCGGATCGGTGCGCGAGCACGTGCAGCGCCTCGGCCGGATTCTTCGCAAGAAGGGCGACAAGCGCGCGGTTCTCTACGAGCTCGTGACCGAGGCGACGACCGAGACGTACACGAGCGACCGGCGGCGAGAGCACAGTGCTTACCGCTGATCTGGTGCACGCTCGCCGTAGAGGCACGGAGCTCCACCTCGTGGCGCTCGACGCCGAGGGGCGCGAGCGCGCACGCACCGTGGCCCAGGCGCTCCTCGCGTTGGCGGACGCGCACGTCGGACGCACGCGCGAGGAACTCACGGCCGCGATGGACGCCGTGCGCGTGGGTCCGCGCGAACATCGCTTGAAAGACGGGCTCTGCAAGCTCGCCCTCGATCGCTGCGAGTTCGACGTCGAGGCCGAGAGCGACCCGCCGGTGATCCGGCAGGAGGTGTTCGCGGAAGCGAGCCGCGTGCGCGCGGAGCTCGCGTCCGCCAAGGGATTCGACCGCCGCCGCGTTCTCGCGGCCGTCGCCGAGAAGCGCGGGACGACGGCGGATGCGATCGATCGCGCGCTCTTCGCCGATTTGCGCGGCGCGCACGTGCTCGCGCGCTTCGATCGCGTCGGCGCGGAGGGGCTCGTCCGCCTGTACGAACAGGCGCAGCCCCAGGCGGTCCTTCTGCGCGCCGTCCGTGTCACGGTGGATGTGGCCTGCGCGTCGGCGGGGTCGCTTCGCGCGCTCTTCCGCCGCCTGCGCTTCTTTCGCCTCCTGCACACCATCGCGAAGACCGAGCAGGGCCACCGCGTGACGATCGACGGCCCGTTCAGCCTCTTCGAATCGAGCACGAAGTACGGCATGCAGCTCGCGATGGTCCTGCCGGCGCTCGAGTCGTGCGACGCATGGCGCCTCGAAGCCGACGTGCGCTGGGGCAAGGACAGGCTGCCGCTCACGTTCCGTCTCTCCGGGCGCGCCGCCGGCGAAACGAGCATCGACGGGGCCGTCCCCGAGCTTCCTGACGAAGTGGAGGCGCTCCGATCGGCCTTTGCGAACCTCGGGACCGCGTGGCGGGTCTCGGTCAACACCGACATTCTCGAACTGCCCGGGATCGGCCTCTCCGTGCCGGACCTCGTGTTCGAGCGCCGGACGCAATCGGGCGATACGGAGCGGGTCTATCTCGAAGTCATGGGGTACTGGAGCCGCGCCGCGGTCTGGAAGCGCGTCGAGCTCGTCCAGGCGGGGCTCCCCGTGCGCATCTTGTTCGCCGTGAGCGCGCACTTGCGCGTGAGCGAGGAGGTCCTCGGCGACGACGTCCCTGCGGCGCTCTACGTGTACAAGCGCACGATGAACGCGCGCTCGGTCGCCGAGCGGCTCGACGCGCTCGCGCGGCGGTAGCCCGCCAGGCCGCGCAATCCCCTTACCCGCCTCAGCCGCCGGCCACCGTTCCGAAGAGGCGGCCGACCGCGGCCGTCACGGCCATCGCGACGCCGCCCCCGAGCATCACGCGAAGGGTGCCCCGCGCGACCGGAGCGCCGCCGAGGTGCGCCCCCAATGCCCCGAGCGCGCCGAGGCTTGCGAGCGAGATGGCGGCCATGGCCGCGATCCGCAACGGCGCCGGCGAAACGAGCAGCGCGGCGATCGGCAAGAGCGCGAACGACGCGAAGCTCACAGCCGAGATCCACGCGGCCTGAAGCGGGTCGGCCAGACTCGTCGAGTCGATCCCGAGCTCGTCGCGGAGATGCGCCCCGAGGCGATCGCGCGCGCTCAGGGCTTGCGCCACCTGCCGCGCGAGCGTCTCGCTGAGCCCGCGGCGCACGTAGATCATGGTGAGCTCGCGTAGCTCGGCCTCCGGTTCCTCGACGAGCTCTCGTTTCTCGAGCTCGATGTCCGCTTGCTCGGCGTCGCGTTGCGAGCTCACGGACACGAACTCGCCGGCGGCCATGGACATGGAACCCGCGACGAGGCCCGCCACGCCCGCGACGAGCACCGCGCTCTTCGAAGCCGACGACGCGGCGACGCCGATCATCAGGCTCGCCGTCGAGACGATGGCGTCGTCGGAGCCCAGGATCGCCGCCCGGAGCCATCCGCCGCGCTGGCTTTTGTGCGTTTCCCCATGCCGTGTCGCTCGCCGGCTCATATTTTCCTCACCCGCCCGCTCGCCCGCTCGCTCGCTCTAGCACGATGGCGGGATTGGCTTCGTTTCGCCCTGCCTGGGCTATGCTCGGGCGCAATGGCCCGTCCGTTCCGCGTTCACCTCGTGGCGCCGTCCAACGAGGACTCGACGTACATCAAGCCGCTCTGGGCGGGCACGCTGGCCGCCCATACGCCAGACGACGTGGAGCTCACGTTCCGCGACGACGGGCTGCAGCCGATCGATCTGGAGAAGGAGCACGACACGCCGGACCTCGTGGGCATCTCCGTCAACTCGAAGACGGCGGCGCGCGCCTACGCCATCGCGGACGCGTACCGCGCGCGGGGGTGCCGCGTCGTGCTCGGCGGCATTCACGTGACCGCGCTTCCGGAAGAGGGGCTCCTCCACGGCGACGCGGTCGTCAGCGGCGAGGCCGAATGGCTCTGGGGCGACGTCGTGAGGGACGCGCGCGCCGGCAAGCTCGGGCGCACGAAGTCGCTGCTCGCGCGATCGATCTACAAGCACGACGACTGGAAGCCGCTCGTCGGCCTGCCCAAGCCGCGCCGAGACCTGTTCACGTCGCTCCGCTACGTGCCGTTCGACGTGGTGCAGACGACACGTGGATGCCCCTTTCCGTGCGAGTTCTGCAGCGTGTCGACGTACAACGGCAACAAGTTCCGCTTCCGCCCGGTGGCCGAGGTGATCGACGAGCTCGCGACGTGCGGTGACCGCATCCTGTTCGGCGACGACAACGTGATGATCCACACGAAGTACAGCCATGAGCTCTTCGAGGCGATGGTGCCGCTCCGCAAGCACTGGGTGGCGCAGGCGTCGCTCGCGGCCCTGCATCGCGTGGAGAACGTCGCCGTGATGGCCAAGGCCGGATGCCGCGCGCTCTTCATCGGATTCGAATCGGTGGAAGACGACGCCGTCCGTCACGCCGGCAAGCGCCAGAACAAGCCCAGCAAATACAACGACGTGATTCGCTGTCTGTCCGATCACGGAATCGCGGTGTGGGGCAGCTTCATCTTCGGGCTCGACGACGACTCGCCCGATGCATTCAAGCGAACGGTGGATTTCTGCATCGAGTCCAAAATCACGATGGCGCTCTTCGCGCTTCTCACGCCGTATCCCGGGACGGCGCTCTACAAGCGCCTGCAAGCCGAACAGCGACTGACGAAAGACCGCTGGTGGTTGACGAGCGATCACGATACCGACGCGCCGTTCTACGAGCCCCGGCGCATGTCGCGGCAAGTGCTGCGCGACGGCTGGGTGAGCGCGTGGCAATCGATGTATTCGATGTCGTCGATCCGCAAGCGCTACGACTTCGGCATGCGCCACTCGTGGATCCAGAACGTGGCGTACTGGCCGCTCAATCTCCTGATGCACGAGCTCGCGGAGCGAAAGATCGCGCAAGGCGATCGCTCGTGGCGGAAGCACCGCGCGCTCGATTTGCCGATGGGATTGTGAGAGGTCGCCTTTCGGAGCGCGGAAATCCCTCCCGTTAGGCCGGTCGCACGTCGGAAATGTCCACACGCGCGAGGTCGTCCGGCGTGCGCAGGTGGCCCGCATTTTCGAGAGCATCGGACAGCGTGCGATCCATGTGCCGGACGACGTCGCGTCCGCTCGCGTCTTCCGTGTTCGCGAGATCGCCCTTCGGCAGGACGAGCGCGCCGACGACCGCCGGCCGTACACCGAGGGCGAGACTCTCGTAGACGGCGTGCCCGAACACGACGGCAGTCGCCGCGCGGCGCGACATGGCGTCTCGCAAGGCGCCGGGGTGCGCGCGCTTCAGCTCCTCGCGAAGCGACTCGGGGTCCTCCGCGAGGACCACGACCCCGCCTTCGTCGAGAATCGCCAGCGCGTCGAGCTCGCGCGTGCGAGCGGGGGGTAGCGCCGTGGCGCCCGGCTCGACGCGCGCGGACACCGCGCGGTGCTGCCTCGCGTGAAGCGCGCTCTTCGCGCGCGGAAAGGTGCCCCACACGAGCGCGTTCATGAAGTCGTGCCAGCAGCGGTCGCGCGTCGGGACCTCGCGCGCGAGCGTGATGCGTCCGTCGTAGAGCATGCGCGGATCGATCACCGGCGCGATCCTTCCGCCACGATGGCGCCGGGCCCTCGGCGCCGCCGGGACGAATCGCACGGGGGCCTCGCCGTCGAAGACGCGATTCAGCGACGAAGCCTCCGGAAACTCGGTGAGGGGCCCGAGCGCGTGGAGCGCACGGAGCAACGGCCAGCACAGCGGGCTTCGGGAAAGCGCGTCGGGGTCGAAGGGCGCCGCGCGCCGCACGGCAACGAGTGGCCTCATGAGCGACGGGCCGTTCAGTAGCGGTGCTGCCAGACGACGTCGAGGATGGACGAGCCGGCGTCTCCGTACGTGGCTTCGAGGGACCACTTGCGGAGGAAGTTCCAGTTGAGCGTGACGAGCGTCGTATCGGGGTTCGTGACCGGAGGAACGCCGAGCACGTAGCCGACCTGGAACGAGATGTCGCGCGCGATCTGGACTGCGACTTCGGGCCGCGGATTGGACGTCGAAGTGTCGATCCGCGTCGACACCCCACCCGTGAGACCGAGGCGATCGAGCGTCCGATTGAGTCCACCGAGCGCCTGGTTGATCGGAGCCGTGGCGACCGCGCCGCCCGCCTGGCCGGCGACGATCGCCCCCTGGCTCTCGCTCCCGCTCACCTGCAGGTTCACGTCCGGCGCGGCCTGGTTGCTGCCGGGCGCGTCCTCCACGGTCCCGAAGAGGAGGAGCGTGATGATCTCGTTTTGCGGCCGCACCGGTTCCGATCGGAGGGTCACTTTGCCCGTCTTGAGCGGTCCCACGAAGTCGGCGTAGATGAGCGTGCCGTCCGGCGCGGTCCACCCGGCGGCCAGCACGACCTGCGGGTTCGACGGATCTTCGCCCGTGAACGTGACGGTGCCCTGCTGGATCGCGAAGGCTTTCCCTTTGACGTCGAGTGTCCCGCGGACCAAGCGGATCTGGCCGGTCACGCGCACGTCCGACCCGATCGTGATCGAGGGCTGCCCTTCGAGGTGGACGTCGAGGTCGGTGCCGCGCGCGATCTGGACGTCGTTTCCGAGACGCACCGCGATTCGCGTGGTGAACGGCGTCGCACCGCTCGACGTCGCCTGGGGCACCGCGCCGTCGAGCGGCATTTCGACGAATTCGCCGCGCCGATCCCTTCCGATGCTCACGCCCTCGAGCCCGCCGAGCGACTGCACGTCGCGGCTCGCGCTGCCCTCCGGCAGGGCGACGTGCATCGAGGGGACTTGGAGGTTCACGTCCATACCGCCGGCCGTTCGCGTCAGCGCCACGTCGAAGCGGCCGTCGAGCTGCCCGAGGAGTACGCCGTCGAAGATCAGCGGGAGCGGATCGGTCCGCGGCATCTGCACGGTGGCGCGCGCCGCGCTCCACGACATTCCGCTGAGCCGCGCTGTCGCCGACGCCTGCACCTGACCGCTCGTCCCGTGCGCGATCGCATTTTCGAGCCGCACGATCCCGTCCTTGCTGAGGGCGAGAGTCGCTTCGACCCCGTGGAATTCTCCGCCCACCGACGCCAGCTCGAACAGCCCGTCCTTCAGGCGCACCGTCCCTTCGGGCGTCACGGTTCCGCGCGACGGATCGATCGCGATGCGGGCGTTGCCGTCCAGCGTGCCGTCGAGCTCCGTGAAAGACCCCGTGACGAAGGGCAAGAGCAACGCGGCGCGAAAGTGCTGCGCTTCGATGGCTGCGTTCGCCGCTTGCGCCACGTCGACGGCGGGAACGAGCGCGCGCCCCCAATGCAAGCCCGAATGCGCGTTCGCGCGCAGGTGGCCACCGTTCGAGTCGTCGATCCGGAGCGTAGCGTCGAAGGCCTTCGCGTCCGCCGAGGCAGTGAACAGCGCGGATCGGCAGGTCGCGTCGCCGACCTCGAGGTCGTCGAACGAAAGATCCGCCTTCGCCTGCGCGTCCTCGTGGAGGTTCGCGAGCGTGATCTCGCCGCTCACCGTGCCTTGCACCTGCCGATCGTCGAGGGCCTGCAGGTTCCGCAAGGGGACGTTGTGGAGGGTGGCCTTCGCGGAGGCGGTCCAAGGAAACGTGCCCGTCGCGATCCCGTCGAGGATGTCCGGCGCGAGCGCGCTCACCGTCCCCGTCGCGCGGAGGAGGGTCGCGCCTCGGCGCGATCCCGTGAGGAGCACGTCTCCGGCGGCGCCGTCGTAGCGAGCGGACAGCGCGAAATCGAGCGGGAGCGCGACGGCCTTGGCGTCGGCGGGGCCGCGCGCGAGCGTCGCCACCGCGACGACACGCGGCTTCTCGACGCTCCCGTGCCAGTCGACCTTGGCGCTGAGCGACCCGCGGATGCCCTCCGTCCCGAGCAACGCCGGAAGCGACGCCAGCGCGCGGCCGGGGATCTCGGCGCGGGCTGCGAAGGGCATCGTGCGCATCGCGCCGAGGATGGCCTCTGCGGATGCGGAGGAGAACACCGTTCCGTACGGGACCGCCGCCGATGTCGCTTCCAAGGTCGCGAGCGTCCCGCCCTCGTCGTGCAGCTCGAGGGCGAGCGACGTCGCCCCGGTTTGCCCGTCGACGACCGCGTGCAATCGGGGATCGATGCCTTCGATGCGCCAGGGCGCTTTGGGCTCTCCCCCGGCGATCACGAGCCCGGTGGTGCCGACCGTGAGCTCGACTTCGGGCGTGACGTCGCTCGGCGAGTCGCGCTCGAGACGCAGCCCGGCGCGAACCGACCCCCTCGCGTCGAACGCGGCTTTGGCGGCGGGCCCGGGCGAGCGGGACGGCGAGAGACTCGCGAAGCGAGCGAGGGCCTTCGTGAGGTCGACGTCGGCCGTGACGTCGATGGCGCCCCAGGCTTGCCGCCAGGGCTCCGCGGTCACCAGATTGCCGGGGCCCACCTCGAGGGACGAGGAATCCACCTGCAGTCGTCCGAGGTCCGGCGCGGTGGCGGTGGCGCTCCCGCGGATCTCGCGGCCGCGGACCCGAAGGTCGACGTGCGCCGTCGTTCCTGCGAAACCGGCGACATCGGCCGCGGTCAAATCGAGCTTGGCGTGGCCCTGGGCCGCGTCGCGCTGCACCGTCGCGTCGGCGTCGACGGCGACATTCCCCGAGGCCACCGGCGTCGGGAGAAACGATGCGACGCGCGCGAGATCGACCCCCGCGCCCTCCGCGTGGACGGACACGCCGGACGGTGACAGCGCGAACGACACGCCGAGCGGGGCGCCGAGGCCGAGAACGACCGCGTCGTCGACGGCGAGGCCGCGTGCGTCGGCGCGCGCGCCGGCGGCCTGAAAGCGGAGAGACGCGCCGTGGTTTTCCAGATCGACTTCCACGTCGCGGAGAGCCACGCCGCCCGCCGAGGGAACCGCCGTGGCGTCCGCGCGAAGCGAACGGGCATGCAGCGGTCCCGCCTCGAGGTCCTCCGCGTCGAGCGCCACGCGAACGCTCGGGGCCCCGAGCGGTCCGGTCGCTGCCATCTCGGCGTGCGCGTGCGCAGCCGCCACCGCGCCAGCACCCGCACGGAGCCCGTCCACCGTGGCGGTCGCCGCGGCGGTGAGCGTCCCGGCGCCGAGGTCGATCGAGCCCGTCGCCCGCGCCGTCGCGGCGCCCGCGACGGCGTGCCGAAGAAGCGGGACCGCCTCGAGCCGCGGCGCCGCGACCGTCGCATCGAAGGTGAGCCGGGTCTTGCCGCCGCTCGGCGCAAGGCGCAGCGCGACGGTCGCCGGCGCACCCGGCTCCCGGATCGCCAGGTTGGCTTGCAGCGTCGTAGGAGCGTCCGGCGCGTGCGCGACGTCGGCCGTGACCGTCGTGCTCGGGACGCCGATGCCGCTCCATTCGGCGCCGTCGAGCGTGAACACCGTGTGCGCGCTCGCCGCGCCGTTCGGGGCGAGCGCGAAGGTCACGTCGCCGGCGCCCCGCGCGTTCGCGAACGGCAGCGGCGGCGAGAGCCAGGTGCCTGCGACTCCTTCGGCCTGCACGTGCAGCACCGCGGCAATCGCGGGGCCGACCGTGACGGGGCCCTCGATCGTGACGACGCCCGCCTCCGCCGTTGCGCGCGCCGTGATGGTGAGGCGCGGGAGGACACCGTGCGCTTCGGCGTGCACCGCGACAGGCACGGCCAGCGGCCACGCGGGCAGGAGCCCGCGCGCCTGCTCCGGCGTCGCGGGGCCCGCGTCCGCGGATCCATCGAGCTTGTCCCCGTCGATCGCCACGGTGGCGTGGCCGGCGACCGCGCCGACGGTGCCTTGCCACGACGCGCGAAGGGAGAACGCGCCGCCTTCGGGCTTCGCGAGACGCGCCTCGGCAGCGCCCTTCGCATCCGTATTTTCCGGAAGGCCTCGCACGACGAGGTGCGACCGGCTCAGATCGATCGTGAGCCCGTCGGGCGAAAAGAGCAGCGCCGCGTCCGCGTCGTCCAGGTCCGCGTCGTTCGGCGCGGTCGGCTGCGCGAGCAGGAGCGCGTGCAGGATATGGATGCGCGGGAGGGCGATGCGCGCGTCGCGCCCGGGGGGACCGCCCGCCTTCGGCGGATCGCGCAGCGCGAAGGCGCGCGCGATGCGCAGATCGCCTGTGCCGTCGGCGTCGAGATGCACCTCGGCATTCCCGAGCGTGAGCTCGGGGATGGCGATGTCGAGCGGGCCGCGCGCTTCGAACAGGGACCGCACGAGCGCCTCGGTCGAGACCTGGGCGCTGGCGCCGTGCACGTCGATCACGCGCTTGCCGTCGCCGTCGTCGACGTGCGCGTCGAGCCCGTCGATCCCGTGCAGACCGAGCGACCCGATGCGATCGATCGTGATCCGGCCGACGAAGAGCGGGGACAGAACGCGGTTGATCCGGAGCCGCAGCACTTGCCGCGCGAAGGGCAGCGCGCCGATATTGACGAAGACCCCGAAAGCCAGCGCGCAGAGGAACAGCAACCCGTGCACGTGCGCATGGGCGACGGCGCGGAGCGGACGCATTCAGAACGACTCCCCGATACCGAAGGCGATCGCCGCCGGAATGCCCAGGAGGAGCTGGGGCGCGACGAACGACGGGTCGCCGTACTGGCCGTTGTACTTCTTCGACGGATCCCCCGCCGCCGACTCGTCGGGAAAGCCGATGCGCTGGAGGGGCTGGATGCGGTAGCCGATGTCGAGGCGGATCGGGCCTATCGGCGTGTCGTAGCGCCCGCCGACCCCGCACGAGAGGTGCAGGTAGTCGAACCGGAAGTCGGCAACCCTCTGCGAAACGTCGCCCGCGTCGCAGAACACCGCCGCGCCGATGGGCCCCGCCACGGCGAACCGAACCTCCGCGGTGGCGCTCCACATCGTGAAGCCGCCCACGGGGGTCTTGCAAATCTGGCTGTTCACCGCCACCGACGCCGAGGGATTGCAGTTGACCAGCGCGTTCGCGTTCGCCGGCGTGATGAACGGAACGATGGCGTGAGGCGCGAGCTGGCGAAGGGGGAAACCTCGGTTCGAGCTCGGACCCCCTTCGAAAAAGCCGCGGAAGTACATCGTCTCGACGTCGCGCCCGTTGATCACGTCGCTCGGCTCCGCGAGGTTTTCGATCGTGTCGGTGTACCCATCGAGCGGGAAGAGGAGCCCGACGCCTGCGCTCAAGGCGAAGGTGACGTTGCGACCCAACGGAATGTAACCCTGGAGCGTCGGCTGGATGCGCACGTCGGTCGCCGTTCCGCCGAACGGCCCTCCCGCCACTTGCAGGTCGTTCGTCGCGTAGAAGCCGGCGTGCGTGTGCACGGGGTCGTCGCGGAGGTCGAGCGTCGTGACGAGCTGCGGGAACGAGAGGACGACGTTTCCGGGCAGGGGGCTCAGGGCACCCGACCCCACGACGTACCGGAAGGCCTGCTCGACCTGTGTGTTGTACGCGAGCCGGACGACGACGTGCTTGCCGAAGCGACGCTCGAGGCCCACGCCGTTCTTTGCCTCGATGAACCCGGCGACCGGCGTGCTGTTCGTCGGTCCCGCGTTGACGAGGAGGGGGAACACGTTGAACTCCGGACTGACGAACCCCAACGTGCGGTGCTCGAGGAACGCAGGAAGGTGCAGCTGCGCACGAAGACGTTCTTCCGGAAGGAATTTCCTCGGCTTGAGGATCGGCGTCGAAATGGTCGTCGGAAACAGGACGAGGCCCGGGGTGAAGTCGACTTTGAAATCGCGAAGTCCGCCGAAGAAATTGTGGTTCTCCCATCCGACGATGCCGTGCACGTCGGTCTTCACCGCGTCGAGCTCGGCGCCGAAGCCGAGCCGCACCGAGCGGAGCTTCGTGAGCTGCACTTGGACGGCGAGAGGCACGACCCGCGCCGTGGGATCCGAGAGCCCGGTGACGATCGTCACGGAGCTGAAGACCCCGAGATCGAGGAGCGCTTGCGTCCCCGACTCGAGATCCGCCGTCGAGTACGGATCGTTCTCGCGAATGTGGAGCGTCCGCCGCAGAATGTCCTCCTGGATTTCTTGCGGAGCGGGCCCGTCGCCGTCGGGGTCCAGCCCCTGGAACGTGATGGGCCCGAAGACGGCGGCGATCCCCGGCGTCACCGCGAACGCGTAGTCCACGGCGTGCGCGCTCATGTCGGCGCGCGCGTCGGCCGTCACGGTCGCGTAGGCGTAGCCGCGGTCGGTCAGCGCGCGCGTGATCGACGTGCGGGCCTTCGCGTAGGCGTCTTCGTCGAAGCGGCCTCCCTCCGGCAGCGCGCCGTTGGCCGCAAGGCGCGCGCCGCGCGCGACGGCCTCCGGCAGGCGCTCGAGGCCCGCGACCTGCACGCTGCGGTTCTGCATGGGAGGCCCTTCGTCGACGACGATCCGGATACGAACGTGATCGGGCTTGTCGTAGATGACGCGCCCGACGCGGACGTGTGCCTCGAAGAAGCCGCGCCCGCGGTAATAGCGTTCGACGCGGGCCAGATCGCGCTGCAAGACGCTCGAATCGTAGATCGAATAATCGTAGGCGACCCCTTGCATGAGGCCGAGGAACTTGGGGCTGTCCGATGACGCAAGCTTGTCGAGCACGTCCGCGGGGTCGACCGCGTGCGCGCCGACGATGTCGACGGAGTCGATCGCCGCGCGCCCCTGAGGAAGCGTTGCGCATCCCGTGGTCGCGCTGCAGAGCACGACGAGCGCGAGGAGCGCGGCCAGAACAGAGATCAGCGGGACGAGCCGAGTGCAGAGGCGCATGCAAGCAAGCGAATGTGCTTTCATAGCGCGCCCATGCGCCGCATTGTCCACCGGATGCGGACGATCGCGGCCCTCGTCGTGGGTGTCGTGAGCGCCACCGCGTGCTCCGGCCGCCTTCCGCATCCGCCCTACACGGCGCAGCCGCAGAGCGCCCTCGTCGAAGTCGTCGCACCGCCGCCGCCCGGGCGGGTCGAAGTCGTGCCCCCGACGCCCAAATCCGGCGCTGTCTGGATCGACGGCGAGTGGACTTGGCGTCGGCGACGATGGGCCTGGACGGCGGGGCGTTGGGTCGTCGCGCCCAAGGGAGCCGCATTCTCGCCTTGGGTGTTCGAGCGCGGGGTCGATGGGCGCCTGTGGTACGCGCCCGGAACGTGGCGCGACGCGAAAGGAACGGTCGTGTCGCCGCCCGATCCGCTCGAGCCCGCGAAAGTCGACTCTGCGCCCGTCGTCAACGCAAGCGGACTCACGGAGGCGACCGGGGTCACCGTCCGGCCGGGCGCGACGTCCCCGAACGCGTCGTCGGCGCCCTCGTCGCCCGCACCGCCGGCGCATGAACCGACGCCGCCGTAAGACCGGCCGGCCATGGCGTGCGTCCTCGCGCGGCGCTCAGCGCTTCCACTTGATGTTGCAGCCCACGCTCGGCTTCTGATCGCTCGACGGAGCACGGCCGGTAGCGACGGCGTCAACGGCGCGCCGCAGGTCCGCCCCCGTGACCGGCTTGCCGTTCGAGGGGCGGCTGTCGTCGAATTGCCCGCGGTACGCGAGCCTGCCCGCGGCGTCGAACAGATAGAACTCCGGCGTGCACTGGGCGTCGAGCGAACGCGCCACCTGTTGGGTCGCGTCGAATAGAAACGGAAATCGCCATTTCTCGCTCTGCGCGAGCTTGGCCATCGCAGCCGGGCCGTCCTGCGGATAGCCGACCTCGTCGTTCGAATTGATCGCCACGACCGCGAGTCCCTTGTCCAGCGCTTCATGCGCGGCTCGTACGAGCTCGCTCCGCACGTGGATCACGAAGGGGCAGTGGTTGCAGATGACCATGAGGAGCGTCCCTCGCTTGCCGGCGGCGAGCGACGCGACGTCGACGGTCGCGCCACCGACAGCGTCGGGCAGGCGAATTGCGGGTAGGGGCGTTCCGAGAGGCAACATGCTGGAGGGGGTTTGGGCCATAGCGGCAGCAGCGTGGATCCCGCGGCGCTCCGAAGCAAGAGTCGTCTTGCGCGTCCAGGTCGCTCGCCGAGGTCCGGCCTGGTCGCCAACGTCCCGATCGACGCGCAAGAAGGTACGCTAGCTCACCCAGCGCGAGACAAGGCTCGTGGCGCGAGGAAGCTCGTCGTCGCGTAGGCCGTCGGTGTAGACGACGAACGAAGCGCGGTCGCCAAATGCGACCCGAATTAAGCGCAGGAACTCTTCGGCTCGCGACACGGCGACGTGCGCGCGCCATTCGCTGTGCCAGTGGTCGGGCTCCAGCGCCGAACGAAGCGCGAGCTCCGCGTAGCCCCACCCGATGAATTGCCGTATCGCGCGTAGAATGCGCGCCCGCCCTCGGGTCGTGAGCGTGACCGTCCGCTTGCGCGTGTCGTTG
>DATHQY010000266.1:0-9651 GCA_035482215.1 Polyangiaceae bacterium | reverse complement strand
TGGGCCAGGCGGTGGACCTCGCGCGATGCAAGATGAGCGAGATCGAAGAAAAGGAGCTCAAGCTCGGCTACCCCGAGGTCGAGGAAAAAGACTCCAGCCTTGCCTGCTGCATGGATAGGGAAGTCCCCGGCTTCAGCTGCGATTGGAAGATCGAGCGCGTCAAACTCCCGGAGGTGCAGAACCTCGACGGCGGCACGGGCAACAACTCGCTCGGGGGCGGACTCGGGTTGAGCCTCGAAGGCGGCATCGGCGGGGCGAGCGCTTCGCCGGCCGGCACGATGCTCAACAACCCGCTCGGCGGCGCATCGCTCGACTTCGACGCAGGCCTCATGGGAATGGGCGGCTCGCTTCTTCAGCAGACGACCGGCGGCGCAGGAGCGGCGGGCCTTTTGTCGATGGTATTCGGGCTCGTCTACCCGTCCCTCAAGCCGCTGCTCGAAGCGGCGATCCGGCGCGTGACGATCACGGTGACCTGGAAAGAGGGGGTCACGAAGCGCGAGTTCGTGCTCACCCAATACATCACGAACCCCTCGCGGGCGGGACTCATCGCGAGCCTCGGCGACGGCGGTTTGGGCGGCGGCGACGGCGGCGGTCTGGGCGGTCTGGGCGGGCTCCTCCAGGGGCTCGGCGGGCTCGGTGGGGCGGGAGGCCATTGATGCGGCGCCGGCGAGGCACCCGCCACGGTCGCCACGGTCGCGTCCGCGCGCGCACCCGGGGGATGACGCTCATCGAAGTCGTCGTCGCGATCGGCATTCTCGCGATGGTCGCGGTGCTCGTGCACGGCGTCATCGACTCGCTCTCGCGCGGCAAGAAGGCGGAGGCCTTGCGATCCGAGCGCGTGCACGAAGGGCGCGAAGCGGTGGCGCGCTTTCTGCGCGACGTGTCGGCGGCGTACCTGTCGCTGCACGTGCCGGCCGTCACGGCGCTCATCACGTCGCGCACGGCGTTCGTCGGGCAAAGCTCGACGCCGTACGACCGCCTCGACTTCACCGCGTTCGCGCACAAGCGTACCGAACGCGATTCTCACGAATCGGACCAGGCCGAGGTCGGGTACTTCGTCGCCGCCGATCCCGACGTGCCGGAGAAAATGGACCTCGTCCGCCGCGAGCAGACGCCCATCGACTACGACCCGCTCAAAGGCGGCATCCGGAACGTCGTCGCCGAGAACGTGACCGAGTTCGACGTGCGGTACCTCGACCCGTTGACGGACCAGTGGGTCGACACGTGGGACTCGATGCAGCAGACGGGGCAGCCCAATCGGCTGCCGCTCGCGGTCAGCGTGCGCCTCGTGCTGAAGGGCATCGGCGACGGCGTGGACTACACGTACATGAGCAAGCAGTTCCTGCCGATCCAGGACCCGCTTTCCTTCGGGATCCCGCGCCAATGAAGGCCGCCTTCGCCCAGGCAACCCACGCAGCCCCCGCGGCCCGCGGAGGTGCCGCGCTCCGCGCCGCCAAGCGCAGGCGCCGGCAACGCGAAAACGGCGTGGCGCTCGTCATGGTGCTCGGGGCGATCGCGATCATGGTCGTGATGCTCACCGAGTTCCAGGACGACGCGGGCGCGGAGTTCTCCGCCGCCGTCGCGTCGCGCGACAGCGTGCAGGCCGAGTACTTCGCGCGGAGCGCCGTGAGTCTCTCGCGGCTGCTCATCGCCGCCGAGCCGACGATGCGGGCGTCGATCAAGCCGCTCCTCATGCTTCTCGGAAAGACGGCGCCGCAACTGCCCATCTGGGAGTATGCCGATCGCATTCTCGCCGCGTTCAACGACCGCGAGACCGGGCAGGACTTCTTCGCCCTCTCGGGCCTCGATCCGAGCCAGGGCACGAACCTCGGGTTGAAGGGCGGGCGCTTCGAGGTCGTCATCGTCGACGAGGACTCGAAGATCAACGTGAACATGGGCGCCTCCAACGAGATTGCGCACCTCCGTCTCGCGAAGGAGCTCATGAGCCGGATGTCGCCGATCCAGTACAACCCGCTCTTCGAACAGCGCGACTCCACGGGGCAATACAACGACCGCTTCGCGACGTGCTCCGCCATCATCGACTGGGCCGACTCGGACCAGGCGCTCTACTCGTGCGATCCCACCTCGACGCCCGGGTCGAACTCCGCGGAGGACGGCTGGTACCAGCTGCTCGCCAAGCCCTACAAACGGAAGAACGCGCCCTACGATTCGCTCGAAGAGCTCCACATGGTGCGCGGCGTGACGGACGACTTCTGGCAGACGTTCGTCGATCCCCAGCCCGACGATCCGAAGAAGCGCGAAATGACGGTGTGGGGCCAGGGCGCGGTCAACGTGAACACGGCCAACGCGCTCACCCTCTACGCCATCGTGTGCTCGGGCGCGCCGACCGCCGTGCTCTGCACGGACCCGACGCAAATGCAGACGTTCGTCATGGGCGTTCTCATGGCGCAGGGCATCTCGATGGGCGCGCCGCTCTTCACCACGGGCGGTGACTTCATCAAGACGATGAAAGGGCAGGGGAGCCTCGGTCCGCTCCTTTCGATGCTCGGAATGAAGCCCGTGACCTTCCAGTCGGAGAGCGATTTCGGGAAGAGCATCACGACGGAGAGCAAGGTCTTTTCGATGTACGGCGTCGGCGTCGTCAAAGGCTACAGGCGGGAGACGCGGGTGAAGATCCACGCCGTCGTCGATTTCCGGGCGGCCCCGACGCTCGCGAACCTCGTGGGCGCGGCGGCGGCCCCGAGCGCGAGCGCCTCGGCGTCCGCGCTCCCGGGCCAGACGGGCGCGCCCGATCCGAACGCGCTGACGAACGCGTTGCAACCGAGCGTCGGCGGGCAGATTCTCTATTACAGTATCGAGTGACGGCGGGGATCGCAGAAGCACGGTACGAGGCGCGACGAGGGAAGCGAGGAGAGACGACCGCACATGCCGACGTGGCTGGGGATCGACATTGGGAGCGCGAACGTGAAGGTGGCCGTGGTGCGATCGGCGTACCGCAAGACGGCCATCCTGCGCCTCGTGTCCGGCGAGATCACCGCCGGCGAGACCGCGGCGACCGTGCTGCAGAGGGTCGTGATGAAGGCGATGGACGGCGAAGCGCAGCCGGCGGACGCGATCGCCGTGGCGCTCGAGGGGAGCCGCGTCGCGATTCACCGGCTGCTGTTGCCCGGCGCGGCGCAGAAGCAGCTGTCGGAGGTGCTCGGCTACGAGCTCGAATCGCAGATCCCGTTCGAGATGAGCGAGGCGCTCTTCGATTGGCGCATCCAGAACCGTGACGCCGGTGACGGCCAGATCGCGATCGTGGCCGCGGTCGCGCGGATCGAGGACGTGCGGGCGCGCATCGACCTCGTGAAACAAGCCGTCATGCAGGAGCCCGAGCGCGTCGGCGTGGGCGCGCTGTCGCTCGGCGCGCTCGTTCCGTACGTAGCCGGGCTGGGCGAAGACGAGGCGGTCGCCGTGGTCGATCTCGGCGCGAAAGCGAGCGAGGTCCTGGTGCTCGAGAAGGGCGAAGCGGTGTTCGCGCGGACTCTGTCGATAGGCACCGAAGGACTGCCCGCGACGGCGTCGCGCCTGGCCCGCGAGATCCGTCTCAGCTTCGGCGCGCACCGCGCGGGCGGCGGCACCCCCCCGGTGCGTGTTTTCCTCTGCGGCGGCGGGGCGTTCGTCTCGGGCGCCGAAGGGTTTCTCTCGGGTGAGCTCGAGATTCCGGTGGCGCAGCTGCCGCCGCCCGCGCTCGACGTGACCGCGCTCGACACGGAGTCGACGCGCGACCTTCCGCGCTATGCGAAGGCCATCGCGCTCGCCCTCTCGCTCGCGGGGCGCGGCGCGGGCATGAACTTGCGGCGCGGCCCGCTTTCCTTCGAGCGAGGCTTCTCGTGGGTGCGCGAGCGCATTCCGCTGCTCGCGGGCCTCGCCGCCGTCATTCTCGTGAGCTTCGTGTTCACCGCGTGGGCGCGCCTCTACGCCGTCCGCAATGAACGGACGACGCTCGAAGCCGCACTCGGGGCGGTGACGAAAGAGGTGCTCGGCACCGAAGCGACGACCGCGGATCAAGCGCAGGATCTTCTCGCCAAAGAAAACGCCCTGACGGACGAAGACCCGATGCCGCACGCCGACGCGTTCGACGTGATGGTGCGCCTCTCGGAGGCGATCCCCAACTCGATGGTCCACGACATCGAAGAGCTCGACGTGCAGAAGGGGCACGTCGTGGTCCACGGCGTCGTCGGTTCGATCCCCGATGCGCAGGGGATCGCGTCGACGCTGTCCGAGACGCCGTGCATGTCCGACGTGAAGATCAAGAGCACGACCCAGCAGATCGGCAGCGATCGCCAGAAGTACGTGATGGAGTTCGACGTGAAGTGCCCGGAGGACTTGAAGGTGCCTCCGAAGAAGAAGGGCGCCCCGGCCGCCGGATCGTCCGCCAGCGCGGGAGGGAAGTGACGTGGCCGGACCGCTGCTCCAGATGAACGAGCGGGAGCGCAAGCTCGTCGGCGTCCTCGGATTCGCGGGCGCGCTCGTGCTGCTCCTCGCATTGCCGTTCGGGCTCGAGGCGCTCGTCCGCTACGAGCGAGCGGACAACGACGACATTCGCCAGGCGCTGTCCGACGTGCAGGACGCGCGCGGGCGCATCCACGAACGGCAGATGAAGAAGGACGCGATCGCGGCGCGCTATGCGCGTAAGGCTCCTTCGCTCGCCGGGTACCTCGAGCAGACGGCGCGCGCGCAGAAGCTCGAAGTGACCGAGTCGACGCCGCAGCCCGACATCCCGCACGGCAAGCGGTACGAAGAGCACGCGACGAACATCCACCTGAAGAAGTCGGGCATGTTCCCGATCTCGAAGTCCTTGGAGACGCTCGAGAAGAGCGGCTATCCGGTCGCGGTCACGCGCCTCAACATTCGCAAGCGGAGCGGCGAGAACGACTCGTTCGACGTCGAGGTGGGCGTCTCGTCGTACGACCGGACCGAGACCGCCCCGGCGCCGGCTACCAGCGCGAGCGCGAAGCCATGAAAGAGCAGCTTCTCAAGTTCTGGAACGAGCGCCTCGCGAAGTACACGAAGTACGCCGGGATCGTCGGTTATCCGCTCTTTTATTTGCTTTGCCTGGCGGTCTTCGCGTCGCTCACGTTCCCGTACGACAAGCTCAAGGAGCGAATCGTCTATTCGTTCAATTCGGACCAGAAGGGGCCGACGGCGCAGGAGCTCCAGATCGAAGACATGAGCGGGTACTGGCTCACCGGCGTGCACATGAAGGGGGTCAACCTGCTTTCGCCGCCCAGCGAGCCGGGCAAGGCGCCGTCGAAGATCACGATCGACGACGCGACCGTTCGCTACGCCTTGCTGCCCATGATCTTCGGGGGGCGCCACCTGAATTTCGGTGCGGACGCGTTCGGCGGGAACGTCGACGGCTCGTTCGTCCAGGACGGGAACGACAAGTCGCTCGATCTGACGATCGACTCGATCGATCTCGGGCAGGTGGAGCCTCTGGTCGGGCTCCTCGGTGTGCCGATCGAAGGCAAACTCGGGGGCACCGCGCACATTCGCATGCCCGACGGAAAGGCGTCCAAAGGCTCGGGCTCGGTCTCGCTCGAGGCCAAAGGCACGGCGGTGGGCGACGGGAAGGCGAAGCTGAAAGGCGCGATCGCCCTCCCGAGGCTCGACATCGGGACCGTCACGTTCGCGGCCGACGCGAAGGACGGCGTTCTCAAGATTTCGAAATTTCTTGCCGGCGGGAAAGACCTCGAGCTGCAGGGCGACGGGCGCATCACGATGCGCGAGCTGTTCGTCGACGCGCTCTGCGACATGCAAGTTCGTTTTCGGGTCAACGACGCGTATCGCTCGAAGAACGACATGACGAAGAGCCTCTTCGGCGCGCCCGGATCGTCCGCTCCCGCGTTGTTCGAGCTGGCGGATCCGAAAGTGAAACAATCGAAGCGGCCCGACGGGTTCTATTCGTGGAGCGTGCGCGGGCCGATCGGGCGATTGGATTTCCTGCCGTCCGGCAAGTGACGTGCTCCGAGGCGTGGCCGGCCTCGTCGCACGAGAACGCGCCCGACGTCATTGCGTGATCATTGCGTGAAGAACGCGTGCAAGTTCGTCTGGAGGGCGGTGTCTGCGGTGTCGCTCTCTTCGCCGGCGACGACGAAACCCTCGAAGAACGCGCCGTCCACATTGTCCGACCCGTCGCCGCCTTCGCCGAGGGATAGGCCGCCTTCCTGGTGCAAGGGCGCGTACCCGTCGGGCAATGCGCCGCTCCAGGCCGTCGCAAAGCCCGTGCCCTGTTCCATGTCGCCGGCCTTCAGCGCAAAGGTCGACGTCCCATTCGTCTTCGACAGGACCGCGACGACGTTCGTGCCCGGGTAAGCGAACGCGGGATCGCTCGTATTCTGGCCGTCCGTGTTCCCGTTGCTGGGATCGACGTTCCCGGCGTTTCCGCCGAACGAGAAGACGCCGTCCTCCATGTCGACCATGCCCCAAGGACCGCTCGCCGCTCCCCAGGTCCAGTCCTTCGTTTGCCCGAAGTAGAGCGCGTTCATCGTACCGGGGCCGTCGTTCTGAACGCCGGATTCCATATTGCCGTAGTCGTAGCAGCAGTGGCCTTTGAAATATTTGGCATACACGACCATGTATTCCGTCTGCGGCGCGGAGCCGGTCGGGATCTTCTTCGTCTGCGTTCGATTTCGAAGGAATTGTCCCGTCGGGTCGCCGCCGATCGCCCCGGGACCGCCGGAGTTCTGCGTCAGTGCATAGGGCAGGGTGCTGCCGCCCTTCGTCTGCCATAGAGCGAGGGTCGGCATGTTGTTCTGCGTCGCCTGCTTCAGATCGTTGCCATTGCCTGTCTGGTCGTAGAGCGTGGCGACCCCACACGCGGCCGACGCGCAGAAGGCATCGAGTGTGGCCAGGTCGACGGTCCCGCCGGTCGCCGTGACGGCGATGTCCTTCTTCTGGTGATCGGAAGCGCGCGAGACCTGGAAGAGGTTGCCCGCATAGGTCGCGAAGAGGGCGCGGGTCATGCTGTGCGCCGCGACCACGGAGACGCCGGCTCCGTTCGCGATGTCCCCGGGCGGCGGGCCGGAAGCGGCGCTGCTTCCGTCGCGGTCCGAGGCGCCGCTCGCATCCCCGCCATCCGGCGATCCAGCCACGCCGCTGCTTCCGTCGCGGTCCGAGGCGCGGCTCGCGTCTCCGGCGTCGGGCGATCCGGGTATGCCGCTGCTGCTCGCGCCGGCGCCGCCGCTGCTGCCGGTGCTCGCGCCGGCGCCGCCGCTGCTGCCGGTGCTTCCACTGCCCCCGGTGGAGCCCGTGGTGGCCGCGGCATCGGGCGACCCGGTCATGCCGCCGTTCCCGGTGCCGGAACCCGCGCCCCCAGCAGCGACTTCGCCCGTCGACGCAGTCGATCCGCAGCCGGTCGTCAGTCCGATGGCGGGGATCAAAAAAGGAAATAGCGACAGGTTCCAACGCATACGGAAAACTCCCTCGTCCGAGACGGTGCTCGGTGCGCCCCGCGACGGAGCCAGAGCGAAGTGACGGCAGCGACGGGCGACGGCCCAGAAAGAAGCGCGGGTTCCCCCCAGATCAGTCCCGTCGGCGGCGCACGAGCATCGCCGCGAGGACGAGCGAAAGGGCGGACAGGCCGGCGTGGGTCTCGGGCTCGGCGCCAACGAGGGCACAGCCACATCCCCCGGCGGCGGAGCCGTTCGCCGCCGCATCGGTGCTCGCACTCCCCGAGCCCGGGGCGCTGCTGCCCGTCGCTGCGCCGTTCGCACCGCTCGCAGACGCGTCCGAACCGCGTGAGCTCGCGCCCCCGCTCCCGTTCCCCGTCCCGCTGCCGCTTTCGCCGCCGGTGCTGCCTCCGCTGGCTCCGCTGCCTCCGCTGCCGGCACCGCCGGTGCCGTCGCCGCTGCCGGCACCGGTTGCACTGGCGTCGCCGTTCGCGTGTCCTCCGTCGGCGACCGGGCCAGCGTCACCGTGGCCGCCGCCGCCACTCGACCCGCTGAGGCCACTGGCTCCGCTCGCGTCGTTGGCTTCGCCCGCGTCGCTGGCTTCCTCGGTCGCGCAGTCGAACGCGGGCGCGGCGGTCTGTGTCCCCTGCGGTTGCATCGCCGGGAGCGTCACGAGATCCACCAGCCACGTGAGGCCCTCGTCGGGAGTGCGGACGTTCTTCGCCGTGCCGATGCCGGAGCCCGTGCCCGTCGCGCCGTACTGCGCGCCGATGCCGCCCACGCCCGTTGCGCCGAAGTGGGGGTCGGCCTCCGCGAGGTCGAGCTCCGTGCACAGATAGTATTGGGTATCGATCGTGAACGAATCCGCATCGGCTTCCGTGGCGAAGCCGAAGCCTCCCTTCGGCATGGGACCGCTGGCGCTCTGGAGTGTCGACACGACTCGCCCCAGCTTCTCGGAGGTCACGGTCTGGGTCCACGTGTTGCCGTCGGTCCCCAGCGTGTACTCGATTGTGACGTGATCGTCGGGATCGATGGGGGCGTTCGGACCGTTGCGCTGGCCGAAGCTGCCGAAGACCGACGCTTCGACGCACCACTGGCCCGTCGCGGCGCCGCAGTAGCCGTTGTTGTTCGGCCACGCGTCCATGGTGGTCTGGATCAAGTCGCTCGTGGGATTGGACAACCCCGGCCACAAGAAGAGGGGGCCCGTGGTCGACGTGATCGGAGGCAATCGACCGGGAACGAGCGTCGTCCTGGCGTGGACGATCCTCGACGTGGTCGGTCCAAAGCTCCAGCTCGCGCCCCAGCCGTCCGCGGCCATGGCTCGTCCCGATGGCCAGCCCAAGGTCAGGATCGCGCTCAATAGGACGGTGCGTGAGATGGTCATGGCTCGCCTCCAGAGGGCCCGGTCAAGGCAAGTGCCTCTCTCGGCGTCGGGCAGCCCAACTTTCTTCGGCGCGGCGTCGCCCGCCGTGCAGCGTCGCCGGCATTGAATCCGCCCGTCGCAAGCGGTGGATGTCGCGATTCTGTTGCCGACGGGCTTATGTGCCCGATCTCAACAAACGCTCCGGCGGGGCGATCGCGTCCCAGGGCTGCGCCGCTTCGAGCGCGAGGGCCAAGTCGAGCAGCATGCGATCGTGGCCATGCGCGGCAGCAAACTGCACTCCAATGGGCAAACCGCTTGCTGTGCGGCCCATCGGCAGCGAAATGGCAGGAGCGCCGGAAACGTTGGCAAGAGGCGTGAACGCCGCTGCATACGAGCGCACTCGTTCGAAGGTAGCTGCGAAGGGGCGATCGCCGGCCAAGGCTCCAAGCGGGGGCGCGGGCTCGGCCAGCGTGGGGAAGACCAGCACGTCGTAGCGGTTGGTCACCGTGGCGAACGCTCGCGAGAAACGGCGCAGGCGGCATATCGCCGCGATTGTCCGCAGCTTCGCTCGTGCGAACGTCGCGGCGATTCCGCGGCTCCAGGGCTCGAGCTTCGACCGATCGAAATGCCAATGGAGCGCTAGGCGGGCCGTTCTCACTTGCGCCCACGCAAGGAAGCCCCAGTAGCGCAAAAAGTCGTCGGTCACGCCCCCGTCGAAGGGGCACGGGATGGGATCGACGTTGTGCCCGAGCGTTTGGCAGAGACGCGCCGCGGCGAGCACCGCATCACGCACCTCCGCGTCGACGGGCGTCCTGGCGGGGGCCTCGACGAAGACCGCCATTCGCAGCGGGTGCCGGACCCGCGATTCGCTCGTTGCGACCGCGGGGACTC
>DATHQY010000265.1:0-13081 GCA_035482215.1 Polyangiaceae bacterium | reverse complement strand
CGCAGAAGCGCGCCTCGCGCACGTCAGCGGCCACCACACGCCCGAGACGCTCGCGAAGGACCTCGCGAAGCTCGAGGCGAGCAAGGAGCTACCTACGCTCCTTTACCATATCAAGCCGAGTTTTCAGGCCAAAGTGGAGCGGGAGTGCGCGCGCCTCCGCCGGCTCAATTTGACGGTCTGCGCGCTCGGCGATCAGTTCATTCTCTAGCCGGCGAGGAAGGGCCTTGCATCTTGCGCACGGGGGTCTCAGATAGATCGCTTCCCAGTGCTCCAGAATCAGCCTCTCCGAAACATGCTCCCGGCCGTGCCCGGCCTCGCTGACGACGAGGAGGGAGCGCGCATCGTCGGCGAGGAGCTCAAGCTGCTCGCGACGGTGCACCGCGCGCTCGAGCAGGCGACCGGCGCGGACGTCTCGGCGGCGCGCGGCCGCGCCGAGGACGAAGAGCGCATGCTCGAGCTTCGTGACCACGTGGCTGTCGCGAAGCCGGAAGACCTGCCGGCGCTCTTCGAGCAGATGCATCACCTCGGTGCGCTTCGGGCTCAACGAGGCCGGAGCATCAGCGGGTCGGTCGATCGGACGAGCCCGTACTTCGGTCACATGCGCCTCGAGGAGCAAGTCCCGGGGTCGGACGGCGAGCGGCCCGGCAAGTCGAAAGGCTCGACGCGCCGGCGCGACGTGCTGATCGGGTCGCGCTCGTATGTCGACTCCGGGGAGGGGATCCGCATCGTCGATTGGCGCCACGCTCCCGTGAGCCGCATCTATTACCGGTATCTGGAAGGCGACGATTACGAGGAGCAGCTCGGCGATCGCATGGTCGAAGGCTCGGTCGTCGCGCGGCGGGGGATCAGCATCGCGCAAGGGCAGCTCGTGCGCGTATCGGCCCCGCAGGGGACCTTCGTTCGCGGGGCGGACGGGCTCTGGAAGCGCGTGGCCGTGCATGGCGCGCGCCTCGAGACGGAGCAGAAATGGTCGGCCCGGCAGGGGATCGCGTCCGAAGCGCGCCTGGGGATCGGGGTCGACGGGCAACGCCGGCAGGACAAGCACCTGCCCGCGATCGCGGCACTGCTCGACCCGCAGCAGTTCGCGTTGATCGCGCGGCCCGCGGGGGATTCGAAAGCGGGCGACGGGCTCGTCGCCATTCAGGGCAGCGCGGGGAGCGGCAAGACGACGGTAGGACTGCATCGCGTCGCGTACCTCGCGTTCCAGGAGCCGCAGCGGTTCCGGCCGGAGAAGATGTTCGTCGTCGTGCCGAACGAGGCGCTCGTCCACTACGTGTCGCGCGTCTTGCCGTCGCTCGGCGTCGAAGGGGTGCCGGTGACGACGTTCGCGCGATTTGCGTCGCGCCTGACGAGCCAGCTATTTCCGCGGCTGCCGACGCGCATCAGCGAAGAGACGCCTCCCATCGTGTCGCGGGCGAAGTCGCACGCTGCGATGATCCGGGCCATAGAGCGCACCGTCGGACGGATCGCCGAGTCGGTCGACAAGAAGATGCGCGCGGCGATGGCGAAGTGGCCGCAAGGCGAAACCGTGGTCGCCGCGTGGCACGCGACGGAGCGGGAAGGGAACGCGCTCCCTCCGGACGCGCGCGTGTCGCTCCTCGCGCAATGGCTGTCGGGCAAGCGCACGCTGGCGCAGACGCCGGCGGCGACGGGCCTTCCCAACGTGACCCGCAGCGCACTCGAGCCGCTCATCGCGGAGCTCCGTTCGCAGACGCGCGCCGTGGCCGCGTTGTGGGACGAGGTGCTCACGTCGCGCGAATCGCTCGCGACGACCTTCGCGTCGGAGCCGGGCTTCGCCCCCGCGCAGCTCGATCAAGTGCACGAGTGGTGCGTGCGGCAGACCCGGCTGCGCAGCGAGGGCGAGCGAGACGGGGAGGAACCGGCGATCGATTCGGAGGATCCAGCGCTGCTCCTGCGGTGCTGGCAGGTCCTACGCGGCCCCTTGGTCGATCCCGAGGCGAAGCCGATCCGCTTCGCGCACATGTTCGTCGACGAAGTGCAGGACGCGAGCCCGGTCGAGTTGCGCGTCTTGCTGGATCTGACGGGCGCGGACCGGAGCATCACGCTCGCGGGCGACATCGCGCAGCGCATGCTGGACGACAACGACGGCCGCGGAGAGTTCGATTGGAATGCGCTGCTCGACGATCTGGGCGTCCCTCATACACAGATCGAGCCGCTCCGCGTGAGCTACCGATCGACGGCGGAGATCACCGAGTTCGCTCGCACGATTCTCGGTCCTCTGGCGCACGACGAGGTGCCGGAGACTTCGCGCCACGGTCCGCCGGTGGAGCTCTTTCGATTCGCGTCGCCGGGCGAATCCGTGGCCTGGCTCGCGGAGGTCCTCAAGGACCTCGCGCGCGAAGAGCCCGACGCGAACGTCGCGCTCATCACCCGGTTCCCGCAGCAGGCGGACCTCTACTTCGAAGGCCTCGCGCGGGCGGAAGTGAGCGGAGTGCGCCGCGTGGCCAAACAGGATTTCTCCTGGGAGCCCGGGGTCGACGTGACCGACGTGCGGCAGACGAAGGGCCTCGAATTCGACGAAGTGATCCTGCTCGAGACGTCCGCGGCGAGTTACCCCGTGGCACCGGCCGCGCGCCACGCGCTGTACGTGGGCGCCACCCGCGCCTCGCACCAGCTCTGGTGCGTGACGAGCGACCGCCCGTCGGAGCTCGTGACCGCGGCGTTGCCCGATAGCGGCGACAACCAGCCCTAACGGGCAGCTACGCCGCGCGCCAGCCGTTTGCGACGAAGTCGCCCGTGTAGATCGCGCTCGGGACGACCTCGCATTCGGCCCAGCAACCCGTGCACCGGTCGACCCACGCGCGGGCGTCGTCGGCTTTCGGGTTGTGCCAGACTTCGTGCAGCGACTGGGTGTGCAGATTGCCGACGGTCTCGCCGTTGAACTGGCACACCGGCACCGATCCGTCCGGCAAGAGGCGGATGTGGCTCCGCACGGCGACGCAGCGCGGGTGCGGCGCCGGATGCGCTTCGTTGCGAAGGCGCGCGAGCAGTCCGCGCAGGTAATATTGTTTGCCGATGCGCCGCGTGCGGCTCGCAAGCTTGCTCGCGATGCGCATCTCCTCGGTCACGAGGCCCTCGACGTCGGCGCCGGCGAGGGCAGGGTGGAGCGGGTACCCCTTCGGCATGATCAGCTCCTCGGCGCGCTTGCCCCGGAGCTTGATGACGTACGTCGCCGAGCCGGCGTATGCGAGCACGATGCTCATCTCGACCCCCATCGCCGCGAGCTCGGCGCGCACGCGGCCTGTGTCGGCAACCGATTCCGGGGAGATCACCGTGTAGTTGACGCTCACGTCGACGCCGCGCCGATCGCGAAGGGCCGTCAGGCGCCGGATCGTGGCAAAGGCCGTTTCGTAGGTGACGTCATCGCCGCGGCTTCGGTCGTGTTCGTCCTTGTGGCCGTCGAGCGACACCATGATCGAGAGCCGGCGCGGCTTCGGATAGCGCGCGGCAAAGGCTTCCACCTCGTCGGGCATCGACCCGTTCGTCGTAACGTGCAGCACGAGCGGGCGCGAGGCGTCTTGAATTGCGTCGACCACGTCGACGATGTCCTTGCGCAAGAACGGCTCGCCGCCCGTGACGCGCACGACGTCGAGCCGGCCGAGCTTTTGGAACATCGCCCCGATCTCGTTCGCGGTGAGCTCGTGCCCCGGCTTCATCCGCCACGAGTCGCACATGCCGCAGCGTGCATTGCATCGGTACGAGACGAGGAACGTGCACCATGACGGGTGCGGGACGCGGCCCGCGCGGTTCTTCGCGACGGAGACCGCGAGATCGACGAGGCGGTTCACGCATACCTCCATGCGCTCGACGCCGCGCGCGCTCCACGCAGCGTGAGTTCGCGTGCGAACCCTTCGAGCGCCGCAATCGCCTCGACGCGCCCATCCCGCGCGCCGAGCGTGGCCGCCTCGCGGAAGGGCACTTCGTTCGCCAGAAAGCGCCGGAACGTGTCGCTCGTCACGGCCTCGTGGTGCACTTGCATCCCGATCCCCATGCGCTCGACGGCGGCGGCGTTGAGGCGCTGCTCGACTGTGTGCTCGGGCATGGCGAGCATCGGCTTTCCGAGCCACATCGCTTCGCCGACGAGCTGGTTGCCGGCGGTGCTGAAGACCGCGCGGCAGCGCGCCAGATCTTCGATGAACGGTCGGTTCGACGGAGGCCGGAACGTGAGATTGCGGTCGTCCCCCCGGCGCGTCGTGCCATACACGACGACGGGCACGCCGAGCGCCTGCATCGCGCTCTCGATGCGAGGCGAGAGCTGGTGATCGCCGCGATTGAAGTACGCGAGCAGGTAGTCGCCCCGCACGGGCTTGGCGCCCAGCACTTCTTCGCGCAGCAGAGTGCCGACGAAGCGGACGTGCGGATCGCGCGCTCCCCCGTCGTAGAAGCTCGAGACGATCACCCGGTCGGGCCGGCCCATGAGGCCGCGGTACGCGAGCACGTCGCGCATGCTCCGCAGCCGATCGGCCACTGCGATGGGCGGACGGCAATAGGCGAGAATACCGAAGTGGTCGAAGCTGATGCGGGGCACGCCGCGGCGCGCCCCAAGGGTGTGCGTCCAGGGATCGGCGTCCGAGATGATCACGTCGGGCCGCACGTCCCGCACGAGGCGCTCGAGCGCGGCCATCGAAGGCCCGCAAAACACGATGTCGCCGACGAGGCGCAAGTTCTCGCCCAGGGTTCGCGACAGAGAGCGCCGCCCGCGGTTGCCGTACTCGTAGCGGAGCGTCGGGATGCGAACGACCGGATGATGCGGCGAAACCGCGTCGTACGCGTCGCCGCCCGCCACGATCGTCACGTCATGGCGACTCCGTAACTCGGGCACGACGGCCAGGGCTCGGGTCGCATGACCGCGTCCGTACCCGAAAATCCCGTAGAGGATGCGCACGAAGGATACCTCCTTGGCTCGAGCAGGAGACTGCTCGTGCCCTACGTCTGTTCAGTTGCTTCTTTGTGAACGGACTGTGAACCAAAAGGGCGGCCGGCGATACGCCGTTCTGGGCCCCTCTGCGTACCGGCCGTGGGGACGACTCGGCCCCTATGCGGCTACCCTCTGCAGGATGCAAGAGCATGACGTCCTGGTCTTTTTGCTCTCGCTTGCCGTGCTCCTCAGCGCGGCGCGCGTGCTGGGCGAGCTGGCCCGTCGGTTGGGGTTCCCGCTGGTATTCGGAGAGCTCGCGTCCGGGATCCTCCTCGGGCCGACCGTCTTCGGGCGCCTGGCGCCTGGGTCCCAGCACTGGCTTTTTCCAGGTGGGACGGCCGCGCACATGCTGGCCGGCTACACGAATGTCGCCGTCGTTTTGCTCCTCGTGGTGGCAGGCCTCGAGGTCAATCTCGGGATTGTCCAGAAGCGCGGCCGGAGCGCGCTTCTGACGAGCGTCATGGGCATCGCGATGCCGCTGGCCGGGGGCTTCGTGCTCGGCATGGTCCTGCCGGATTCGGACCTGGTCCGCCCGGATCACCGCGCGCTCTTCGCGCTCTTCATGGGCGTCGCGCTGTCGATTTCGGCGTTGCCCGTCATCGCCAAGACGCTCCTCGACCTCGGCCTCTTCAAGACGGACGTCGGCCTGCTCGTGATGGCGGCGGCCATGATCGACGACCTCGTCGGATGGCTCGCGTTCTCGGTCCTTCTCGGCCCGATGCAAGGCGGGACCGTCGACGCGCGCTCGATCGGGCGCGCGGTGGCGCTGACGCTCGGCTTCGTGATGGTCGCGTTCCTCGTCGGGCGGCCGCTCGTCGGTCGCATGATCGTCGCGTTGCAGTCGGACCTGCACGCGGGGCCGCGCCGCGTCCTGTCGCTCATCGTCCTCCTGGCGCTCTTCGGCGCGAGTTTCACGCAGTGGGCGGGCATTCACGCCGTCTTCGGCGGCTTCGTCGTCGGCGTCGTCGTCGGCGACGCGCGGCACCTGAAGGAGCGAACGAAGGTCATCGTCCACGACTTCGTGACGAACATCTTCGCCCCCGTGTTCTTCGCCTCGCTCGGCCTGCGAGCCGACTTCGTGCGGTCGTTCGACCTGCGGCTTTGCGCCCTCGTGTTCCTCATCGCGAGCGGCGCAAAAATCATCGGCTGTACGCTCGGCTCGCGCGCGGGAGGCCTCCGCTGGCGCCCGGCGGCCGCGGTCGGATTCGGGCTCAACGCGCGGGGCGCGATGGAGATTATCCTCGCGCTGCTCGCGCTCGAGGCCGGTCTGCTCAAGGAGCAGCTCTTCGTCGCGCTCGTCGTGATGGCGCTCCTCACGTCGCTCATCAGCGGCCCGACGATGAAGTGGATGCTCCGCGGCGTCGACGAGGAGACGCTGACGGTGCTCTTGACGCGCGGAGCCTGGGTGCGGCGCCTGGCAGCGACGACGGCGAGCGCAGCCATCGAAGAGCTCATCGAGGCGCTCGGACGTCCGCTCGGCGGACTCGAAGCGCGAGCGGCGCGCGCGGTACGCGACCGGGAGGCCGTGGCGCCGACGGGCCTCGGCGACGAAGTGGCGATTCCGCATGCCGTCGTGCCGGGCCTCGAGCGGCCCGTGCTGGCCTTGGGCGCGTCGGCCGATGGCATCGACTTCAATGCGCCGGACGAGCGGCCGGCGAAGCTGATCTTCCTACTCCTGATGCCGCCGCGCGCGCACGACCAGGAAGTTCGGATCCTCGCGCAGATCGCGCGGGCGGCGATCGAGCCGGCGTCGCGGGCGAAGCTCCTCGAGGCGGCGACGCTCGCCGAGGTCTTCGCGCACTTCTCACGGACGCGGCAGCCGATGCCGGGCCGTTCGACGCGCCGGGTCAGCCTGGCGGACATCTGAGCCGACCGCCCCAGCCGGCCGACCCGCCGAATCGACATAATGCTCCTTAGAGGGAGATCATGCCACATCCGCTCGCATCGGCACCGCCTCAGCGCGGGCCCGTGACCTGAATCGCCACCAGCGTTCCGCCGTTGGTCAGCAGAAAGCCGCGGTTGCCGATTGTCGCCGGCGTCTCAGAGAAGCCGCTCCCGAGGTCGATGCCGTCGATCGGGCGCCCGTCCAGCGGCGACAACAGAAAGGCTCCGTAGCGGGTCGTGCCCACGAGCAACGCGCCGCTCAGCGCCGCCGGCGCCGTGACTCCGCCCTCGGGTACCGGATCGCGCCACACGGTCTTGCCGGTGGCCGGCTCCAGCGCCCAGAGTCCGCTGCTCCCGCTGGAAGCGAGGAGCAGCTCGCGCAGGGGTACCGGCGGCCCTCCAGGCACGTACTCCGGCGTGCCGGGACGCGGCGCGTGCGCAGGTTCGCGCCAGAGCATCAGGTCCGTCACACCTGTGACCGTCTCGTCGCGCCATACCGGCACGCCGCGCTCCTGGTCGATGGCGACGACCCCACCCGTGTAACTGGCGACGAACACGACGCGGCCCGCGGCTCCGAGATCGGCGGGCACCGGGGTCGTGTCGGCGTCGAGGTATTTGAGCGCATCGGGCCCCACGGACTGCTCGGCCTCCGCCGCGAGGTCCAGCGGCGGCCAGCGCTCGCTGCCGTCGGCCATGTCGTACGCGCCCACGTGGCCGTCCGAGAACGCAATGAAGACCGAGCGGCCGTCGACGGCAGGCCCCGCGTAGCCGCTGATTTCCATCCCCAGGGCGGGGGTCCGGTGAATCCTCCAGAGCGTCGCGCCGGTGCGCCGCTGGATGGCGAACAGATTGTCCGCGCCGTTCGCGAAATACAGCGTCTCGCCGCGAAGGACCGGCCGCCGCGAGACCTCCGCGCCGCTGTCGTAACGCCAGACGAGACGCCCGTCGCTCGCGTTCACGGCGTACAGGCTCCCGTCGTTCGACCCGAAATACACGACGTCGAGCTCCGCGTCGTAGAGCGGCTCGCACTGCACGGAGCCGAGCGTTTCGAAGCGCCAGATGGAGCTGCCGCCGCCGGCCCGGAGGGCATAGAGCCCGTGATCGCTCGTCCCCACGAAGACGCGACCGTGCGCCGCGTCGATCTCCGCGCGCCCCCGTTCGACCGGTTCGCCCGAGGCACGAGAATCGATGGTCAGGGGGCGCGTGTAGAGCACCTGCATCGCGCCGCTCGGCCGGTGAAACCACAACGGCATTGCGGGATTCACGCGATCGTCGCCCGTTTCGACGGACGCACAGCCCGTCGCCGCACCGAGCGAGGCGCTGAGGCCCAGCACCGCCGTGATGGCTCGCAGAGGTGTCATTCTTGGGGAGGCGCCTGTGGGATCGGATTCGTCGGGCCACCACCGCCCTTGCCCGCCTGAATCTGCCGCAGAATTTCTTGAATCTTCGGATCGTTCATATCGATGTTGGAACCGTTCGCTCCGCCGCGACCACCGCCCGCCCCGCCCCCCAGCGCATCCTTCGCCGGCTTCGGCGGCAACGCCGTGGGGTCGAGGTCGCGCAAACGATCTTCCGTCACGAACTGCAGATACCCGAGCTCGTGCTTTTCGCCGGAGGTCAGCCGCTTGTCGAGGTCCTTCAGAATCTCGATCGCCTTGGCCTTGTCGCCCTTGGCTCCTTGTACGCGCGCCTGGTGGTACAAGCCGAGCTCCTTGAACCCGTTCACGTCGACCGCCTCGAGCTGTTTGAACGCGCTCAGCGCCGCGTCGAGATGCGCGTCCTTGCCCGGCGGATCGACCTCCGCGAGACGCTCGGCGGCGAAGCCCACGCCCTCGAACGCGCGACCGCGAACGACCGGATCCGCCTTTCCGAGCGCCGACCCGATCACGTCTTGGTAGGCGCTCTGCGCGCCCTTCGCGTCGCCTTCGTCGAGCAATAGCCCGCCTTCCGCGAGGCGCGCGAGGACCGCCGCTCCGGTGCCGGCGAACTTCGACTCCACCTCGCGGTAGTGCCCGAGCGCCGCGGCGCGTCGGTCGGCGACCGATTTGAACGACGGATAGAGCTGCTTGGCCGCGTTGTCGTCGTCCTGATCGTCCGCTTCTTTGGTGGTGATGTGCCCGTGCTCGTCGGCAAAGCCGAGCGCGAGCTTCACGGACGCCTCGCTGTTTCGTCGGTTCTCCCGGTACGCCCAGCCGCCCAGTCCGCCCACGACGAGAAGCGCGGCGCCGACGATGCCCGCGAACATCCCCTGGTGCTCGCGAATCCAGGTACTGACCTGCCCCAGCCGGTCGATGAACGGATCGCCTTGCCCTACCGCATAGGCCGCCGGCCCGACAGGCCGTTTGACGGCGGCCTCTCCGATGCGCGCGAGGCGCTTGGAGGCGGCCGTTTGCAAGCCGCTCTTTTTCTGCTCCTTGCGCCGCTGCAGGAGCTTTTGCTCCTCCTCCCGCGCAATGCGCTCCGTCTCGTCCTCGTGGCCGAGCTGTTCCACACGGGCGGCGATCGCCTCGGGGCGGAACTTGTCGTCGTCAGGATTCTGCTCGTCGGGCACGGGAGCTCCTCGGTTCGGGCGACACTATGTGCGCGATCAGGGCCGGTCAATCAAGCGGGCAGCGTTCCCATGCGTTTCCGGGGCCCGCGCAGGCGGCGGAGGCGCGGCCAGCCAGAACGCAAGGACGGTCCCCGACGAAGCGCGAATCGCAAGGGGCAACGTGCCCGGGCCGCGCGGGGCGTGCGGCGTCCCCGGCGCATCCGCGCCGGCCGGGAGATCAAACGTGCGCACCTCGCCCTCGCCCTGTACCGGCGCGGCGGGCTCGTCCCCAAGCGAAGCCTGCACCGACGCTTGCCCATCCGAGAGGAGCACGACGAGCCTCGAATGGATGGCCGCCATTCGCGCGTCGACGTCCGCGGTGCCGTTCGCATTCAGTGCCGGCGACGGTCGGCGCAACGCGAGCAACGCCCGCGCTTCGTGCGGTCGGGTGGTGACGTACGGCTCCTTTGCCAGAAGCGCCAGGAGCGGCGCGCGTGCGCGGTCGTCGCCCAGCGCGCCGAGGGCGTCGGCCACGTACGGACGGGCGCGCACGTCGCCGAGGGCCCGCACGAGCGCAGGGACCGCCGCCCGGCAGTGCGCCGCGGAGGTCGCCACCAGGAGCTCCTCGGCACGCGCGAGATCCATCGCGATCTGGGGCGGCTCGCCGTCGGCGTCGTCGCGGGCCATGCCCGGCGCCACTTCGTTCCATTGCGCTGCGAGCTCGTCGCACGCGCGCGCGTCGCCGCGTTCGCCGAGCGACAGAGCCGCCGCACGCCGCCACGCGCTCGCCGGGTCGTGCAGAAGGGCGTCCGCGAGCGGCGGTGCCGGCTCCCCCATGCGCACGAGCGCCAGCGCCGACCACCGGCGAACCCTGTCGTCCTCGTCGCGATCGAACGCGCGCTTCACCGCCGACGCGGCAGCGGGAGCGTGGAGCGAAAAGCTCACTTCGGCTGCCTTTCGGCGCATCGCCGGGTTCGCGTCGTCGAGCAGCGACGCCACGTCGAGCGCGGCGTCGGCTTCGCCTTGGAGGCCGCGGCGGAGCGCCTCCGGCCACGAAGGGCCGCCCGCCAACTCATAGCGCCCGTGATCGCGCTCCGTCGCGCGCAAAAGCGAACGCAGCGCAGCCACGCGCGCAGGCTGCTGCGAAGCCAGATCGTGCCGCTCCTGCGGATCCGGCGTGACGTCGTAGAGCGCGCAGGCGGCGGCGCGGCGCTCGCAAACGAGCCGCTCGGGGCCCGCCGCCGCGAGGGCGTAGTCGTCCGTCTCGGCGAACGCAAAACCCGCCTCGTCCGGTGCGCTGGGCGGCGGCGGCCCCGCACTGGAGCCTGCGCTCACGCCGGTGCCCACGCCGACAAGCAGCGGCCCGAGGTCGCGACCGCGAATCCGCGCCGGGCGCGGGATCCCGAGCGCCGAAAGCGCGGTCGGCAGGAGGTCGATGGTCTGCACGACCGAACGGATCCGCGTGCCGGCTGCGACGCCCTGCCCCGCCACGACGAGCGGAACGCGCACCTGCTCTTCGTAAACCGTGGTCCCGTGGTAGCGGCCTCCATGATCGCCGAACTCCTCGCCGTGATCGGCCGTGACGACGACGACCGCCCCCGGCCGTTTCTCGCGAAAAAGTCGCACGAGACGCCCGACGCCGTCATCGGCCGTCGCCACCTCGCTGTCGTAGGCGTCCACGTCGGCCGACGGGCCGCCGGCGAACGGATGCTCCGGATGCATCACGTACGGCTCGTGCGGCTCGAAGAAGTGCACCCACAGAAAGAGCGAACGATCGGTCGGCGCCGTCGCCAGGTACTCCGCGACCTGGCGCTCGCGGAGCACCGGATCCGCGAATTCGACCTTGGCGTACTCGAAGCCGAGATGGCTCTCCTCGAACGTGCCGAATTTGTTCTGGTCGATGAAGAACACGGCCGGCGGATAAAACGCGGCGGTGCGAAACCCGTATTGCCGGAAATACTGCGCCCACGTTTCCGAGTCCTGCCCGAGCCCCAGCGTCAGGAGCGGGCGCAGGTACTTGCCGGTCATCAACGACGTGACGGAATACGACGTGTGGGGCGTCGGGCAATACGCGGCTTCGAAGAGCGCGCCTTCCCGCGCGAGCGCGTCGATGTTGGGCGTCGTCGGGCGCGGGTATCCGTACGCGGAGACGTGGTCGGCCCGGAGCGCATCGATCGTCAGGAGCAGCCAATCGCGCCGCGTCCAATCCAGCGAGCGTGCCACTTCATCGGGCGCCGGAGGCGGCGCGAGCGACGCTTCTGCATCGGCTTCGATCGGCTTCATGCGCGCCAGAACCGCGACGGCGCCCCCGAGCAGCGGAGCCCGCTCGACCAGAACGAGCCGCAAGTTCGAGGCGCGACCGAGCGCGTCCCGCGCAGGGCCGACCTTCGTGAGCTGCACGAGGAGGAGCGCGCCGATCAGCGCGGCGCCGATCCGGCTCCACCGCCCCGGCGGCAGGAGATCCGCGCGCGATGCGAACGCCACGAGCGACGCGCCAAGCAGCGTTACGGCCCCGAGGGCCGTGTGGAACGCTGGATAGAGGCGCGGCAGCACGTACTCGTCCCCGAGCCATGCGCTGACCGCCACGACCGCCCCGAGGATCCCGAGGACCGTCGGCAGGCGCAAGAGCGACGCGATGCGCGGAACGATCCACGCGCCGAAGGCGGCGCCGGACGCGGCGCCCAGCGCGACGAAAGGAACGCGCAACGCGAGGCTCGCGAAATGGCGCCCCTCCGAGAGGCCCAATGCCAGCCATCCGGCCGCGAGGGCGCCGACCACGGCAAGCGTCGCCTGGGCGACATACCGGCCCCGTCGCGCGCTCGGCGTGAGCCCCCCGTGGCCTGCCGTTCGTACGGCGCTCGTGGCCAGCCGCCACCCTCCGGCGACCGCGCACGCGACCGGTGCGAGGCCCGCGGTCGCGAGCGGCACCACCATCTGCCGCGCAAGACCGAGCTCCCAGACGCCGGAGAACTGGTCGCGAAACAGCAAGCCGATGGCGACGTTCTCGGCGACGAGCGCGCCCATCCAGACCGCGAGGACGGCCGCCGCATCCACCAACCACTCGATCCCCGCGTTCGACCCCGTGCTCGCGGCCGCCTTCACGCGGAGATCGCCCCGCGTGGCGCCCGCGCCGCGACGTGCGCGCGCAGGTGCGCGTGCGTGAGGACGTCCTCAGCCAAAGGAAATGTCCAGCACTTCGTACGTTCGTTCCCCGCCCGGCATCCGTACCTTCACCTCGTCGCCGACACGCTTGCCGATGAGGGATCGGGCGAGAGGGCTCGTGATGCTGATACTGCCCTGCGCGAGGTCCGACTCGTCGGCGCCGAGGATGCGGTAAGCCGTTTCTTCGCCGCTCTCGACGTTCGACAGCTTCACGACGGCTCCAAACGCAACGCGATCGCCCGCGAGCTTGCTCGGATCGATGACCTCCGCGAGCGCGAGCTTGTTCTCGATCTCCTTGATGCGCCCTTCGATGAACGACTGGCGATCCCGCGCCGCGTGGTACTCGGCGTTCTCTTTGAGGTCGCCGTGCTCGCGCGCGGTCGCGATCATCTGGATCACCCGCGGTCGCTCGACGCTGCGAAGGTGGTGGAGCTCCTCGCGGAGCTTTTCGTGGCCTTCGGGGGTGATCGGGTTCTTCTCCATGAAGGATCGCTCATACCACCGCGCGCCGCGGTACAACAACCCATGGGCATCGTCGGCGACCATCCGGAGAGCGGCGTCCGCTT
>DATHQY010000264.1:0-8759 GCA_035482215.1 Polyangiaceae bacterium | reverse complement strand
GGGAATCGGCGGGGACGCGTCGGGTCGGCGGAGACGCGTCGGGGCCGTCACTTTTCCTCTTCTTCTTCCTCTTCTTCTTCCTCGTCGTCGTCCTCTTCGTCTTCGTCTTCGAGCTCTTCGTCTTCGAAGTCGGTCGCCTCGTCTTCTTCTTCGTCCTCTTCTTCGGCCTCGCCGCCGCCGCGCTTCTCGAACTTCAAATCGACGCCCACGTCGCCGAGTTGCGTATCGAGGAGCTCCAGGAGCTCATCGGCGTCGTCGCCGGACCACTCGTCGAGCAGGTCGGTGAGAAACTCGAAGAAGTCGCCGCTGTCGAGCCGGCGTTCGATCTCTTCGACCTGCTCCTCGGTGAACGCTTCGAGAATGTCTTCCCGAAGCGTTTCGATATCGCCCTCCTCGACCGCGTCCTGCGCGGACAACCGAATCTGCTTTACCGCTCGTTTGTCGAGAAAGATCTCCATCGGTCTGTCGCTCTCCGCGCTTTCGCCCACGTGTAACTCGTCGCCGTGCGACCGCAAGCCTCGCGCCCCTTCGAGTTCGTCCGCGCGACTTTTCCCGTCTGCTGCTCGAAGCACGGCGAGTATGCGAACCAGCCACGGCCTGTCAACGCCAACGTGCTGTCTCTAACCCCGCAAGATGCCCTGCCGTCCGAGGAGGAGTACTGTACGGAGCGTGAGGCCGGCTGCAAACTGTCGCGTTGCGTCGTGTCTCGTTCGTTTCGTGGGCGTCGCGTGCGCCGCGGTTGCGTCCGTCGGGCCCCGAACGGCCGCAGCGGAAGACGCGGAGGCTGCGCCTGCCGCGGAGGCCTTCGCGCGGCTTCCTCCGCCCAATCGCACATTTCTTCAATACGGCGTCGCCTTCACCGTCGAAGGCGTGGCCGCGCCCGGTCCGATCTGCGCAGACACGGCGAACCCCTGCATCCTCGGATCGGGAGGCGGAATCGCGGTTCGGGTGGGCGCGCGCCTCGCCGAGGATTGGTACGTGGGGGGGGCCTACGAGTTCTCGAAGCAGGACCCCGGCGAACTCTACCGGCTCGCCATTCTGCAACAAGCGCGGGCGGAAGTGCGCCGCTACTTCCGTACGGGCCGTGTCGTGACGCCATTCGCGCTCCTGGGGCTGGGTCTCGCCGGGTACGGAAACGAATGGTCGCTCGACACGTGGGGTCTGACGGCGGCGCTGGGCGTCGGCGTCGAAGTGGAGCTTTCGGGGCGGTCGCTCCTCGGGATCTCGCTCGCCTACCGCCCGGTTTATCTGCACTCCTTCGTCGATTCGAGCACTCTGTCGCACGAGGCGGGGGTCTCGCACATCATCGGCCTCGAGCTCGCGCTCGAAGCGCGCGAGCCGCTATGAGTGCGCGGCTACCAGCCCGGCCGTCGGCCGTGCCCGAACGCCTTCTCGAAGCACGGCGCAAGAAAAGGAGCGCGGGAACGCGCGTCAACTTGACGGTGGACCGCGCGCCGTTGTCCCATCGTGCAGCGTGATTTGCACGACGTGCGGCCGCGACAATCCGCGGCATCTCATTTTCTGCGAGGAATGCGGCCAACGCTTGGCTCCGCGTCTTGCGACGCCGACGCCGCCGCAAGGCGTCGCCACGGCCTCGGACGAAGATTTCGTTCCCGCCGGCAAGAGCCATGTTCCCGCGGCGCGGCCTCCTGCACCGGAGCTACAGTTCTCCCGGCGGGCCGAGCCGCCTACGGCGGAAGACCGTGTCGCCTGTCCGCTCTGCGGGAGCCGTAACCAGAAGAACCTGCGGTTTTGCGTGACATGCGGGCACCTCCTCGCCCAGTCGACGCCGCCGCGCGAAGCGAGCGGCGATCTGCGCCCCCTTCGCGGGTCGCTTCCTCCGGCGCCTCCGATCGCGCCGAGCCGCGTCGTCGAGCTTCGCGATCAAGCGGCGGCCGGGTCGCAGACGCGAAGTTGCCCGCGTTGCCACGGACCTTCGGACGGGACCGCTCCGTTCTGTCGCTTCTGCGGGGCGTCGATGACGGAGGCGCCGCGCGGATCGCTGCGGCCGCCGCCTCTCGGCGGCGCGGGTGCGGGCGCCGCGGGTCCGGGCTTTCGTTCGTCGGCCGCGCCGACGATGCATCCCTCGCCGCCCGAAGACGCCGGGGTGCCCCACGCGATGCACTCGCTGCCCGGCGAGCCGGTGTCGCCGCCGCGTAACGCTTACGCTGTCGCGCCCCCGGCGGCGACGACCGTCGCCATGCGCTCGCCGTCCCCGATGCGTCCGCGGCTCGTTCTCATCGCGCGGGACGGCGGAGAAGGCCCCACCTACAACCTCGGCGAGACCACCGACCTCGGGCGCTCCGAAGGCGACATCGTCATTGCCGACGATCGCTATGTCTCGCCGCGCCATGCCCGCATCTCGTTCCAGGGCGGCTCGTACTTCCTTCGCGATCTCGGGAGCACGAACGGCATCTTCGTCCGCATTCCTTTCGCGACACACGACCCGTTCTCCGGCGGCTCCGGCCAAGGAGGAGGCCAAGGAAGCCAGACGGGACCGCTGGCGGGGCAAGCCGGGCTGGCGGGGCAAGCGGGACAAGCGGGACAAGCGGGACAAGCGGGACAAGCCGGGCAACCGGGGATGGCCAACCTGGCGGCTAACCAGGGCAGTCCCGGCGCACAACTGCCCAATTCCGAGCAGCTCCTCGGGGATCAAGAGTTGTTTCTGGTCGGACAACAGGTGCTAAGGTTTGAGGTCGTGAAGCATGCGGAGGAGGGGTTCGGCATGGCGTCCGAGAACGGGACGCTTCTTTTCGGAACTCCCGCGGCCCCCCGCTATGCGCGCCTCAGTCAACGGACCGTAGAAGGCGTTGTGCGAGACGTATTCCATTTGCGCAAAGGCGAAACCGTCATCGGACGCGAATCGGGGGATGTCGTCTTCACCGACGATCCGTTCTTGTCCCGCCGGCACGCCGTCGTTCGAATTCAAAGCGGGGGGACTGGCAGTCGCGCGCCACGCCGTTTTGCCTTGGCCGATCTAGGGTCCTCCAACGGCACCTTCTTGCAGATCCGGGAGGAGGTTCGTCTCCGGCACGGCGACCATTTCCGCATCGGACAGCAGCTCTTCCGCTTCGACGTCGACACGGGTCGCGCCTGAGCATGACCACGGAGACCGTCTTCTCGTGACGCAGCCTGATACCCCCAGCCCCGGCGCGGTCGCCGGCGGCTCGAACAAGACCGGTACGGTCGCGGCAGGCGAGATCCGCGTCAAGTTGTTCGCCCGCACGGACGTCGGGCAGATCCGCGAACACAACGAGGACAACTTCCTCGTCGCCGACGTCAGCCGAAAGGCGCGCGGGCTGCTCGAGAGCAATCGCGCGAGCGTGGTGGGCCCCCATGGCGCCCTCTTCGCCGTGTGCGACGGCATGGGCGGGGCGGCGGCCGGTGAAATCGCAAGCCAGCTCGCGGTCGACATGCTCTACGAGCGGATGATCGACACTGTGGACGACGGCCATCCGCCGACGCGCGACGAGCTCGCCCGCAAGCTCGTTCGAGCCATCGAGGCGGCGGGCCTGCGGATCTTCCAGGACGCGAAGGTCGATCGCACACGCCGCGGCATGGGCACCACCGTCACGGCGGCCGCCCTCGTGGACGATCACTTGTTTCTCGCGCAGGTCGGTGATTCGCGCGGCTATTTGATGCGGCAGGGCCAACTCGTGCAACTGACGCGCGACCAATCGCTCGTCAACCAACTCATCGAAGCGGGCCAGCTGACCGAAGAAGAAGCCGAGACGTTCGAACACAACAACATCATTCTCCAAGCGCTCGGCACGTCCGACACGGTGCAGGTCGATCTCACCTATTGCGAGCTTCGCCAGGGCGACACGCTGCTCCTTTGCTCGGACGGCCTGAGCGGCATGGTCCGGTTCGAGGACATCCGCGAAGCGCTTCGCTCGACCACAGAGCCCATCGACGCGTGCAAGCTCCTGACGGAGCGGGCGAACCAGGGCGGTGGACACGACAACATCACGGTCATCGTCGTTCAATTCGACGGCGAGGGATTGCGCGGTCCGGAGGCGGACACTGAGCCTCTCAAGTACCGCAAGTACGTCCTGCCAGAAGAATCGGCGGACCTCACCGAGCCGAACCGGCGCGTCACCGCGGACGCCATCTCGGTCGCCCCGCCCGCCCATTCGCATGGGCCCGGCTCCGGCGCCCCGCAGGGCCTCGCGTCGACGGCGATTCTTGCGCCTGCCGCGGGTCACCTGCTCCCGTTGCCTCGCCTTTCGACGCCGCCGCACGCACGTTCGGGCCGCCCGCCCGCTCGCCCCGAAGACGAGAGCATCGAGATCCCGGGCACGCATGTGCCTCCGTGGGTGGTCGTCATCATCGTGCTCGCCGTGGTCCTCGTTCTCGCGGCGACGGCATTTTTGTTGCTCGGGTAGCCCCGAGGCCAGGGCGCCCACGCGTGGCGCGAGATCGTGCGAGGTCGCAGGAGGCCGCGAGGCCGCGAAGTCGCGAGGCCGCGAAGTCGCGAGGAATCGCGCCGGGCGAGCAGTCATGCCGCGCGTGCGTTGCGTCTGCGTCGGCGCGCGCTATCGTGGTCGACCGAGCGCGTGAGCAAGGGGTCAATGCCTTTCGTGCCGCCGAGGGCTTCTCCGGAGAATGAGCCCGCGGTGTCTGCGCTGCAGGCCGCGAGCGTCCCGGCGAAAAACGCGTCGCCCGATCCAGGTGCGTTTCGCGTGGTGTCGCACGAGGCGCTCTTTGCAGCCAAGCGCGAGACGCGATGCGACGCGTGCGGTGCCGTCCTCGACGAACAAGACGACGAAGACGCCTACGGCATCGAGGGTCGCGGCGTGTACCTGTGGGCTCGTGGTGATCAGGTCACCTTGGAGGACGCACCGCTTTGCGCGTCGTGCGCGTCCGCCATCGGAATGACCGCGCTCGCACGCTGGGAAATCGAAGAAGAAGAAGGCTGATCGGCGGCGGACGGCCCGACGGGTCGGTCCCGCCTTTCCCTGGCGTGCAGAGTGCCGTCCGCACGTCGACCGCGGCGCGTTCGATCGAGGCCAACGAGGCCGCGCTAACTCACCCACCGAGAGACGAGGGTCATCGCGCGCGGGAGTTGGTCGTCACGCAGGCCGCTCGTGTAAACGACGAGCGAAGCGCGATCGCCGAAGGCAAGCCGTATCAACCGCAGGAATTCTTCGGCACGCGAGACGGCAACATGCGTGCGCCATTCGCTATGCCAGTGGTCGGGCTCGAGCGCCGAACGAAGCGCCAGCTCCGCGTAGCCCCACCCGATGAATTGCCGGATCGCACGCAGGATGCGCGCCCGCCCTTGGGTCGTCAGCGTGACCGTCCGCTTACGCGTATCGTTGGTGACGACGTCGCGTTCCACGTAGCCCATTTCTTCGAGCCGTTTGAGCATGCGGCTGACTACCGAGGGGCACACACCCAGCGTGCGCCACAGCGCGCCTTGTTGCGTCGGATACCGCCCCCTCTTGTGGATCACGTAGAGCATGTCCATGCGAGCCGCGGTGAGCCCCATCTTGTCGAGAGTCCGTCGCGTGAGCCCGAGCGTCGCGTAGTACGCGCGCTTCAAACCGAAGAATACGGGGTGCATTCCCGGCCCAAGAAACACGTCGCGTGCCAACTCACGGAAACGCCCTTCGAATGCGCAAAATGCGGCCCGCGGCCGCGAAGTCGCCGCCCGCGGCCACCCCGAACCCGCGCGAAATCGGCCGCGCTATAGGCACTTCATTGCCAAGGCAATGGAAGGCCTGTGACCAACTTATTGGGCCGCGGGGTTCCCTGGCGCGAGGGGTCGAGTGTCGCGGGCCGACGCCGCGTGTCCTCGGGACACCGGGGGGGCACTTCGCTCAACGGCGCAGCGCTCCGGGTGAACGCGGTCGGGGCTAATGCGAGCCCGGCGAAGGGCCCACCGCCGCCGGCGGACGGCGCGCGAGGTGGTCGAGGCAGAGCGCCCGCACACCGTGCGAGACGTTCGGCGCGCGCGCGACACGCTCGAGCTCCGGGCGGAGGAGAAGGCCCACGAGCCGCGCCGCGATCTCCGGGGGCGTCGCCGGATTGAGCACCAGCGCCATGCGCACGCGCGGCCGATGAAGCCAGCGCGATCGCGCGATTTCCGCGAGCACCTCGGCCTTCGCGGTGCGCCTGGCCGCGAGCGGCAAGATGTCGTCCTCCGTGGCGCGCGGGTGCTCGAGGCACCTCTGAACGACATGCGGGTGTGGATCCGCGAGGAGCTTGCGCATCGTCTCGCGATCGGGCTTGCGCGCGAGCGACTTCCGCTCGCCCAGCGTCATACCGCGTTCCGCCTTCGAAGGGGCAGCGCGTGCGCTCGGTCCGGGCGGCGGCGCGCTCGATCGCGAAGGATCCGCAGCGAGACCGCGCGCCGGGTGGCGGAGCAGCCTTTCGAGCGAGAGGAGCGACTCCCCCAACGCCTGCTCGCGCAGGAGCTGGACTTCGCTGGCCACACCCCCGGTGTTGAGCGCATCGACCACGGCTATCAGCGCTTCGCGCGAGGTGGACTCCGCCTGCTCGGCACGACGGCAGAGTCGGTCGAGAAGCTCCGCCAGCCGATTGACGGGCGACGCCTTGATCACGCTCACGACGTACTGGGTTCGCAAAGCGGCGTCCCCGAGCGAGAGAATGGCCCGCACGAGCGCATCGGTCGCACCGTTCGAGTCGCCGCGGGGCATGAAGGCGAGTCTACGCCATCCCGCGCGACCCGGCCCGCCGGGGTCCCCGCGCGGAGGCGACGTGCGTACTCGTCCGTCCCGGCGGCCTTCGGCGTCGGGACCCATCCGAAAACCGAGGCGAAACGGGGAGCTCTCCTCGAGCAGCTAAGCATGGCCAATGTTGTCGGAAACGAGCCCAGGCTTCTCCAGAAAACTCCACGCCGACATGCTCGGCCATCGTTGAACTCGAATGCAGGGGAGTTATTGTCGAAAGGGCGATCCATGCCCCAGGCCCCCAAAGATCCGGAGCGACGTGAAGACATCGACGTCGAGGAGCGCCAGAAGACGGCCATCCCTCGGCGTTACAAGGTCATTTTTCACAACGACGACTTCACGACGATGGAATACGTGGTCGAGGTGCTCCGCCGTTTTTTCCACAAGACGGAGACGGAGGCGTTGCATGTGATGCTGACCGTGCACAAAAAAGGGAGAGCAGTCGCCGGCTCGTACCCTCGAGACGTGGCCGAAACCAAGGTCGCCGAGGTTATGCGCGACGCGCAAGAACGCGGGCATCCGCTTCTGCTCACATCCGAGCCGGAATGAGAAGTGACGCATGAGGATTAGTCCCGAGGTCGAAATTGCTCTCAACGTGGCCCAGAACGACGCCGCGCGACGGCGCCACGAGTACGTGACGATCGAACACCTGCTCTACGCCCTTCTGCTCGACGAGGCGACGGCGAACGTCGTCCGCCACGCGGGAGGCGATCCCTCCGCCCTGAAGAAACGGCTCGACCACTTCTTGACGGAAGAGATGGAAGAGCTGCCCGAAGACGCGAGGGCCGACGGTACGGCGCCGTCTCCGTCGCTGGGCGTCCAGCGCGCGATCCGGCGGGCCGTGAACCATGTGAAGTCGAGCGGCAAGCAGGAAGTCACCGGCGCGAACGTGCTCATCGCGATCTATGCCGAGCGGGATTCCTACGCGGTCAGCGCGCTCGAAGACGTGGGGGCGACTCGCTTCAACGTCGTTTCGTACGTCTCGCACGGCGTCTCGAAGCTCGACGAAGATGCGGTCGAACCGACCGCGGGCGGCGGCGAAGCCGAGAGCGACGCGCCGCGCCCGTCGCGCGACCCGCTGAAGGCGTACTGCGTCAACTTGAACGAAGAAGCGCGCAATTCTCGCGTCGATCCGCTGGTCGGCCGCGAGAACGAAGTCGCGCGCGTGGTGCAGATTCTGGCGCGGCGCAAGAAGAACAACCCGCTTCTCGTGGGCGACGCGGGCGTGGGCAAGACGGCGATTGCCGAGGGTCTGGCGCTCAAGATCGTGCGCGGCGAGGTACCCAAGCCGCTGCTCGACGCCACGGTCTATGCGCTCGACATGGGGTCGCTCCTCGCGGGAACGCGCTACCGCGGCGACTTCGAAGAGCGGATCAAGGCCGTGATGAAGGCTCTGCAGAAGCTGCCGAGCGCGATCTTGTTCATCGACGAGATCCATACGATTGTCGGCGCCGGCGCCACGAGTGGCGGCAGCATGGACGCGAGCAACCTGCTCAAGCCGGCCCTCGCGAGCGGACGGCTCCGCTGCATCGGGTCGACGACGTTCCAGGAGTTTCGTCAGCACTTCGAGCGCGATCGTGCGTTGGCACGGCGCTTCCAGCGAGTCGAAGTCGGCGAACCGAGCATCGACGATACGGTGAAGATCCTCGAGGGCCTGCGCAAGCAGTACGAGGAGTTTCACGGCGTCCGGTACACGGACGAGGCGCTCCGTGCCGCCGCGGAGCTCGGAGCGAAGTACCTGCACGACCGCAAGCTGCCGGACAAGGCGATCGATCTCATCGACGAGAGCGGCGCGGCCAAGAAGCTCCTGCTCCCGCCTCCGGCCGCGAATGGCGCATCCGTGGGAACGGCCGCGGAGACAGCGGCTGCGACGGAGAACGTCGTCACGGTCGAGGACGTCGAACACGTCCTGGCGCGAATGGCGCAGATCCCGCCCCGCGAAGTCTCGACCAGCGACCGCGATCGGCTGAAGAACCTGGAGCCGGAGCTCGCGAATGTCGTCTTCGGCCAGGAGGCCGCGATTCACCAGCTCGTGTCGGCCATCAAGCTGTCGCGGGCAGGCCT
>DATHQY010000263.1:0-12927 GCA_035482215.1 Polyangiaceae bacterium | reverse complement strand
GCGCCACGCGGGACGAGAGGGCCTTGATGGCCGCCGGCCAAGGAGTGGGCGGGCGATGGAGGGCGGGGCTGGCCGCGTGGTCCTTCGTGGCGGTCCCTTTGGCGGAGGAGATCACTCGCAGTGCCGTGCCGGCCTCCGTGGGCATTGTTGTCGACTCCCTGTCTGCGCGGCGCTTCCTTCAGGTCTGCGCGCGGCCCCGAAAGCTACCGAAGGATGCGGGAGCCGTTGCTAATTCTCCGAAACATTCGCGTGGCTCGCTGCGCGCCACTGCAGCGCGCGTGCCGAATACCGCCGTCGTGCGCCGGGTGGCCGGCATCGCACGTGTCTCGCAAGCGCTCAGTGAATGCGCGACGTGTCTGCGCTTCGCACCTTGCCTTCGAAGGCACGAAACAAATACACGAAGTACGAAACCGCGAGAGCCAGTGCGAAGAGCGTCACGCCGAGAGCCACCCCGAGCGCCGCCGGGGCGGACCCGGCATTGGTCGAATCGAGCGTATACGCCTCGTCGATCGTCGATCGGAGTATCGTGGGATACAGGGCTCCAGCCGCCGTCAACAAGAGCGACGCGAGAAACCCGCACGAGCCCGCGAATGCGTGTCCCTCGCGATGGGTCGCGAGTGACCGAAGCGTGATGGCCGCGGCCGTGATTGTCCACGCGGGCATGGGCCATAGCCATGGGCGCGCCACGAGGTGGTCGAGGAAGGTGGGCTGGCTCAAGGCCGTGGACCCCATGACGACGGCTCCGAGCACGAACGTGATTATCCACAGGATGCGAGCGGCTTTTCGGCTTCGTACGGCCAACGCGCCTTCGGTTTTCCACAGGACGAACGTCGCGCCGTGCGCGGCGAGCGCGCACAACGCGAAGAGGCCGTAAAGCGCCGTGAACGGATCGATCGCTCCGACGGCGGGCCCTGCAATGGCGAAAAGGTCTTCATGAAACGTACCGTCGTTGCCGAGCGGGACACCGCGGATCACGTTTCCGAGCGCGACGCCGAGGACGAGCGCCATCACGCTCGACGCGACGGAAAACACGGTGTCCCATCCGGAGCGCCACAAGGGATTGGCGAGGATCGACCGGAATTCGATCGAGAGTCCGCGCAAAACCAATAGCCATAGGACGATGACGAGCGGCAGATAGAGCCCGCTGAACGCGGCGGCGTAGGCGCGCGGAAACGCGAAGAAGAAGACGCCGCCCGACGCGACGAGCCAGACCTCGTTGCCGTCCCAGAAAGGCCCGATCGCGGCGAGGATTCGCCCTCGCTCCTCTTCCGTCTTCGCGACGAACAGGTGCACGACCCCCGCACCGAAGTCGAAGCCGTCGAGAACGGCGTAGGCCGTCAACATCGAGCTCAACATGGCAAACCAGATTGCGTGCATGGGCGAGCGCCTTTCTTGCTTCGCGCGCGGTTCAAGCGGCAGAGTGCGCCGGGCTCGTCTCGGGAAGCGGCAGCGGTCCCCGTGCGATTTGCCGCAAGAAAAGCACGATGAAGAGAATGCCGACGAGCAGGTAAAGCCCCATGAATCCGATGGTCGTGAAAGCGACGTCTCCCGCCGCGACCGAAGTCGAGGAGCCCTGGCTCGTTCGCAAAAGCCCGTAGATGATCCACGGCTGCCGTCCGAGCTCCGCGGTCGTCCAACCCGCGGTCGTCGCGATGTACGGAAACGGGAACGCGAGCATCAGCATCCAGAGCACGGGTCGCGTTCGGTGTAGCGTCCCGCGCCAGAGGAGCAGCGCGGCAAGGCCGAGGAGCGCGAAAAGCAGCGTGCCGATGCCGACCATGATGTGGTACGCGAAATAGAGGAGCTCCACGTTGTCGGGCCACTCGTCGCGCGGCGCGTCGTTCAGCCCGACGACGGTGGCGCCGAATGACCCGTAAGCGAGAAAGCTCAATACGCCGGGCACCACGATCGGATTCTCGAGGCGCCGTTCCTCGACGTTCGGCTGGCCGATGATGGCCATCTCGGCGCGCGCGGTGCTCTCGAATTTGCCTTCCATCGCGGCGAGTGCGATCGGCTGGTATTCGGCGACGAGTTTGCCCTGGCGGTCTCCGGTCGGAAAGAGCTGGAGCATGGCGGCGACGAGACCCGCAACGACCGCGAGGCGGAGCGCCGCGCGCGCGTGGGCCGTGTACTTGCCTTCGAGCAGCCAGAACGCCGCGATCGACGCGACGACCATCGCGCCCGTGATGACGGCGGCCGTCATCGTGTGTGTGTATTCCCAAATCGCCCAAGGGTTGAATACGTATGTCTCGAAATCGGCGAGCGAGAAAACTCCCTCGGGCGAGCGCGCGTAGCCCACGGGGTGCTGCATGAAGGCGTTCGTGACGATGATGAAGTAGCCCGACAGCCAGGAGCCGGCGAAGACCATGAACGCGGCGAAGAAGTGGCCTCGGGGGCCGAGCTTCTTCTCGCCGAAAAGAAAGAGCCCGAGAAAGGTGGATTCGGCGAAGAAGGCAAAGAGCCCTTCCATCGCGAGCGTGAAGCCGACGACGCCGCCTGCGGCCGTCGAGAAACGCGCCCAGTTCGTCCCGAATTGGAACTCGAGGGGAATGCCCGTGACGACGCCGACTGCGAAGTTCAGCGCGAAGACGTGACCCCAGAAGCGCGCGAGGTCGTTCCAGCGCTCGTCTTCCGTTCGAAGCGCGAGCGCCTTCATCACGACGAGCAGGAGCGCGAGGCCCATCGTGAGCTGCGGAAACAAGTAATGGTACGTGATCGTGAAGGCGAACTGCAGCCGGGCCCAAGGGAGCGCGTCCATGCGCTCACCCTTCGGGCCTCCGCAGGCCGCCGGCAAGGGAGAAGCGCCCGCGAAGTGGGGGGCGCGGGTCGTTTTTGTCCTGCGGGCGCCGCTACGGGGTCGGCGGCGCGGCCGGCGTGGCGCTCGGGGACGCAGGCGCCGTCGTCGAGGGCGCGTCCGGCACAGGCATCGTCGCCGGCGGCGTCGGCGTCGGCGTCATCGGTGGAGGCGGGGGCCCGGGCGGGGCCGTCGTCGGCGGGGGCGGGGGCGGCGGCGGCACGCAGGGAGGCGGGGGGGGAGGCTTCGGAGTCGACGGCGTCTGGGCGAGCGCGTAGATGAGGCTTATCGTCGTCGTCGTATCGGTATCGGTTTTCCCAGGAAGCGGGTTGTAGTCGTACCGCGCACTGAATCCGAGGCCGAGCGAGAGGCCGCCCGCGATCTGCGAGGCGAAGAGGAGATCGTAGTTGATGCGCGAATCGTCATCGAGGCGCTCCAGCTGCGAGGACACGAAGCTCTGGAGATACTCGATGCCTGTCGTGACCGTGACGGCCTTGTTGAAGGAGTGCTTGAAGCCGACGAACGCACGCACCGAGTGATCCACCGCTTTGCGGTCGATTCCCTGCCCGTAGACCGCGGAACCGAGGCGGTAATCGTATTGCAAGTCGTAACCGATTTCGCCCCATAGCTTCGTCTGATCGGAGTTCACGAATAGGTACTTCGCGCCCGGGTCGATATTGAGCCGGAACTCGAGTCCCTGGAAGCGATCATGCCTTCCGGTGCTTATGAGAAAGAGGCTCAGCCGGTCGGTCAGGAAGCGGTCGTAACGAAGGCGGCCCTGGATGTTCTCCGTGGTGTCGACCGGCGTCTCGCCGTAGGGGGCGCTCTGGCCGTAGTTGCCGATGAGCGAGGCGCCGAAGCCATCGTCGCCGCGGCGCATCGAAAACTGGCCGTTGCCCGTCACCGCAAGGAGCTGCGAGTTGCCCGTCGAGAGCTGTCCGCCCGCGGAGATCGTCGCGGTGGTGTCGTCGTGCGAATGGCCGAACGCGGGGACGTCTTCGCCGGCTTTCGGGGCGGCGACGAGCGCGGTGGGGTCCGGAGGTGGGACGCCGATGATGGGGTCGGCGTTCGCGCTCGACGCGAAGGTCGCCAGCGACGCGAAAAGGGCGAAGGCGGCGGGAGAGGAGACGGCGAGGAGCGCGCCCGAGCGACGGGCCAAGCAGGAGTGATGAGCCATGGAGCCGGCACTGATTGCATATTGGCCGGCATTTGCCAATGACTAAGGCACTGGCGGGGAGGGGGGCGTCTCGTTCCTATGCAGAATCGTTTCGCTCTTCGCCCCGTCGGGCAGGTAGGCGTCCAATCGTCCAAGGGCCCAGATCGCGCCGAGGCCGAGCACGAGGAGCACCACGAAATAGAGAAGCCATGGCCGCCGCTTTTCGGCGAACGGATCACGGAACGAGATCGACGCGCCGGGCGGGAGCTTCGCGGTGGAGGTGAGCGCGCCGCCGAAAGGCACGTTGATGCGCGCAAAGGCGTTCACGGCCCATCCGTTGGCATCGAGGATCGGACCGATGTTGCGCTGGCGCAGCTTCAGCCACGCGATGAGCATCGACGGACCCGAGATGGCGAGAATCAGCGCGATGATCCCGGCGGGCATCCACATGCCGAGGCCCAGGAAGGTCGCCGCGATGCTCGAAAAGAACGTCGCGATGCCGCCGACCGCGACGCCGATGGCCGCGACCGTGCCGACGTCGATCTTCTTCGGTGCTTCCGCTTTTTTCTCCGCGGCTGCGGCCGCGGCGTCGACCTTGTCGGCGGTCGCCGTCGCCACGGCGCCTTCTTGCAGCGACTTGTTCGAGGCCTCTTCGGCGGTCGCCGCGCGTTTCGTGATCTGCTCCTCGATGAGACGCATGAACCGGTTGTACGGCGCGAGGAACGCCTGCCGCACGCTGATCGGGTTCTCGACGATGCGCGTGATCGTCGCGTCCCAGTCGTTGCCTTTGCGGTCGTAAAAGACGCCGTTTCGCCCGGCCATCATGTTGTCGATGTCGCCGCCGGTCACGGCCGCGACGATGATCATCTTCTCCGGGTCCTTGCGGCGCGTGCATTCGCAATACGCGAGATACGCCCGCGCGAGGGTCGCGAGGGTCGCGTGCTTGGCGACGTCGTGGACGGGCAGGCACAGATCGCAGCTCCGTCCGTCGATGTAGAGCGTGCCTGCCTGGAACGCGGCGAGGCGCGTCTGGTAGAAGTCGGCGAAGTTCACGAAATTGCGGAGCAGCGAGACGAGATCGCGCTGGAATCGAATCGTCTTTTCGATCGCTTCGATCTGGTTGCTTTCGGGCGCGAGCGCCGCGTCCTGCGCGACGAGATCCGTGATCGCTCTTCGCACGTCGCCGCGCGCGAGGGCGCGTACGCGATCGGGCCCGAGCCCAGCCACCGCCGCGCTCGCGGGCCGCTCGGCCATCCACGCGCGGTATGGCGCGAAGCGGCCCTTGACGTCGGTCCATTCGGCTTCGGTCAACGAGGTCTTGCCGTCGCCCAAGAACGGGGCGACCACCGCGCGCGCGAACGCATCCGTGCGCGCGCGCCAGGCTGGATTGACGCCGTCGCCGAGCGGCATCGGCCGGCCCGCTTCGCACCGTGCGATCGGAAGCTTGCCGACGCCCGCGTCCTCCGGGGCAATCTCCGTCCCCGCGAGCGAGGCGATTTCCGCGTCCGTCACGGTAAGGCCCGCCGTGACGCGACCGTCGTACGCCGCGAGGGCGCAGCGCGCGAAGTAGTCGTCGACTTTCGTGAGGACCGCGGCGAGAACCGCCGCGGCGTCGTCCGTGCGAGGGCCGAGGACGCGCACCGCGGGATCGTGGTCACCCCGATCGAGCCAATCGGTGTAGGTGACCGCCTGGTCGAAGAACCGGTCGACCGTCTCCTGGTCGACGCCGGGCTTGCCGCTCCGGTCCGCCTTGCTGCCCATCGCGGCGATGATTTCTTCGATCGCCGTCTTGACCCCTGGGTCGTCGGCCGAATCCGCCGGCAGGATGCCGTCCCCGTTCAATCGCGTGGCCTCGAAGATCTTCTGCGTGTCGCCGACGTCCGCGAGCGTGATGACCTCCGCGTCGGGCGTCCCGAGGTTCTTCAGAACGCGCTGCGCGCCCGCGAGGACTTCTTTGCCCGCGTCGGTTTCGCGGTTGATCGAGGCGAGACGGACGCCGTCACCCCCTTTGAAGAGCAAATCCAGATTGCCGAAGATGCTCTGCGCCCAGGCAATGGCCCCGAGAATCTCGGGAGGGCGAATGCGCCCGTCGTGATCCGTATCGACGAAGTCCAACGTTCGCGCGTCGATCTCGAGCCCGCGCGTGGGGCAGGCCAGAACGACCCAGAGCTTCTGGTCGAGATTTGCGAGATTCGCGAGGTCGGCCCCGTTGGCCAGCGTGACTTGCGCCACGTTGCCTGCTCGAAAGAAGCGCCACCGGTACTTCGTCGTATTCGCTTCGGCCATCGCGGGACGGAGGCTACTCCTTGCGGCGGCGTTGCACGAGAGCGAGAAACGCGGGAAGCGCGATTACCGCGGCGGTCAAGCACGCGACTTCGCCTAGGACGGCGAGGAGCCCGAACAAGAAAAGGGCGCGATTTTTCGCGAGCAGGAGCGAAGAATACCCGATGATCGTCGTGAGCGAACAAAGCGCCACGGCGCCGCCGGTGGCGCGGACCGCGCGCTGCACGTCGCGCTCCCCGTCGAGGACGTAGCGGGTCATGACGTTGACCGAGTAATCGACGCCGATGCCGAGCGTGATCGGGAATGCGATGAAGTTCGTGAAATTGATCTTGATTCCGAGCGCCATCATCGCGCCCGCCAGCCACAGAACTCCGAAGACCAGCGATCCGATGACGTAAAACGACGCGCGTTTCGCGCGGAGCACGACGAGGACGACGGCGACGACGCCCGCGAACGACGCGAGGATGGCGATGGGCGCGTCGCGCATGACGGAATTCAGGATGTCGCTCGAGAGCGGGATCGAGCCCGCGACCGACGCGGCGCCCACGTCACCGCCGCTACCGGTGGCCGCGAGCCCGCGCAACGTGGAGACGAATCGGTGCATCGTCTCGACGCGCCACAGCTCGTTCGACGGACGTGGATACACGAGGAGCGCCCGGCCGATCGAACCGTCCTTCTCGCGAAGTCCCGTCGTGAGCGATGCGGGAAGATCGGCCGCGGCGAAGGGCGCGAGCGTCTCCGGACCGAGGAACTTGTCGATCTGGTCGCGCCGCTGGGGGGTCAAGAGCGAGCGAATTTTCGGCGTCAGCGCCTCCCGAATGCGCTGGACCTCGGCGATCTTGGCCGGTTGGTCCTCGGGCAAGACGTCCTTCGCGCTGACGACGCGGGCGACGAGCGGGCCGAGATCGCCGTGCTCGACCGAGTCGCGCACGAGCGTCTCGATCGCGCGCGCGTGGGCCGTCGTGTCGCAGAGAATGACCGTGGGCGTCAGATAATGGCCGAGGATGGCGTCCATCTTCCGGCCCCAATACCCTTCGCCGGATTTCCACGTGTCCGCGCGGCGCAGCTTGTTGAAATCGTATTCGAGGTGCGTCGTGTCGAATCGCCGGACGAGCGCGATGGACGACGCAGTGAGCGCGAGCGCAATCACGACGATGACCGTGGCGCGCCGCTCGATCCACGAGACGAAGGACGTGCCGAGCCCCGGCGGGAGCGACGTGCGGCGCGGGCGAGGCGGCTCGCGATCGAGCCACTTGAGGAGGGGCGGCACGAGCAGGAACGCGGTCACCCACGAGGCGAGCATGCCGATGCCGCCGATGTAGCCGAATTGGCGGAACCCGCGAAACTCGGTAATCGCGAGCGAAGCATACGAGACGCTCGCCGCAAACGCGGCCGCGAACGTGCCGGTGCGCGCCCCCCAGACGGCGACGACGAGCGCGTCGTCCACGCCGAGGCCGCGCATCCGTTCTTCCCGATACCGGGCGAGCAGGATCAGGCCCACGTTGATGCCGTTGCCGATGATGATCGAGCCGAGAAACGCCGTGTTCGAATTGAGCGCCGTGACGTCGAACGGAGGCAAGGACGCGGCGCCGAACGCGTACACCGTGGCGAGGAGGAGCGGAGGAATGAGGACGGGGACGCTCATCCACCAGCCGTAATAAAGGACGATGACCGCCATCACGGCGAAGATGACGAGCACCGAGGAGAGCGAGAGATCGGCCTCGAGCGCCTCCTTCTCTTCGACGTTGATGGCGACGTCCGACGCGAATCCGACCCGCAGTCCCGCCGCATAGGTCTCGGGCTCGAGCGCCGCCACGTCGGCCTTCACGCGATCGAGGAGGGCGCGCTCGCGGCTCGCCATGTCATCGCCGGCGTTCGTCTCGACGGTGATGAGCGCCGCTTTCAACGGCACGCTGTCCATGCGGTCGGTGACATCGTCGGTCCGGTGCTTGTACTTGGATTCGACGTCGTCCATGTCGAGGGACGGCGGCTTCTCGTCCTCGTCGAGGAGCGATCCGCCTTCTTTCGTGACTTCGTAGTCGCGTCTTGCTTCGATGCGCCGGAGGATTTCTTCGAGGTCGCCGAGGTCCGTGTAGAGCGGCGCGCGGTCTTCGACGAAGCGCTTCGCGATGACGTTGTTCGCGCGCACGTCGCGGACGAGCGCCGGCGGATACGTCCGGATGCGCGCGGCGAGATCGTCGAGAAAGCGCTCCGCTTGCGGCAGGAGCGCCGCGTCGGGCACTTCGGTCACGACGCCGAGGAACTCGAGGCCGGGGCTCCGAGCGTGCAGCGCGTCGAGCGCGCGGACGCTCGGCGCTTCGCGCGGCAAGAGCTCCTCCACCTCGCCGTGCAGATGCAAATAGAGATACGCGGTGCGATACGCCGCGGGCGCGCCGAGGAGGAGCGCGACGATCCAGAGGAGGGGACCGCGGCGGACCGTCCAGAACACGAAAGCGCGGAGCGCCGGGGAAGGGCCGCTTGGGGCCATGAACGGGCGACCTTATACCAGCGCGAAGGCAGGCGAGAGCAGAAGATGAACCGCCAGGACGCCAAAGGACGCCAGGGCGCCGAGCAAGAGCGGCTCAGCACGCGCATCAAACGGATCTTCGCGCTCTCCCTTTGGCGTCTTGGCGCCGTAGCGGTCCCCCTCTCTTCGAGCTTTGGATCCCACAAAGTCTTAGACGTGTTCCTCGGGGGCGAGCATGCAGGGGGACGGCGCGTCCTCGGGGTCGATCTGTAGCGTCGCGTGATCGATGTCGAACTTTTCGTGGAGCTCGGAGCACACTTCGCCGAGGAACGAGGGCTTGCAGGCGTTGTTCGGCATGACGAGGTGCGCCGTGAGCGCCGTCTCCGTCGTGCTCATCGCCCAGATGTGGAGGTCGTGGACTTCGACCACGTGGGGGAGACCGCCGAGGAACGCTCGCACGTGCTCCGGGTCGATGCCTTCGGGCACGGCGTCGAGGATCAAATTGAGCGATCGCTTCATCAGCGACCACGTCCCCGCGAAGATCGTCAGAGCGAGCACGATGCTCACCGCCGGATCGAGCCAGGTCCATCCCGTGAAGAGGATGACGACGCCGCTTGCCGCCACTCCCGCCGCGAGCACGGCGTCGGACGCGAGGTGCAAGAATGCGCTGCGGAGGTTCAGGTCCTTCTCGCGACCGCGAAGAAAGAGCAGCGCCGAGATCGTGTTGACCACGGTTCCGGCGAGTGCGACGGCGATCATCGTGCGCCCGTCGGGCGCCGCGCCCGGTGAGCGCAAGCGGCCTATCGATTCCCACGTGAGGCCGCCTGTCACGAACACGAGCACGAACGCGTTGACGACGGACGCGATGATCGTGGTCCGGCGGTAGCCGAACGTGCGCCGCGTCGACGGCTTGAGCTGCGCCAGCGCCATCGCGCCCCACGACAGGCCGAGGCCGAGGACGTCGCCGAGGTTGTGGCCAGCGTCGGCCACGAGGGCGAGCGAATGCGCGAGGAGGCCGTAGCCCACTTCGACGAAGACGAAGGTGAGGTTCAGGCCGATTCCGACGGCGAACGCGCGGCCGCTCTCGGGCGGTCCAGTCATGCGATGGTGATCGTGCGCGTGCCCGTGATCGTGCGCGAGCTCGGGTGCGTGCCCGTGATCGTGCGCGTGCCCGTGATCATGCGCGCGCTCGCGATCGTGCGCGTGCTCGCGGTGGTGAGTGGGCTCGGAATGATGGTGGCCGTGTCCCATGACGCGCGCGTCAGACCTCGACGAAAGAAACGTTGGCGACAACATAGCGAAAACCCCGGCTCCGGTCGCTGCCGCCCGCATGAGGGGTCACGGCTGACTCATGGTTCGGGGCCGTTGCTCGGCGATCCGGGCAGCAGCCAGTCGACGACCACGTTCGACGATCCGGGGTGGCGAACGACGATCCGCACGGTGCTCGCCGGCGGGTATTGTGCCGCGTAGTCGGGCAGATCGAAGACCGCGTGCCCCGACGCGTCGGTGATCTGCAAGAGCTCCGCATTGGGGACGCGGATGTACACCGGCTCGTTCGCGAGCGGCTCGCGCGAGCACGTGCGCCACGGCCCCTCGCGAATCTCGGGAGCAGCCGCGACGAGCTCGCGGCCGTCGCGCACGCGAAACGCGTTGTAAATGAGGAGCCCCACGGGCACAGCGGCCGCTGCGAGCACGGCGTATTCCGACGTGATCATCGCCGACCAGCACGCGCTGCCGCTCGGGCAGTCGATCTGGTCCGCGCCGTACTGCAGTGCGCCCACGCCCGCCGCCGCGAGCAGCGCGAGGGCGCCGTCGATCTCCTGCGACGAGTCCGCGAACGATCGGCGGACCGAAACGTCCTGCACGCGCGACGTGACGTCGACTTCGCGGCACTCGGTCGTGGCCGCAACGGACACCTCGAGTTGCGCGCCGTGCATGGCGGCGTCGAGCTGGACAGGGCCCGTCTTTCGCTCGGGCACCACGTCGGGCGCGCCGTCGTCCCGCGGGCGGGGTGCTCCGTAGAGCCGTTCTTCCTGCAGAGGGGCGACGCAGCCGCCGGCTGCCTGGGCCGCGAGCGCGAGCCCCATGAGGCGAAGCACCGACGCTCGCACGCCCGCCCCCGCCGGTCTCAGAGGCCCGCGGCCTCGTCAAAACCGAGCATCAAGTTGAGGTTCTGCACCGCCGCGCCGGACGCGCCCTTCCCGAGGTTGTCGAGGCGCGCGACGAGGAGCGGGTACTCGTCGTCGCCGAAGACGAAAATCTGCACGTCGTTGGTGCCGTTGCACGGGGTCGGTGATAGGCGGCCCCCGATGAGCGCATCGCCCCCGCCGAGCGGCATGACGCGAACGAACCGTTCGCCGGTGTACCGCTCCGCCAGAACGCCGTGGATCCCCTCGAGCGACGTCTTTTTGCGCAAAAGGCGCGCGTGCAGCGGCACGCTGACGAGCATCCCCTGGTAGTAGTCGCCGACGCTCGGGCAGAAGATCGGCGGATGCGACAGGCCAGCGAAGGCCTGCATCTCGGGCACGTGCTTGTGAGTGCTCGTCAGCGAATACGGCATCGCTGTCCAGTCGCGGTTGCCGGGATACGCGGCTTCGTGCTCGGCGAACGAAGCGATGAGCTTCTTGCCGCCGCCGCTGTACCCGCTGAGCGCGTGCACCGCGACGGGGTAATCGGCAGGGAGAATCTGCGCGTCGACGAGCGGACGGACTGCGAGCAGAAACCCTGTCGGATAGCAGCCGGGATTCGCCACGAAGCGGGCTTCGCGAATGCGGTGCCGGGTCTCGGGCGAGAGCTCCGGCATGCCGTAGGCCCAGCCGGGCGCCGTCCGGTGCGCGGTGCTCGCGTCGATGACGCGAACGTCGAGCCCTCGGGCTGCCTGCACCGACTCGATCGCCGCCGCATCGGGCAAGCAGAGAATGACGAGATCCGCCTCGCGCATCGCCTCGCGCTTTGCGTCCGCGTCCTTCTTTCGGTCCGCCGGGATTTCGACGACCGTCACGTCGTGACGGGTCGCGAGGCGCTCGCGAATGCCGAGGCCCGTCGTCCCGTCCTGCCCGTCGATGAAAATGCGCTTCGTCTCGGTCACGTTCTCCCTGCCCCGCGAGAAACGTGCCCCGGCGTACGGGTTCGCGCAAGGCATTCGCATGTGCGGGCCGCAGGCCGTTGCAGTATACGGAGCCCGTGACCGGTCAAAGCGCTCGCAACCCCCAGGTTCTTCCCGCCGTTCTGCCCATCGTTCCGAGCGACGCTCCGATCCGGGGCACGGCGAAGCCGCCGGGCTCGAAGAGCTACACGAACCGCGCGCTCGTCCTCGCCGCGCTCGCCCACGGCAAGAGCGTGCTCGAAGGGGCGCTCTTCAGCGACGACACGTTACACATGGCGCGGGGCATCCAGGCGCTCGGCATGGCCGTCGCGTCGAATCCCGACACGCACACGTTCGAGGTCCAGGGCGGCGCCGGCACGGTCGGCGCCGCGAAGGCGTCGGTCTTCGTCGGCAATTCCGGGACGACGGCGCGCTTTCTCGCCCCGGTGATGGCGCTCGGCAACGGCACCTACGAGCTCGACGGCAACGAAGCGATGCGCAAGCGCCCCATGGGCCCATTGCTCGAGGCGATCGCGAGCCTCGGGGCGTCCGCCGTGAGCCTCGCCGGCAACGGTTGCCCGCCGATCCGCATCGAGTCAGCGGGCCTCGCGGGAGGCACGGCGCGCATGCCCGGTGGCGTCTCGAGCCAGTACTTCAGCGCGCTCTTGATGGTGGGACCCTGCACGCGCCGCGGGATGGTGCTCGAGGTGGAGGGCGACCTCGTGAGCAAGCCGTACATCGAAGTGACCGAACAGGCGATGAACGCGTTCGGCGGCTCGATGCGGCGCGAAGGGTGGCATCGGTTCGAGGTCGACCCCGGGCGCTACACCGCCACGGTGTACGCGGTCGAGCCGGATGCGTCGGCGGCGTCGTACTTCTTCGCCGCGGCCGCCGTGACCGGCGGCTCGGTCGTCGTACCGGGGCTCGGGACGAAGTCGATGCAGGGCGACCTCGGGTTCGTCCGGCTGCTCGAGCGAATGGGCTGCAGCGTGCGGCAAACGGAGACGGAGACGGAGGTCACCGGGCCGAAGAAGCTGCGCGGCATCGACGCCGACATGGCGAACCTCTCGGACACGGCGCAGACCCTCGCGGCGATTGCGCCCTACGCGGACGGCCCGACGCGGGTGACGGGGATCGGCTTC
>DATHQY010000262.1:0-9663 GCA_035482215.1 Polyangiaceae bacterium | reverse complement strand
GCATTGGTACGCAGAATGGCTCCGCCGGCGAGAAAACCAACCGCGGAGACGACGGAGGCGGCGATGCGCGACGTGTCGACTTCGACGAGATCGTCTTTGCCGTAATGCTGCCAGTAGACGAAATGCGTCGAAACCACCGTGAATGTCGCAGCGGTCATGGCGACCAAAAGGTGCGTGCGGAGTCCCGCTTGACGGCGGTGGAGGTGGCGCTCGTAACCGATGACGGCGCCGAGGGCCGCGCCCGTCGCGATGCGTACGATGAGCTCCAAGCTGGTGGTCATGATTTCTTCGCCAAGGTACCGTTCCCAGCCACTCGCGCTCTCGTCCACGCGCATCGGCTGCAACTGATCGTATCGGCTGCAACGGGGCTCATCGGTCGTGAATGGAGCTTTGGTCTCACGGGCCCCCGCAGTAAGGTGCGGCCGGGAAGACACGCCCCCCGCCGAAGCTGCCCGTGAAGCCCACATGGAAAGCCCTGCCGCCTTTTTTCGACGCCGTCCACACGCGTCTCGGTGACGATCTCTCGCTCAGCTTGCGGCGTGAGACTTTCGTCGAAGACTCGCCCGGGCGCATCGTCGAGCGTCTCGCGGCCCTCGGCGTGTTCCGGCTGCTCCGGACTTGCGACAGCGTCCGTGCGCTCTGCGTCGCGCGGGAGATCCTCGCCTATCGGTCTTCCGTGGCGGACGCGATCTTCGCAGTCCAGGGGCTCGCGGCCGCGACGCTGAACGCCGCCGACCCTGAACGGTGGAAAGGCTATCTGCAGGACGCGGCAGCGGGCCGCCTCGTCGGCGGGTTCGCCGCGACCGAGCCGGAGGCGGGAAGCGACATCGCCTCGATGCGGACGCTCGCCATTCCACGCGGCGACGGCTGGGCGATCGACGGTCACAAGACCTTCGTCGCCAATATCGGCATCGCATCGTTCTTCATCGTGTTCGCGACCGTCGATCCTGCGCGCGGCAAGAAGGGGATCACGGCGTTCGTGGTGCAGGCGAACGATCCAGGGGTCGAGGCGCAGGCGCTCGACATGATGGACGGCCATCCGGTCGGGCGCCTCGTGTTGCACGGCGCGCGCGGTGAGCTCCTCGGGCCGATCGGCAAGGGGTTGCGCCTCGGCCTCGGGACGCTCGAGATCTTCCGCGCGACGGTCGGCGCGGCGGCCGTGGGAATGGCGCAGCGCGCGTTCGACGAGGCCATCGGCCACACGCAGAGGCGCGTGCAGTTCGGGCAGCCGCTCGCCAACTTCCAGCTCGTGCAGGCGGACCTCGCGGAGATGGCGACCGAGCTCGAAGCGGCGCGCCTGCTCGTCGCGCGTGCGGCGTGGGGCAAAGACGTGGGGTCGGCCACGTCCGCGGAAGTGGCGATGGCGAAACTCTTCGCGACGGAGGCCGCGCAGCGCATCGTCGATCGCGCCGTGCAGCTCCACGGCGGGCTCGGCGTCGAGCGGGGCTCGGTCGTGGAGCGGCTTTATCGCGCGGTGCGCAGCCTGCGGATCTACGAGGGCACGAGCGAGATCCAGAAGCTCATCATCGCGCGGTCTCTCCTCGACGAGGCGCGGAACGAGACGCGTTGAAGCGATTTCCTTCCGAGCGCGGCGCCGACGACGGCCTCGTCGAAGGGCGGCCCCGTGCGGTCGTTGACCCAGCGCGCGATCGCGCCGAGCCAGGCTCTGGCTGCGGGCGTGGACGATTCGGCTCGAAACAGCGCGGACATTTTGCAGGAGGTGCAAGCCCGCGTCGGGGTGCAGTTCTAGGACGCAAATCCAGAGCGCGACTGCAGCCCGCCCTTTGCGAACCGGCGCGTTCGACGGGTATTTTCACGCGGGGCCGGCGGCCTTGTCCTGCGGCGGTGCGCCGCGGTATCCGCGTCCGCCCGGGCCGGCCGCGGCGCGGATAAGGTCCCGCAGCCCGTCGCCCGAAAGAGTTCGCCGCGAGTTGACGGGAAATGCGGGACGGATTGCGCTAGGCTCTCGCGCCTCTTCGCCATGAGCACCCCGGAAATGCCTTCGCAGAACTCCTCGCCGGACGCGTCGAATGCCGCTCGGTCGCCCGAGGCCGGCGATTCGTCGGCGTCGGCCGAGCCGAAGCGCAACGGCCACGCCGATTCTCCCGCCGCGGAGCATTCGTCCCATTCGGCTTCGGCGGATCCTTCCGCGCCGGAGGGCTCGCACCACGAGGGGCAGGCGGGCGCGTCCGAAGCCGGCGGCGAAAGCGAGGGCAGCGACGACGAGCACGGCGCTGAAGGCGAGCATGGCGCTGAAGGCGAGCACGGCGCTGAAGGCGAGCATGCGGCGGGCGCGTCGGGCGATGCCCCGCACACGGAAGGAGGCGCCGGAGAGAAGAAGAGGAGGCGCCGCCGCCGGAAGAAGAAGCCGGGCGCGGGAGCGAATGGCCCCGCGGTGGCCGCCGAGGGCGCGCACCCCGAAGGGACCGAGGGCGGCGAAGGCGAGCACGACGACGCGAATGCCGCGGCCACGGGAGAAAGCGGCGAAGGCGCGCCCGCCGGCGCCAAACACGACGCGCGTTCGAAGCGCAAGGACCGCAAGCCGGGGCCCCCCCGCGAGCGGCCGCCCGTGAACGCGGGCGACATCGTGTTCGGCAAGATCATCGAGATTACCGACGATGCAATCCTGATCGACATTCCGGGCAAGGCCCACGCGATCTTCGATCGCCGCGAGATGCTCCTGCCCGAGGAGGACGATACGCGCGCGCCGGCGCCGGCCGAGGGGCCGTCGCACGATGCTGCGGCCGCAGATGCGTCGGCAGAAGCAGAAACGCCGGCCGTAGCACTCGAAGAGGCGGCGGCCCCCGCGGAAGGCGAGGCCGCGGCTGACGCGTCGCTCGCCACGGAGGCGCGCGGCGTCGCAGGCGCTTCGCCGGAGCAAGTCGCTCCGATCGAAGAAATCCACGCCGAGTCGGCCGCTGCAAAGCCGGCCGCGGCAGAGCCGGTTCCGGCCGAAGCGCAGCATGCGCCCGAACCCCCGAAGGAGCCGAAGGTTCCTCGAGTCATTCTCGAGGTCGGAGCGGACTTCATCGGCGTCGTCTACAACGATGGCGCGCGCGGCGGCCTCGTCGTGCTGACGCACCACCCGCACCGCGCCGAACGCGCGAAGCCGGTCGTCGAAGCGGCATTCAATCACCAGACGCCCATCGAAGGCCTGGTCACGGGCGTCATCAAGGGTGGCATCGAGGTCGATATCGACGGGCTGCGGGCGTTCGCACCGGGCTCGCACGTCGACTTGCGCCTCGGCGCGGACCTGTCGCATCTCGTCGCGCTGCGCCTGCCGTTCATCGTCACGCAGTACGCGAAGCGCGGCCGTGACGTCGTTCTGTCGCGACGCGCGATGCTCGAGGACGAGGCGAAGAAAGCCCGGACCGAAGCGCTCGCGAAGCTGAAGATCGGCGAGGATCTCGACGGGATTGTCCGCAGCGTCGTGCCGTTCGGCGCGTTCATCGACGTGGGCGGCATCGAAGGGCTCGTTCCGCTCCAGGAGATGAGCCACAACCGCGCCGACGGCCCCAGCGATGTTTTCAAGGCGGGCGAGCCGACGCGCGTCAAGGTCATCAAGATCGACGACCGCGGGAAGATCTGGCTCTCGCGCAAGGCGACGGTGCCCGATCCGTGGCAGAAGGTCGCGCAGAAATACGCGGCGGGGACGAGGCACACCGGCAAAGTCGTGCGGCTGCAGCCGTTCGGCGCCTTCGTCGAGCTCGAGTCGGGCGTGGATGGGCTCATCCACTTGGCGGACCTGTCGATCAAGCGCGTCGAGACGCCGGAAGAAGTCGTCAAAGTGGGCGACTCGATCGAGGTCGTGGTCGCGCACGTGGACCCGTCTAACCACAAGATCGCGCTCCACCCCGCTCCAAAGGGCGACGAGGCGAACGAGGCGCCCCAGCGCATCGCGCCGCACAAGCCCATCAAGGCGAAGGTGGTGATGATCGAAGCGGGAGGCCTCGTCGTACGCATCATGGGCGTGACGGGCCGCAACGCGCGTGGGTACGTGACGGGCGCGGGGACGGGCACGCCGCGCGGCACCGAGCTGCGCAAGTCGTTCACGGTCGGGCAGGAGATCGACGCGAAAGTGATCGAGCTCGACCCGCGCCGGGGCGAAGTGAAGCTCTCGATCAAGGCTCTCAGCGAGGATCAGGAGCGGAGCGCATACCAGCAGTACCGCCAGCAGCTCAAAGCGGAGGCGCGCTTTACGTTCGGCGACCTCCTCGCGAAAAAAGGCATCGGCGGCAAGTAGCGGCCGACCCGCGGGGGGCGAGGTCCCACGGCCGGGGACGAAATGATGCCCGACCTGAAGCGCGAGATGAAGCGCGCCGACTGGACATGGCTCGAGGTCGTCGCGCCGGACATCGCGCGGGGCCTCCGAGCCGCCGTCGTGATGCTCGTGCCGTTCTATCTCGCCGCGACGCTCGGACGGCCTTCGCTCTCGTGGACGGCGCTCGGAGGCTGGCTCGGAACGCTCGCGGATCCCGGCGGCGGACGCGCCGTGCGCGCGCGCGCGCTCCTCGTGTTCGCGCTGGCCGGCGGCTTCCTCGTGGGGCTCACCGAGCCGATCGCGCCTCTCCACGAAGGCACGACGATCGCGCTTGCGTTCATCGCGTTTGCCATGTCGATCGTGCGCGCGTGGGGCGGCACGGCGGGCAGCGTAGGGACGTTTCTCGCGATCGTGGCGACCATCGCGTGCGGGCGCGGATCGGCGAGCCCCCTGATCGACGCGCTGTCCTTCACGGTGGGCGGGGTCCTCGCGCTCGTCGTATCGTCGATCCTCTGGCCGGTGTGGATGCACCTGCCCGTACGCCGCGCCGTCGCACGCGTCTACGGCGAGCTCGCGTCGTATATGGAGGCCGTCCTTCGCGGGGCGCAGAAGATGATCCCCTCGAACGACCCGCGGTGGACGGACCTCGCGCGCAGTCACCCGCGCGGGATCCGCGCAGCGATCGAATCCGCGCGGGAGGTCGCGCTCTCGGTGCGCGCACGGCGCGAAGGCGAGACGCAGTTCGGCGGTGACGTCCGCGCGCTGCTCGGCACCGCGGAGGCCGAGTTTCCGTTGCTGTCCGCGCTCGTCGTGGAGCTCGAGTCGCTCACGCCCGATGCGCGCCTGGCCGCGGCCGCGCGCCTCGGGCCGCTGGCGGCGGCGACGCGCGAGGTGCAGCGCATTCTCGTCGTGCGTGAAATCCGCCCGCGGCCGCGCATGCCGCGCACCTCGCTGCCGCCGCCGCCGACGTCCGCCGTGACCGACACGCTGGGGTTCCGTCTGGCGCGCGCGACGGACATCGCCAAAGAGCTCGCGTACGGCCTCGCCGAGCCTCGCGACGACGATGCCGCTCCGGAGGCCGAAACGCCCGCGACGGGACGCAACGAGGCCGGCGCGCCGATCACGCTCACGCTGCGTCCGCGGCCGCCGAAGGGGCACGCGCTGCGCGCGTTGGGGGACGCACTCTCGCCGCGCTCTCCTTTCTTTCAGCACGCGCTCCGCGTGGCGCTCGCGGTCGCAGCCGCGTCGGTCGTCGGCGAGCGCCTCTCGCCGTCGCGGGCCTACTGGGTCACGCTGACGACGCTGGCGATTCTCCAGCCGCACGCCGGCGCGACGATCAAACGCGCGAGCGAGCGCGTCGTCGGCACGGTGCTCGGGAGCCTCGTCGCGCTCGCGGTGATGGTGACCGTGCGATCGCCGATCTGGCTCTCGCTGATCATGGTCCCCTTGTCCGTGGCGTCCGTCGCGACGCGGCCGCGGAGTTATCGCTTGTTCACGCTGTTCTTGACGCCCGTCTTCGTGCTCCTCGCCGACCGCAGCACGGGCAACCTGTGGGTTGCGGCGACGCGTGCGGGCGATGCTCTGCTCGGCGGAGCCGTGGCGCTCGTCGCGGGCGTTTTCGTGGCTCCCGCCTCCGAGAAAGAAAAGCTACCCGAAGCGCTCGGCGCGATGTTCGAGGGCATCGCCGCGTATGCGCGGCTCGTGCTTGACCCATTCGGCGAAGGCGGTACGGCGGTGGGCCGCGACAAGGTGCCGCGGTTGCGGCGCGCGGTCGGGATCGTCCTGAGCGACGCGGAGACGTCACTCGAGCGATTTCTCTCGGAGCCCCTCCACGACAAGGCGCGCGCGGGCGACGCGATGCTCGCGGTCACGTACGGGCGGAGGCTCACGGGAGCCATCACGTCGTTCGACACGATGGCCGTCGAAACGAGGTGGCTATCGCGCGACGCCGAGCCGTACGTGCATCGCGTGTCCGCCTATGTGGCGGAGATTCTGCGGATCGCGAAGAACTTCGCCGACAAAGGGCTCGGCGTGCGGCTGGAACCAAGTGCGCGCGCGAAGGACGAGCCCCCACCGCCCAATCCCGAAGGCGACGCCGACGCACCCGCGGCGCAGGCGCTCGAACGAATCGTGCGATGGACTGCGCTTCTCGGGAGTGTCGTTCGCACACGAGAGGACATGCGGAAAGAGACCTGACCGGGCCCTGCGCACGTTCGCGCAAACAAAAGCCGATGCGAGCGCGGCCGGGCGCCTACCGCATGGGCCAGCTCGATGCGAAAGTGAGACGGCGTGGCTGGGTTTTGCGGCGAGGCGCCCGGCGCGCCCGGCGCGGGGCGTCGTTCCAACCGGAGAATGGGGTTTCGCATGCGCAAAGCGATCGTGGCGGGCATTCTGTCGTGGGTCTTCGCGGCAGGCTGCGGAGGAAGCGATGCAACCGTGGGAGGCTTTGCGGGGACATCGGGTTCGAGCGGGATCAGCGCAGCGAGCGGAAGCACCGGCGCAAGCGGTGGTGCAGGCGCCAGCGGTGGCGCGGGCGCGAGTGGGAGCAACGGCGGGAGCGGTGCGAGCGCGAGCGGCGCGGGCGGGAGCGGTGCGGCAGGGACCAGCGGCGCCGCCGGGACCAGCGGAGCGGTCGGGAGCAGCGGCGCCGCGGGGACGACGGGTGCGGCGGGTGTCTCCGGAGCCAGTGGAACGAGCACGAGCGGGCTCGGTGGCGGATCGACGAGACCCGTCGATGGAGGGGGCCCGGACGCGCACGGAGGGCTCGACGCCGCGGAGCCCGTCGATGACGGCGGATGCAACGCCATTGCGAACACGGCGCCGTCGATCCGGACGATGGTGAGCGACGCGTCGGCGCCGCCGACCGCCACGGGCGGTACGCTCGTGACCGGCACCTACTACCTCACGCAGCTGACGGCCTATGGCGGCTCGCCTCTGTGTGCGGGATTCAGCGTATCGGGAACGATCGTGATCGCGACGCCGTCCATGACGGTCAACGGTATCGTCACGTACGATCTGGGCACCCTCCTGTCGACGCGCATCTCCGGCTCCTACGACGTCGAGCAGACGTCGACGCTGCGAATCACTCCGACGTGCTCGACTGCGGGCGGCGACACGACCTCGGTTCTCTTCACGGCAACGCCGACGCAGATCAGCATCCAGCAGGCTGTCACCGTCGAACCGACCTGCGGAACCGCCCTCGAGGTCTACACAAAGCAGTAGGCTTGCCGGCCCCGGGAGGGCGGATGGTCAAAGCGGCGCTAGGGCTCACCCACCTCGTCGTCGTTCTCGGTGTCGTCCTTTTCGGGGCAGCCGGCACGGTCCGCTTCATCGAAGGGTGGGTGTTCCTTGGGATCTTCACCGCGGCGTCGCTCGCCATCACGCTCTACCTCGCGCGCGCGGATCCCGCGCTCCTCGCACGTCGAACCAAGGCCGGCCCCGTCGCCGAGAAAGAGCGGAGCCAGAAGGTCATCCAAGCCGCCGCCAGCGTTTCGTTCCTCTCGACGCTCGTGGTTCCGTCGCTCGCCCATCGGTTCGGTGGGTCCCACGCTCTGCTGCCCGTCATCGTGGTCGGTGACGTCCTGGTGCTTTTTGGCTTCGTGTTGGTCTTCCTCGTGTTCCACGAGAACAGCTTCACGTCGGCCGTGATCGAGGTAGATTCCGAGCAGCGCGTCATCGACTCGGGACCCTACGCAACCGTGCGCCATCCGATGTACTTCGGAGCGCTCGTTCTCGTCGCCGGGATCCCTCTCGCGCTTGGTTCGCTCATCGGGCTGGCGACCCTGCCTCCCTTTGCCGCAATCCTCGTGTGGCGTCTGCTCGATGAAGAGCGTTTCCTTGTGGAGCGTCTTCCCGGTTACACGGCCTACCGTCAGAAGACCCGCTATCGGCTGATCCCTCGCGTCTGGTAGAAGCGCCCACCCCGCGGACGCCAAGGGCGCGCAGCGTCCCTCCGACCTCCGCGCGAGCTCCGCTTATCGAATCGGATGCTATGTTGGTGCCGGCATGAGCGGGGGCATGAAAGCCATGGTCCTGACCGCGGCGCACGAGCCGCTCGTCCTTCGCGAGATGCCGATCCCCGAGCCCGCCGAGGACCAGGTTCTCATCCGGATCGGCGCATGCGCCGTCTGCCGAACCGACCTGCACATCGCGGACGGCGAGCTCACCGAACCGAAGCTGCCGCTCGTGCTCGGGCACGAGATCGTCGGCGTCGTGGCCGCGAAGGGCGCCCGCGTCGATCGCTTTTTCGTGGGCGATCGCGTGGGCGTCCCATGGCTCGGATGGACCTGCGGCGAGTGCGCCTATTGCCGCTCGGACCGCGAGAACCTCTGCGACCGCGCCCGATTCACCGGCTACCAGATCGATGGCGGCTACGCCGAGTACGCCGTGGCGGATCAGCGCTTCTGCTTTCCCGTGGCGGCCCACTACCGAGACGTCGAAGCGTCGCCGCTTCTTTGCGCGGGGCTCATCGGATACCGCGCGCTCAAGCTCGTCGGCGACGGCAAGCGTCTCGGAATTTATGGCTTCGGCGCGGCGGCACATATCATCGCGCAGGTGGCGCTCCACCAGGGCCGCGAGATCTACGCATTCACTCGCCCCGGCGATGTGCGGGCCGGTGCGTTCGCCCGAGAGCTCGGCGCAAAGTGGGTAGGACCCTCGGGCGCCCCGTCGTCCGATCCGCTGGACGGAGCGCTGATCTTCGCGCCCATCGGTTCGCTCGTCCCCGCGGCCTTGAAGGCCGTCGCGAAAGGATCGCCGGTCGTTTGCGCAGGGATCCACATGAGCGACATTCCGAGCTTCCCCTATGCGCTCCTCTGGGAGGAGCGGAGCGTTCGCTCCGTGGCCAATCTGACGCGGCAAGATGGCAACGAATTTCTGGCGCTCGCGCCGCAAATCCCCGTGAAGACAGTCACCAAGGCGTATCCGCTCGTGAATGCCAACGAAGCGCTCGCGGACCTCCGCAGCGGCAAGACGTCCGGAGCCGCGGTCCTGGTCCCGTCGCTTTCCTAGAGCGCTTTCCGTGGTGTGGAGGCGAGCGGCACGCCGACGTCGAGCGAGTCATCGCTTGTCCGGAGGACACTCGGATCTGGCGGAGGACACCCAAGCGCGCCCGTGGGGAGGAGCCCGCCGCCGGATACCTCGGCCGTAGGCGTTTCGTTGCCAAGGCAATGGAAGGCCCATAGGCAGGCCATTCTCGCGCGGGGCCGGGTTTCCTGGGCCGAGACCCGGCGTTGCGATGATGGGGGCCCGCGAGTCTTGGTCCGAGATCTGCCACTGCGGCCGGCATGCACCCGGTCTTCTTCGGTTTGAAGCGCGCCTACTATGCGACGCTCGGGCTCACGCGACGGACGCTCCGGAAAATGGGCCTCACCGCCGCTCGCATGGACATGCTCTACGTGATC
>DATHQY010000261.1:0-12233 GCA_035482215.1 Polyangiaceae bacterium | reverse complement strand
GGTTCCCCCTGTCCCGGCGCTTCCTGGGCTCGCTCCGGTTTGCGCGGAGGAGCCGGTCGCGCCCGCGGTTCCGGTCGTGGCCATCGAACCGGTCTGCGACGGCGAGCCGGTGCCTGCCGAGGAGCCGGTGGTCGCGGCGCTACCGCTCGTCCCGGAGGTTCCCGTATCGGTGGTTCCGGCCGCTCCTGTCGTCCCTGCGTTGCCCGCGGTGCCGGGGCTCCCGCTTGTCGCCGTTGTTCCGCTTTGCGTACCGGAGCCGGCGCCCGTGGCCGCCGCATTGGACCCAGAGCCCGATCCGCACGCAGCAAGCGCAACCCAAAGCGCAATGCCGCGCCAGCAAGAAACGAGACCTCGGCGCACGGCAGACCCCACCCCAGTAACATGGATGGTTGCGGTCCGAGCCTTCAACGTCCGGCCTCCGGGGGGCGCCTCACCGAGGCGGAGGCGGCGACGCCGGGATCATCACTACGTCCCAAAGCGGCGTGTGATTGCTCTGGTTCGAATCGGCGAATCCGATGTTCGTCGTCGGCTGATTCCAAATATAAACACCCGGGTACGTCGCCGGAGTGCTGCTGCCGTCGTCCACGATCGCCGTGAGATAAAGCTGCGACGTGGGCTCTTCGTTGCCGTCCTTCATGTTCTTCACGTTGAACGGCCGATTGAGGCGCGACGACGAGAAGATGAGCCAGTAATACGTCTTCCCGTCGCAGACGGTCGCTTGCGGCGACCACTTTGGCCAGCTATTCGTGACGCCCGGACTCGTCGCGCCGAGGCATGCGGGTGGATCGTTGGCGGCGAGGCGCGTCGCGGTGCCGCCCGCCGCAGGGACGACGTACACCTCGGCCTGCGGGTTGTAATACATCGCCTGCGAGGACGAATTCGCCGCACGGTCGAACGCGATGTATTTGTCGTCCGACGAGTACCACGGATAGTACTCGGCGTAGCTCGGGTCCGCCGCGCCCTGCACCGGCGTGGCCGCACCGCCTTTTCCGTCGTTGTACGGCACCGTGTAGATGTCCGAAGTGCCCGTCGCGAGGCGCCCGTCCTTCGGCGCATTGTTCGACGCGTAGGCGATCGTCGCCCCGTCGTGGCTCCAGGTCGGGCATGACGCGGAGTTCGAGTCCCCCGTTCGCGCCAGATAGCCGTAACTCTTGTTGAGGTTTGCCGTGACGAACAGCTGGTTCTGGCCCATCAGGCTCGACCACAGGCCGGCGTCGTTCGCGAAGACTTGCGGCTGCGAGGTCGACACGTTGATCCACACGAGGTTCGAGGGCGAGTCGGTGCCGCCGCTCTGCCACGGCGTGCCGGGCGAGCTGGGCGAGCCGACCTGCCACCCCGCGACGACGATGTGCTGGCCCGCGTTCCAGACAGGCGCCGAGTAGGTCATCATCCCGATCCACGGGAGCGCGAGCGCTTCGGCACCGCCGGGCGTGAGCCAGCTCGGCACGTCGCCCGTGTTCTGCGGATTCACGCTCGCCGCGACGCCGGGCCACGGGTAGAAATCGAGGAACGACACGCTGTTGTGGTCGGGCACCGCCGCGTGGCAGCCGATGCACTGCACGGAACCCGGGCCGTTCGCCAGCGGCATGTTCGTCGTCTGGTCCTGCGTCACGAGGTTTCCACCGGTGTCGCGCGACATCTTTTCGGCGACCTGGCTCGTGTCGAGGACCTGCGCCACGGTCTCGTCGCCGACCGAGAAGCCTTCGAGCCATGAATCGCCGTTCTTGTCGCCGACCGCGGCCCAATAGATCAGCGAGCCGTTCGCGATCGCCGGCGCGATCTGGAATTTCATGCTCGACCCGGAGGGCGCCGATGACGCGGCCGCCATGTTCACGCCCCGGACAGTCACGGTGATGTCCTGCCCCCACGCGTCGGCCGCCAGGGCCTTCCACGTGTCCGCCGGCAACGTCCAGGTCGTGCTCATCGTGTAGGCGAGCAAGTCGTTCTTCTGCGAGTCGATGTGAACGCGCACTTCGAACAGTGTCTGCCCTGAAGCGGGGACCCACGCGAAGCGCGGCCGCGTCCAGTTGTTGGGCAAGAGCGTCCCGTCCCCCGGCTCGGTGATGCAGATGCCGCCGGAGCCGAGACCCGTTGCCGTGAAATGACTCTGCGCGTCTTGAGGCGTGCCCGTGTCGATGATCGGCGTGGACGAGAGGTCCGTGCAGCCGGTCGTGCAGGCCGTCGTCGCGACGCAGGACCCCGTCACCGTGGAGGTCAGGCTCGCGTCCCCGGTGGTGAGCACCGCGGTGCCCGAACCGCCGAGGTACCCTCCGCTCGAGCCGCCGACCGCCGAACCGGTCGCGTTCCCGCTGTTGAAGGAGGACGAGGAGGGGGAAGACGACGTCGCGCAAGCGGATGCCACCAGCGCCGATGCGGCGGCCGCCCCGACCGCGGCCAGCGTGCGAACCATTCTCACCATGAAGGAATTCCTTGCGTCACTAAGGTAGGTTGCGGGGCCGGCGGAAATCGGTTCGCGGATCGTCTGCGATACGGGTACCGAAAGCCAGAAAGTCGGTACGCTCCCGGGTCGGCCATGAACCTGCTTTCCCTTCGCCCGAGCGCGGCGCGCGCTCTCCGCCGGCTGGCGGGCGCGCCGCTCCGGACCGCATCACTTCATCCGCTTTTGCTTCTGTCGTTGACCGCTTGCTCCGGAAAGATAGGCACGCTCCCGTCGACAGGGGCTCCCCAACAAGACGTTGGCACTGACGGTGCAATACGCGATGCTAGCACTGCGGATCGCACCGTCGAGGAACAGGAGGCGGCGCCGCCGGACCCGCTTGACGTGGCTCTAGCGAGCGATACCGCCGCGCCTCCGGTCGAGGCAGCCCCTCCGGGCCAGTGCGCGAACCGTGTCGTTTGCGACGACTTCGAATCCACCGCCGTGGGCGGGCCGCCGTCGCCGACGCTGTGGCCATCCGCGAAGCCGGGGGACTGCAGCAGCGGCGTCAGCACGGTCACCATCGACGACGCGCAGGCGCACAGCGGCATGCACTCGGTCAAAGTGGTCGGCGGTCCCGCCTATTGCGACCACGCGTTCTTCGTGAACACGAGCGCGTTTCCCGCCGTCGGCCAGGATGTGTTCGTGCGCTTCTTCGTGCGCTTCGCGGGGGCGAGCGGCGCCACGGCGCCCAACGCGTTTGCCATCGGGCAAATGGCCCACGAGACGTTCATGCGGATGGCCGACTCGACGGCGAACGCCCAGCACGTGCGCCTCGGCGGGTGGAACGAGATCCTCGCGTGGAACCGCGAGTCCGACGGGGTGACGCTGCCGACGGACGTGGCGATGGGCTCGCCGAACGTGCAGATGGAGAGCCTCGTACCGATGACCGACACGTGGTCCTGCGTGGAGTTTCACCTGAGCGAGAGCGCCGGCACGATCGACACGTGGGTCGACGGAAACGAAGTGCCGGCTCTGGTCGAAGACGGCATGCAGGGATCGCAGGCGACGCAAGCCTGGCAGAACCCGATGTGGAAGCCGATGTTCACGGACTTCGGGCTCGGTTGGGAGAGCTACGACAACGAGACGGCCACGCTCTGGTTCGACGACGTGATCATCGACAAACAGCGCATCGGCTGCTCGTTCTGACCCTCAGCGCGCGTCGAGGGCGCGCCGGAACGCCCCGAGCGCTTGCCTGTCCAGCGCTTCGCCGCGGTACACGATGCGCCCCGCGCGATCGAGAACGAGCGTCGCCGGAACGTCGCGCTGCCGGAGCGCGTCCGCCAGGCGGAAGTCTTCGTCGACGAGCTGCGTGTATTGCAAACGGTGTTTCTGCACGAAAGCGTCCACCGTCGCACGCGGTTCGCCTACCGCCACGGCGACGACGAGCGCGTCGTCACGGCCGACGGCGGCGGCCGAAAGTCGATTGAGCGCCTCGAACTCCTTCGAACAAGCTTCGCACCAAGTGGCCCAAAGGCTGACCAGCGCGACGTGCCCGCGCGTCACGTCCTCCAGCTCGACCGGCTCTCCTGCGAGCGTGACGAGGGCCGTCCGCGGAACGGGAGTGGCGGTCGTGCCGCCCGGAGGTGCCGGCGGGGCTGCGGGCGAGCACCCGTACGTCATCGCGAGAACGACGAAAGCTAAAAGTGGAATCCGAGCGCGCATGTCACGATGTCGATCCGCAGGTCGTTCGTTCGAAAGTAACGATCGTACTCGACTTCATAGTGCAGGACGCGCGCGATGCCGGTGACAGGCACGTCGCCGACGATCTTGGCTCCGATCGTGTGCGAATCGAGCGGCGCGAGGTCGCTGTCGGCCGTGCGCAACGTCGCATTCGGCGACGCGAGCGTCGTGAAGAACGCGGGCGCGTTCTGCACGTGGAACCGATAGAGCGCGCCGATGTACAGCTCCGGCGACAGGCGCTGGAGCACCTGCGCCTCCGCGGAGTTGGCCACGACGCCCCAGTCGTCCGCGTAGAAGCGCTCGTAGAGGCGGAGCGCGCCGTTCCACGGCAGAAACTGCGAGAGGCGGCCGACGACCGCGTGGCGCACCCGCTCGTCCGGGAGAAGCTCCGATCCGCGGACGCCGCTCGTGAGCGGCACGGCGTTCCACGTGTTTCCGAGCTCGCCTTCCTGGACCGTGAGGCCGTAGTTGACGTTCACGACGGTGTCCGGTCCCAGGACCTGGGTGAAGCTCACGCTCCCCAGCGTGCTCGATCGCTCGGTGCGCCCGTCGCGACGGCCGTTCACCTCGAAGCGATCGAACCAATCGAAGATGCCCACGACGTTGAACGCGAGCACCGTGTTCTGGTCCGCGAAGGCGCGGCTCGCACCGAGCCCGCCGTTCCACGATCGAAAGGGCGACTCGAGGTGCACGCCCGTGCTCATCGAAAGTACCGTCACGGGATCGGACTTGTACGTCGTCGCCCATTCGATCGTGCCGGCCCCGTTGTGCCGCGAGGCGCCGCTGACGACGTCGGGCACTTTGGGGATGCTGTTGGCCGAGGCGGAGCTGATGATGTCGACGGGCACCCAGATGCGATGCGTGATGCGGTCGCCCTGGCTCGCGATGATTTCCGCCTGGGGCTCGAAGACCGTGAGGCGTTCCGAGCCGGGCCCCAGGATCGGCCCGGACTTCGACTGGTAGCCGGTGCCGAATTGGTTGTAGCCGGTGATGCGCGTCGTGATCGCGTCGACGTGAAGCGCGGGCAGATGGCCGAGGACGTTCTCGTCCGAGAGCGCGAGATCCTCCGTTCGCACGCCGTCGTCGGCGAGCGCACGCCCGGCGGCGCTGCACGCCAGGACGACGAGCATCCACGCGGTGACACGCACGATGCGCAGGCGCACGGGCTACTGGCAACCGCAGCCGCCGCCGGCCGCCGCTCCGTCTCCGCCGGCGGCGCCCTCGCGCGTGTCGTAGAGCTTCTGCCTTCGGTACGCGTCGAGGGGCTCGTCGGTGACGCCCATCATCGGGTCGGCGAGATGGGCGCGCCGGTTCTGCGAGACGGTCGCGCAGCCGCCGGCACCGATCGCGAGCGCGAGAAGGCCCGCGCGGAACACGACGCGTGCGAGTGCGCGCGGTTCGAACACGGAGGTGTTCACAGCGTCCCCGCGATCCGCAGGCCAACTTGCCCCGCACCGATCGCCGGCCCGACGCGCACCGGAAGGGCACGCGCGGGCGCGAACATCGCGTCCACGACGCCGGCAGCGGACGCGAAAAGGCCCACGCCGAAGAGCCCCCACATCCATCGCTGCTCGGGGAGGCCGCCGCGTTCGACGGCCGTCGGGTCGTCCGCGAAGATCCCCGCCGTCGTCGCCAATGCGGCTGCCGGCAGCGCCGCGAAAGCGGCGCCGCGCCACCATTCGTCCACGACGCCGTGCGCGACGAGCGGCGAGACGGTGAAAGCACTCTCCATCGTGAGCCACCCGGCGCTGTTCTGCGCGCCGCGGCCATGGCTCGTCGCGAGGAGCGTCCCGCCGACGACGAACCCCGCGAGGTTCACCGCCGCACCGGAGAACAGCGCCAGCCCCGGATCCGGTTCGGCCGCGCGCGCCGCGCGGCCCTGCAAAAGCACTGCAAGCGCGATCGACGCCCCAAGCCAACGCATGAGCGAGCCTAATAGGACGCGTGGGACGCCACGGCAATCGCGCGCCGCGGGCCGGTCGCGAGTCGCAACCGCTGCGCGGGTGAAGTCCCCATGCTCGTCGAGGGACGGTGCGTGCCGCCCAACGTGCGTTACCCATTCGATGCGCAGCATCGCGACGCGGGCCCCGAGCGTGGCGCCGGCTCGCGGGCGGCCGCCTATCGTGTGGAGCTCCAGACGGCCCCGCGGAGCTCCCCGAGAAGTGCGCGTGGCGTCACGCCCGCGATCGGGCGGAATTCGGCGATGCGGTGGGCCTGATCGGTGCTTAGGTTTCTTGGACATGAAGATCCTCGTCACCGGAGCGACCGGAAAAGTCGGAAGCCGCCTCAGCCGACGCCTCGCCCATCGGGGCGATCAGGTGCGCGCGCTCGTGCGGGATCCGGAGCGCGCCGCGGACCTGAGGGCCGCCCGCATCGAGCTCGTCACGGGCGACTTGCTCGACGCGAGCTCGCTGGCGGCCGCGGTGCGCGGAGTGGACGTCGTCGTCCACTGCGCGGCGTTCTTTCGCGGAGCGACGGCCGAGCAGGCGCACGCGGTCAATGATCTCGGCTCGCAGCACCTCGCCAAGGCGGCGCGCGCCGCCTCCGTGGCGCGGTTTCTCTTCACGAGCACGGGGCTCGTCTACGGTCCAACCGGGGGGCGCCTCGCTCGCGAGGATGATCCCTGCGCGCCGACCGAGGCTTACCCGTCGAGCAAGCTCGCTGCGGAGCGCTTCCTCCTTGGAGTCGAAGGTCTCGACGTGCGCGTGCTCCGGTTGCCGTTCGTCTACGGCGACGGCGATCCGCACATCGAGGAGGCGGTCCCGAGAATGCGCGGTTTCCCTCCCGCCCAACGCTTGTCGATCGGCCACCACGCCGACGTCGCCCAGGCCGTCGGCCTCTTGCTCGATGCGCCTTCGCCGGCGCATCGCATTTACAACGTGGTCGACGACGAAGCCCCCGACCTGGCGACGCTGTTCGCATCGGTCGGCGCCCCGCCGCCCGACGGCTCGGACGCCGAGCGCGCGCGCGCCTTCGACACGCCCCTCGACGGCCGCCGCATCCGCGAAGACCTCGGGTTCAAGCCCAGGTTCCCACGGCTCGCCGACGCGATTGCGGCGGGGGCGCAGGCGCAAGAAATACGCGGCGCCTGAGGGCGCTTTGCGCTACGTCAGTTCGACAGGATGCCGCCCGAGCGCCGGCCGTCGGAATTGACCGCGGGGACCGACGACTCGATCGACACCTTTCTCCGCGAGGCTGCAGCCATTGCCGATTCCGGCATCGAAGAGAGCCTGGTGCGCATCTCGCTCGTGCCGGGCGAGCTGCTGGCGGACCGCTTCCTCGTCGAGCGCCTCGCGGGGCGGGGCGGTATGGGAGCCGTATACCGGTGCGTCGACCAGACGACCGGCCTCCCGGTCGCGTTGAAGGTGCTCACGCATTCGGGGACGGACTCCACACGCTTCGTCCGTGAAGCCGAGGTGCTTGCGAGCGTGCAGCATCCCTGTGTCGTCCCGCACGTCGCGCATGGGCTCACGCCCGATGGCCTGCCCTACCTGGCGATGCAATGGCTTGAGGGGATCGACCTGGCGCAGCGCCTGGCCACCCGCCCATTGTCCATCGCGGAGGCCCTCGCCGTCGCCACGCACGCCGCGCAAGGGCTCGCGGCGTGCCACGCGCTCGGCGTCATCCATCGAGACGTGAAACCGAGCAACTTGTACCTCGTGGGAGCGGCGCCGGACGACGTGAGGGTCATCGACTTCGGCATCGCGCGTCTGCCGGATGCCCTCTCGAAGCTGACCGCGACCGGTGCGCTCCTCGGGACGCCTGCGTACATGGCGCCCGAACAAGCGCGCGGTCAATCGAATCTCTCGCCGAGCGTCGACGTGTTTGCGCTCGGCTGTGTGCTCTTCGAGTGCGTGGCTGGTTCTCCTCCGTTCGTCGCCCCGAACGCGAACGCCCTCTTGGCGCGCTTGCAGATGGAGGCTGCGCCGAGGCTTTCGTCACGGCGATCCGATGTGCCTGCAGCGCTCGACGCGCTGGTCTCGCGCATGCTCGCGCACGACGTGGCCGATCGCTTCGCGGATGCAGGCGATTTGGCCGTGGCGCTGTCCGCTCTGCGCGCCGGCGGTGGGTCCCGGTCGGATCGTCCGGTCGGGTCGGTCGTCACGAATCGCGTGGCGCGCGCTTATGGATGCCTCCTGGTCGACGGCGTTGGGTCCGAGAGCGTCGGTGACGCGATCGAAGCCATGGTCACGGGCTTCGACGGAACCGTTCTCCATCGAGAAGCCGGCCGGCTCGTGGCTTCGTTCACGGTCAACCCGCCCGCGCGCGGTGATGACAACGCCACGCGCTGCGCACTGGCCTTGCGCGAGCGCGATCGGAGCCTCCGGTTGGGCATCATGACGGGTCGGGGCGATCCGTCGGCGTTGACCGCGGCCAGGGTCACGAGCCAGATCGCGACGCCCGTGGAGCGTGCAGCACCCGGGCTCATCGTCGTCGACGCTGCGACGGCAAGCCACCTGGAGGGGCGGTACCACGTCCAAAAGCAAGGGGCGGTGGCCGTGCTTGGGCGGCCGAGGACCGCAGAGCCCGAGTCGACCGTCGAGTTCGTGGGTAGGCATCGCGAGCTTGCCGCGCTCGAAGGCACCTTCGCCGAGGCGGTAGGAGAAAGCTGCGCACGCGTTGCCCTCGTGCTCGGCGATGCGGGGATCGGGAAGTCCCGGCTCCTCGCCGAGCTGCTGAAGCGTCTATCGGCGCACGCGCCCGAAGCCACGGTGCTGTGCGCATACGCCGATCGCCCGACGAGCGCGTCCCCCTTCGCCGTCGTCGTGCAGCTCGTGCGGCGGGCGGAACCGATTGCGCCGCGGTCTCCGGAGGGGACCCTCCACTCCGCCGAGCCCACCGGCGTCGAGGCGGACTTTCTCGACGAACTCGTCGGAAGTCGCCGGGGAGACGTGCTCGGATCTCGCCGTGGCGCGGCGCGCCGAGACGCCGCGCTGATGGCCGACGCTCTTCACAGCGGGTGGCTTGCATTCGTCGAGGCGCGGCTTCGTTCGGGCCCGCTGGTGCTGGCGATCGAAGACCTCCACTACACCGACCCCGCTTCGCTGCGCATGCTCGCGGCGGCGCTCGAGGCGTTCGCCGAGTCACCGCTCTTCGTGATTGCCACCGCACGCCCGGAAGAAGCCGAAAGCGCGCTTGCGGTATTCGACATCCATGATCCCGAGCGTGTGGCGCTGAAGCCCCTCCGCGCGAACGTCGCTGCGACGGTCGTGCATTCGCTCTTGCGCGATGCTTCGCCCGAGGTCGTGGATCGCATCGTTTCTCGTGCCGATGGCAATCCGCTCAGGCTGATCGAGCTCGCGCGAGTGGGTTCGGAGAATCCGGCGACCGTTGCAGGACTGATCGAGGCACGTCTTGCGCGCCTCGAGACGTTCACGCAGCGCGTCCTGCGAGCGGCCAGCGTCTTCGGGTTGCGCTTTCCGTTCGAAGGCGTTCTCGCTCTTCTCGGCGGGGAAACGCGGCGCGCCGATACGGAGCAAGCGTTGCGGCGTGCAGAGGACCATACGTTCGTGGTGCCCTTCGCGGGCGTGCGCCATGGAGAAGGCCGCGGATGGGCGTTTCGCCATCATGTCGTCCAAGCCGCTGCGTACGCGACGCTCGACGACCACGAGCTTCGCTCGGCGCACGGGCTCATCGGAGGCTGGCTGATCGAGGGAGGGGGGGCCGATCCTTCCCTCGTGGCGTGGCACTTTGCCAAGGCGGGCCTCCGCGAACGAGCCTTCGAGTGGTACGAGTCCGCCGCGAGGGCAGCGCTCCGAGGCCGCGATCTTCAGCAAGCGCTTCGCCTGGCAGACGAGGCGATGGCCTGTCAACCGACCGGGAACGAGCTGGCCCGGGTTCTTCTGATCCGAGCGGAGGCGGCTTTCCACCGCGGCGAGACCGGCGATGGAAGGGAGGCCGCGTCGTCGGCCATGGGGGCGGCCGCTCCCGGGAGCGCGACATGGACGGACGCGGCCGCGCTCCTCATCACGTCGGCCGGCCAAAGTGGTGACAACGCGCACGTCGTCCGGCTCGCAGCGCTCCTGCGCGATGCGGTCCCCGAGCCCGACGCGAGGGCGCAACGGATCGTGTGCCTTTGCCGCGCGTCCACGCAGCTTTTCGCGAGCGGAGATCGTTCGTCGTCACTGGCTCTCGTGGAGGAGGCCGAGCGAACGGACGTCGCGGATCCCCTGGCCCGGGCCTGGACGGCGCGCGCTCGAGCCGCGTTTTTCATCGCGGATCACGACTACGAAGCCGCCATCGCCACGCAAACGGCCGCCGTTCGTTGGCACGCGGCTGCCGGCGACGTCCGCGGTGAGAGCTTGGCCCGTATCGTCTGCGCGTCGGCGGCCCTCTTCGTGGGCGACTTTGCAGGGGCGTCCACGGATCTCGACGTCGCCGTCGCAATGGCGCGTCGCGTCGGCGCCGATTACTTCGTACGTTGGGCCGGCTATACGCGGGCGAAAATCGTCGCCCTGACGGGTGAACCGGCCGTCGCGCACGAACATCTGGATCGTGTCCGGCACGACCTCGCCGGCAGCCCTCGTATCGTGGCCGGAGCCTACATCTACGACGGGCTTGCCGCCCTGCGCGACGGGGATGGCGCGTCGGCCGAGAGCCACGCGCGCGCCGCCCTCGGGGCGCACGATGTACCGGCGACGCGCGCGGTCGCGCTCGCGGTTCTTGCGCGTGCCCTCGTGATGAACGGGCGCCACGCGTCAGCCCTCGAAGCCGCCGAAGAGGCGTGGATGCTGCTGAAGACGAAGGGCCCCATCGAGGAGAACGAGAGCGTCGTGTACTTGGCGCGAGTCGAAGCGCGGCTCGCTTGCGGCGAGGAGGAGGCTCGGGAGGACGCGCGGATCGCGCTCGCTCGGCTCGAGAAGATCGCCGCCAAGCTGTCGCCCCCCCGCCGCGAAGGTTTCCTCCACGGCATCGAGAGCCATGTTCAGACGCTCCGAATTGCGTTTCGCCTGGGCCTGGAGTTTCCGCTTCGCTGAGGCACAGCCTCTCCGGTCATCGAGAGGACCAGTACCGGTCCCTCATCCTGTCGGTGTACGCGCGGAGCGCCGGGACGGCTCGCGCATGTTCTTTCACCTCGGACGGAAACGGCGTGTCCATGAGCGTCGTCATGAACGAGTAGACCGTCGCGTCGATCGACGACGGCCGGTCGCCCAAGAAAAAGGGCCGGTCCCCCATCAAGTCGGCGACCGAGTGGACGACGCGTTTGCCGATCGCATCGACCTCGGCGGACGAGTGCCGCCCGACGCCTTGCGCACGGAGTGTTTGCAACACCTTCTTTCGTGCCATCGAGAGCACGGCCCCCCGAAGGATTGCCGGGATCCCGAGCGTGCCGAGATAGTCGCGCAAGACGGGCTCGTAGGTCACCCAGCCCGGCTTTTCTTGCCAGCGCTGGTAGAGGAGGACGAAGTAAAGCTGCTCCTCCACCATGGCCTGGCAGGCCGCGGCGACCGCTCGGTCGTGCGCGCTGAGTGCCGCGTCGAGCGGGTCCCCGAACGACGTCTTGAGATGCTCGATGATGAACGACGAGTCGCCGATTTTCTTCCCGTCGTGCTCGATGTACGGCAGCTTTCCTTTCGGAGCCCTGCGCGCGTCGCCGGAGACGCCCCGGTAGGGGATGCCGGCCATTCGCAGATACGTCTCCAGCTTGAAGACGAAGGGGCTGAGATCGGGCTGCCCCCATGCGGAGAGAAACTTGTGGACCGTGATCGCGTCTCGCATCCTGATGCCTACCCATCCTTTGGCCCAAGCAGGGCATAGAAAAGGCGGGCGCGCGTGCGTGCTTGATCAAGGCCCCGCCACCGTCACGCGGACTTGAAGTCGGCCTGCCCGGCCGTCTTGCCCGCTCGCACCATTGCGGTTCCAGTATGCCCGCTTCGTCGCGCAGTGGCACATTCTGCCCAAACGCCGACTCGCGATTTCCGTGGCGTCAAGGCTCGGTACGTTTCATGAACTCTATCGAAGAAATGCGGCCCTCCTTTCATGCCCTGATGGTTTCTGCGTTCGCTTCCATTTCGATGTCCGCCTGCGGGGGAGATGTCGCCGGCAACGGACCTGCCTCGAGTGGCGGGCCATCGGGCAGCGCGTCCGGGAGTGCGTCGGGCAGCGCGTCCGG
>DATHQY010000260.1:0-6341 GCA_035482215.1 Polyangiaceae bacterium | reverse complement strand
CGCGCTCGGTTACGTCTTGCCCGCCGCGAACGACCAGGAGACGCCCATGGTCAGCGTCTTCGCGCGCAAAGCTCCCTACCACTTCGGATGGGACTGGGGGCCTCGCTTCGTGACGTGCGGCATCTGGCGGTCCGTGCGGCTCGAATCGTGGGACACGGCGAAGATCGTGGCCGTGGGCGTCGATCAGCGCGAACTCACCGACGCGCGAGCGGTGCTGCGCGTGCGAACCGAAGTCGCCGCGGACGGGGACGGCGCCGCGCGGGTTCGCGTCCGCATGGGCGTCGCCGAGGCGGAGGTCCGCGGAGGCCTTCGCGACGGGACGTCGGTCTTCGAAGCGGATCTCGTGATCGACGAGCCCCGGCGCTGGTGGCCGAATGGCCTCGGCGAGGCGCACCTGTACGAAGTGCGCGTCGGCCTCGTCGTCAGCACCCCGGGCGACGCCGCCGGAGACGGCGATGCGGCCTGCGACGCGCTGCGATTTCGAGTCGGGCTGCGCGAGATCGCGGTGGTTCACGAGCCCGACGTGGACGGCAAGAGCTTCACGGTCGTCGTGAACGGGGCCCCCGTATTCATGAAAGGGGCCAACTACATTCCGCAGGACAGCTTCGTGTCGCGCGTGACGGACGAGCGCTATGCGTGGCTCCTCCACTCCGCTGCGGCCGCGAACATGAACATGCTGCGTGTCTGGGGCGGAGGCATTTACGAAGACGATCGTTTCTACGATCTCTGCGACGAGCTCGGGATTCTCGTCTGGCAAGACTTCATGTTCGCGTGCAGCATGTATCCCGGCGACGCGGCGTTCGTCGAAAACGTGCGCCTCGAAGCCATCGAGAACGTGCGCCGTTTGCGCCACCACGCGTGCCTCGCGCTTTGGGCCGGCAACAACGAAATCGAAGTGGCGTGGGCGCGGTGGGGCTGGTCACAGAAGTTCCACCTCTCTGCGGAGACCCAGGAGACGATGCTGCGCGACTACCGCCGGCTGTTTCACGACGTGCTGCCGCGCGTCGTCGCCGAGCACGACCCGGGGCGGTTCTACACGCGGAGCTCGCCGAGCGCGAACGACGATGCCGTCGTGCCGGACACGATCGGCCACGGCGACATGCACTATTGGGGTGTGTGGCACTCGGAGCTGCCCTACGAGAAATACAGCGACAACATTTCGCGCTTCATGAGCGAATACGGATTCCAATCGTTCCCCGACGAGCGCACCGTCGCGCAATACGCCCCGCCGGGCGAACGGCGCATCGATTCGCCGATTCTCCTCGCGCACCAGCGTCATCCGCGCGGCAACGAACTGATTCGTATTTACATGGAGCGGGATTTCCGTACCCCGAAGGACTTCGCGTCGTTCTTGTACGTGAGCCAGGTGCTGCAGGCGATCGTCATCCGCTTCGCGGCGGAAGCGCACCGACGGCGCATGCCGTACAACGCCGGGAGCCTCTACTGGCAGCTCGACGATTGCTGGCCCGTCGCGTCGTGGGCGGGCATCGACTACTTCGGGCGATGGAAGGCGCTGCACTATTTCGCGCGTCGCTTTTTTGCGCAGATCCTCGTGAGCCCCCTCGAAGAGAACGGCGCGCTGGCCGTGCACGTCGTGTCGGACCTCCGGCGGGGCGTGGCGATGCAGCTCGTCGTGCGCCTCGTCGACTTCGACGGACGGGAGCTCCGGCGCGAGACACGGGACGTCACCGTCGCGGGCAACACCAGCGCGCTGCATTTTTCGGCGCCCGTCGCGGATTGGCTGCGGGGCGCCGACGCACGGCGGGTCGTGCTGGTGGCCGAGGCGAGCGAAGAGGCAGCGGTCGTCGCCCGGGGCCTTCATTATTTCGCCAAGACGAAGGAGCTCGATCTCCCGGATCCAGCCCTCGCGTGCGTAAAAATCGATCCGTCCCCGCCGTCGGGTGCCGTGCGAGTCGCCGTCTCGGCGCGCCGGCTCGCGCAAAGCGTGCGCCTCGAGGCGTTCGGAGAAGGGGCCGACGCGGGCCATTTCTCGGACAACTATTTCGATCTCCTCGCCGGTGAGACCGTCACGGTGGATTGGTCGGGGCCCGGGGACGTCGCGTTTCGCGCGCTATCGATCCGCGATACGTACTGAGCCCGCGCGCCACCCCTGGCCGCGATCCCCGATCGCGTCAGCCGCTCGCCGGCGCACCCTTGACGAGCAGGGCCACGACCTGCACCAAGAGCGCCAAGAACGCAGCGGTGCCCGTCATGTAGCCGATGCTGCGCCACGGCTGCCGTCCGGCGAGATACGCGATCGAATGCAGAATCCGCGCGGCGGTGAAGATGCCGAAATCCCACGCCGCGAAGCCCGCCGATCCGCCCGCCAGCACGTACACGAGGCCGAGAAACAGAAACGGGTACACCGACGCTTGCCCGTTCGCGTGCACGCGCAGCACGCGCGCGACCTCCGGCGGATCGGCGTCGCGCACCGTCGTCTTTCCGCGCGCGTCCTCCGGATTGGGAGCGGTGCCGGTCTTGGAGCGAACGAACCCGCTGTAGAGCCAGATCCCTTGCAAATGCGTGAGGAGGACGGCGCACGCCACGGCGTAGGACACGAACGCGGGATTCTGGACGGCGGGGTTCAAGGCGATCATTGTCGCACGCGGTGTCACGCGGACCACGGCGCGTTTTCACGCGGCGGCCCGAGCTCGCGGACGGCGAACGCATACGCGCCGGTCTCGATGGCCTCGGTCGTTCCGAGGCGCGATATCCCGACGCCGATGCGGCGGCCCGCGTCGTACCGGACGCGGCGCGCGCTGCCCGGCACTGCGATTTCGCGCGGATCGCCGCGGACGAACGCGGCGCGCGCAACCGGGTCCTCCAGGTTGAATACGCTTTGCGTGAGGCGGGGCACGCGCTCTCCGGACGGCCCGACGTAGAAGCCGTTCATTTCGCCGACGAGCGCCGGCAAGAAGAGCGACCACGCCGCCGAGACACCGCCTCCGATGACGACGAGCGCGTCGAGCAGCGTGACGGCCTGTGCGAGCGCGTCGCCGGCCACTTCGCCGAGCCGTCGAAACGCTTCGATCGCGGCAGCGCGCTCACCGCTCTCTGGGCCGCATCCGATTTCGAAGATGGCGCCCGCGTCGGGAACCGCGTCGAGCGGCAGGCCCGCCCGCTCGGCATAGGCGCGGCGAACCGCACGCGCGCTCGCGCCTTCTTCCGCGTTCATCGCCGGCTGCGTCTTGTTGCGAAGGAGCCACATCTCGCCGGCGCCGGAGTTGTCGCCTTCGTAGAGCGCGACGCCGTGCTCGTCCGTGCACGCGATGCCGCCGCCGAAGCCGGTGCCGAGCGTCACGCCGAGAATGTGCCGGTAGCGCTTGGGGCTCGACGCCTGCGCGAGGAGGCCGTTCACGAACGGCAGAAAGCCCGCGAGCGCCTCGCCGTAAGCGAACAGGTCGCCGTCGTTGCGGATGAACACGGGAATCCCGAAGCGGTCTTCCAGCATCGGTCCCAGCGCGACGCCGCCGCGAAACGCGGGCAGATTCGGCAAGTCGCCGATGATTCCGCGCGGATAATCGGCCGGTCCCGGGAACGCGAAGCTGATGGCCGCGGGCGCCGCCGGGCACTGCGCGCGGACGCGCGCGAAGCCGGAGGCGAGGGTGCCGAGGCAACGATCGAGGTCGTCCCCATGGGAGGGCTCGGTGAACGTCTCGGTCACCGCCGCCCCGCCCCGCATGCCGCGAAAGCGAAAGCTCGTGCCGCCGGCGTCGAGCGTCATGACGGAGCGCGGGTCGTCGCGCCACGCCCTAGGGACCATTGGCGCCGCGCCCCCAGAGTGCTTCGAGCGCGAGTCCGCGCTCGCCGCCCGCGTCGGTCGGAGAAAAGACCAGATTCTTCACCGGCGCCACGAAACAGAGCACGGCGCCGGCCGCCGGGCCTGCGCCCGGATCGATGCGCAGGCTCGCGGCTCCGACGATGCCGTTGCCATCGACGTGCGCGACGAGGCGCGCGGCGCCGCCCGGGTCGCCCGCGCGCGTTCGTTCCGCGGCGCAAGACGCGAGCGCGTCGGCGATACGGTCCACCGCGGCGTGGGCCACCGCGTCCGGGATGCCGCGTGCTTCGGCGAGCCCCACGACGGCTCCGGGCCTGCGCGCGACGTACTCGTAGCCGCCGGGGCTTCGCGCGACCTGCATGGGCGTGTTCGCGATCACGTCGTTCGACGGCGGGACGACGTCGCGCCCGCCGCTGCATCCGGCAACCCCCGCGACGGCGACGAGCAGCGCGCGTTTCACGCGCGCCTCACGCGAACAGGCTACGCGCGATGACGAGCCGCTGCACCTGCGCGGTGCCCTCGTAAATCTGCAGAATCTTCGCGTCGCGCATCAGCTTTTCTACCGGATAGTCTTTGACGTATCCGTAGCCGCCGAAGACCTGGACCGCGTCCGTCGCGGTGGCCATCGCCGCGTCGGCCCCGTACGCCTTCGCGCACGACGACAGGACCGGATCGCGCACGCCCTTGTCGAGGTTCCACGCCGCCTTGCGCACGAGCAGGCTCGTCGCCTCGATGCGGATCTTCATTTCGGCGAGCATCGCTTGCACGAGCTGGTGGTCGCCGATGCGCACGCCGAACGACTTGCGCTCGCCCGCGTACGCGACGCATTCGTCGAGGCAACGGCGCATGAGGCCCACCGCGCTCGCGCCGATGTCGGGACGCGTCTCGTTGAACGTCTCCATGGCGAGCTTGAACCCGTGTCCCGGCGCGGCGAGCACCTGGCTCGACGGAACGTGCACGTCCTCGAGCACGAGCGCCGCCGTATCGCTCGCGCGCTGCCCGAGCTTGTCTTCGTGGCGCCCGGGCTTCACGCCCGATTGGGTGCGCTCGACGATGAACGCGCCGATGCCGCGGTGGCGCAGCGCCGGATCCTCCGTTGCGAAGATCACGTAGAACGACGCGAGCGTCGCGTTCGTGATCCACTGCTTGGTGCCGTTCAGTACGTAGCCGCCGTTTGCGTCGCGCGTAGCGCGGCATTGCATGCCCGCGACGTCACTACCCATCGAGGGCTCGCTCGTCGCGTACGACACCATCACCGGCTCGGCGGAGAGCCAGCGGAGGTACTTGTTCTTCTGGTCTTCCGTGCCCGCGAGCCGGATGGGCGTGAGGCCGAGCGTGTTCGCGAGCATGCTGGTCTGGATGCCCGTGCATCCATAGCCGAGCTCCTCGGTCACGAACGTGCCCTCGACGTCGCCGAGGCCGGCGCCGCCGTACTCGGCGGGCAGCGTCGGGTTGACGAGCCCGATCGCGTGGGCCTCTTCGAAGACGTCTTTCGGGAACCTGGACTCGCGATCGCACGCAGCCGCGATCGGCACGATGCGCTCGCGCGCAAAACGGCGAGCGGTCTCGATGAGCGCGCGCTGCTCTTCCGTCGGCTCGAAGTCGAACATGGGCGGCGCCCAGCCTACGCCGGGCGTTCGATCCGGCAAGCGGGGTCCGTCTCGGGACGTCCGATGCCGTCCGCGGCCGGCAGGTCCCCGGCTTTCGCCGATCGTTGTCATGGCAACGATCTCGTGATGCCGGCTTATTGGCGCGCGCGGCGGCGCCGCCGCTCGATCTCCGCGCGCGCCGACCGCGTGCCCAGGATGTACCCGAAGACGAGCCCGATCATGAGGATCCCCGGGATGAAGATGAAATGCTCGGGGCCCGGCGTATTCATGGCGAGGGTTCGTGCGGGGGCGTGTTTGCCGCTTCGAATGCTCAGCGCTGCGGCTTGGCCGTTGCCGCCTTGTCGATCTCGCGTTCGAGATCCGTGAGGCGGGCGCCGAGGCTGCTCTGTTTGCGCCACACGAGCGCGATCCACGCAATCAAGATCACCCAGAGAGTCGCATACGCGCTCACGAGTAGAACTTCGCCGCTGTAGTGCTCGGGCTGCGGGCCGGTCACCGGTTGGAACGTCGTTGCCCGGTCGTCGGGCGCGTCACCGGCGGGCGCCGCGTGCTCACCCGGCGCGTTCCCGGCCGTCGCGTGATCGCGCGGCGCGATGTTGTCTTTGGGGTCGCTCATGCTTCCGTCCGTGTGTCGAGACCGAGGTCGATGGCGTCTTCTTCCGCGCGGCGGAGGCGGCTCTGCGCGATCTCCACGCGCGTGCGCGCCCAAAGGAGGGCAATCGCGAGGAGCGTGAACGAAAGAAACCCCATCGCGAGGGCAATCTTCATATCCGGGTGCTGCAGTCCGCCGCCCTTGCCGGTGATGACCGTGGGGTGTTGTCCGCCCCACTTCTGTACGCTGAAGTGGATGATGGGCAAGTTGGCGGCGCCGATGATCCCGAGGGCGGCCGCAAATCGGCGTTCGCCGTCCCCGTCACCCGCGAACGATCGAAGCACGAGATACGCAACGTAAA
>DATHQY010000259.1:0-14036 GCA_035482215.1 Polyangiaceae bacterium | reverse complement strand
CCGCGCGCCTTCGTCGGCTCTCTCACCGCGACGGGGAGGTCGGATGCATTGGCGGCGGCCGCGCCGGTGTTCGCGTCGAGCTGGAGGAGCTTGTCAGCCGCGGCCTTTCTGTGGGGCGCATCGACGCCCATCGCCTGCGAGACACGCTGGTAGAGCGAACGCTTCACCTGCCCGTCGTCCGTCGCGTCCGCCTTCGACAGCAGCGCCTCGGCCCATTGGCTCTCGATGTCCTTGAACTCGGCCGAGTCGCGCCACGGGGAGGACTCCGTGAATGACGCCTCAAGCTTCGCGTGGGCGCCTTCGAGGTCGCCGGCTCCAGCGAGCTTCTTCGCGTCGTCGAGCGCCGTTTGCTCCGGTGAGGGCGGCGACATGGATACGCGCGGCGACACCTTCGGCCGCGTGTAGGACCACGCGCCAAACGCGCCCGCCACGACGACGACGGCGAAGACCGCGATGGGAAGCGCGTTGCCCGGCCTCCGCTTGTGCGTCAGCTCCGTCGTTTCGCGGTCGGTGATCGTGGCGAGCTGCTGGCTCTCCGTGGGAAGGAAGATCTGCCCCGCGCCGACGAACTTGAAGCGCACATCGCCGAGCTCCACGACGTCGCCGGGCTCGATGATCCCGCGCCGGAGCTCCGCGGCGTTGACGCGCACGCCGTTGCTCGACCCTTTGTCGACGATCTCGAAGCGTCCGTCGCCGAGCGCATGCACTTCACAGTGCAGGCGCGAGACCGAGTTGTGGTTCACGGAGACGCTCGCGTCCTCCGCGCGGCCGATCGTCATGCGGTCCCGATCGAGCGGGAACTCCGCGCCCGGCGTGGGCCCTGCGAGCATCACGAGCCGGTTAGGCCGATCGAGCAGTGTCGCACCGCGCGCGTGGGGCGCGCTCGGCACCGTTGCTTTCGAGTCTCCGCCGGCGGCCGCTTCCGCCGCGGCGGCGAGCGCGTCATCTTGCAAGACGATGCGGTAGTCGCCGACCTGGATCAGATCGCCGTGCGCCAACGCCTGCGCGTGTGTGATGCGCAGGCCGTTGACGAAGACGCCGTTATAGCTCGTGAGGTCTTCGAGGATGAGCGTGCCCTGGTCGTTCGGGCCGGCGATCTTCTTATAGAAACGCGCGTGCTGGCGCGAGACGTTGCGCTCGGTGAGCCGGATGATGTTCCCTTCGCGACGGCCGACCGTATACTCGCTGCGGGTGAGCGGTAGCGTCGTTCGTTTCCCTTCGTCGTCCTCGATGACCAGCTTCCACATGGGCGGTCTTGCGCTCTTTACGACGGCAACGCGGGGCTATCGTCTCCAGGAGAATTGTACCTACCGGGCGCTCGGGGATGCAAGTCTAACCTCGCTCTACTGGCTCTGGTTGCGGCTCGCCGTCGGGCAAGAGCGACACGAAGGCGTCGCGTGCGGCGAGTACGCGCGCCCCGTCCTGCGCGTCGAACGTGATCTTCGTCTTGTACGCCGGGTCGACCCACTTCGGGTACGAGCCTACCGACACGTCGGGAAACGCGCGGACGACGTGATCCAGGAGGGGCCGGAGCTCGCCTTCGTCCATTTTCACGTAAACCGCGTGCGAAACGAACGCGGTTCCGCCTTCGAGGTGCGCGAGCGCCACGGGCAGCTTCGCGCGAAACACCTCTGGGATGCCGGGCAAGAGCCACACGTTTCGGACGCGTATCGTAGGCCATGTGATCTCGCGCGTCGCTTCGAGCGCAGCACCCTCCGGAACGAGCGCCATGCGAAGATGGCCTTCGGTGCATCGCGCGCCGTAATGGGCGCGCAGCAACGACTCCATTTCCGGAGAGGGCACGACGGGCACGCCGAAGGCGCGGGCCACCCCTTCGATCGTCATGTCGTCGTGCGTGGGGCCGACTCCGCCGCTCGTGAAGAGCCAATCATGCCTTCGCGAGAGCTCGCGAACCTCGTCGGCAATCGTGTCCAGGTCGTCTCTCACGACGACGGCGCGCCGAAGGAGCACGCCCCTCGCGCGGAGCGCCCGTGCGAGAACGACGACGTTCGCGTCGTCGACCTTACCCGACAGAATCTCATCGCCGATGACGAGCGCGGCGGCCGTCTGCGTCGTCGGTACCGACGACGCCCGCAGCGAGCTGGTCGGACGAGGATCTGCGGGAGGAGAGGCCACGCAAGGGACCGTACCGTTACACGGATTTCGGCGCGAGCCTTTCGTTCGTAGTACCGTTGACGGGGTTATGCGCAGGGTTCTCGTCGTCGAAGACTCGGTCTCGGCACGCGCGTTCGTTCGCGCCGTCCTCGAGGGACCCGAGTTTGCCGGCGCTGCCGGAGGCTGCGAGGTGCTCGAAGCCCAGAGCGGGTTCGACGCGATGCGCCTTCTGCCGCGCGGACCTTATGATCTCATCATCACGGACATCAACATGGCCGACATCAATGGCCTCGAGCTCATTCGCTTCATCCGCAGGTCGGCGCACCATGGGCGTACGCCGCTGCTCATCATCTCGAGCCTGCGTGCGGAAGTGGATATCGAGCGTGGACTGTCGCTTGGCGCGAACGGCTTTCTCGGCAAGCCGTTCACGCCGGAACAACTCCGCGTCGAATGCGAGCGATTGATCCAGGAGGCGATCGGCGGAGAGGCGCCGCCCACGGACCGGCAACGCCCGGGCGGCGGGCCCTAAGCGACCATGGCAGAGGGAAGCGGGGGCCGCGGCGAAGGCACCGACAAGGCGCGCGACGAGTTCTTCAGCGAGGCGCAGGAGCTCGTCGACGGACTTGGCCGCGATTTGCTCGCCCTCGACCAGGGCCTCAAGAAGAATCAATTCGACCCGGAACTCATCAACGACGTGTTCCGCGGCGTGCACACGCTGAAGGGCCTGTCGGGCCTCTTCGGCGCGACGCGCATGTCCGGCTTGTCGCACCAGCTCGAAGACGCGCTCGACGATTTGCGCCTCGGCCGCGTGGAGCTCACGGGCGCCGTGCTCGATCTGCTCTTTCAGGCGGTCTCGCTCTATACGCGCCTGCTCGTCGCCGAGAAGGGCGAGACAGGCGAGCCCGCACAAGAAGTCGAGGAGCTCCTCGTCGCGCTGGGCCAGGTCTCGGGGCAGAAGCCGGGAGGCCCGAACACCACCGTCGCGCAATACGATCTCGACCCAGGCCTCTTCGGCGTCCTCACCGAATACGAAGAGCACCGCCTGCGGACGACGATCCAGCAGGGCCTGAACCTCTATCGCATTCGCGTGCGCTTCTCGCTCACGACGATCGACAGCGCGCTCGACGAGCTGAAGGCCACGGTGCGGCCGCACGGCGAAATCATCACGTACTTGCCGACCGGCGCGGGCGCGGATCCCGAGACGATCGAGCTCGAGATTCTGATGGCGAGCGCCGGGGCCCTCGCGCTCCTGCGCACCGTGATCGTGGGCGCGAACGTCACGGTCGAAGACGTGCCGCGGCGAACGAGCGCGAGCAATCGCCCTTCGCTCCTCGCGCCGAGCCCCGCGGAAGCGCGCGTGCCCGAAGAGTTCGGCGGCGCGGGCCCGGCCGGTGGCGGCGCGCGCGGCGGCGGTCGCGACGGCCATGGCGGTGAGCAGAGATCCGCCGGCGGCGGCTCCGGTGGCGGTCACGGCGGTCACGCTGGCGGCGGCGCGGAGAGCGAGCCGAGCCCCCCGCGATCGATCGCCGCGCGCCCGGGGCCCGCGGCGGCGCGAGGGCCCGCGCGGGGGTCGACCACGGCGGACCTGTCGCTGCGCTCGATCAGTCAGACCGTCCGCGTCGACATCCGCAAGCTCGATCGGCTGATGACGGTCGTCGGCGAGCTAGCCATCGTGAAGACCGCCATCGCGCGGTTGACCGAGCGCGCGCGCGGACGGACGACCGGGCCGCGCGAGATCGCGATCGAGCTGCAACGCCTGAACCGGGCCTTCGAGCGAGGTCTGGCGCAGATGCAGGGTGGCATCCTCGAAGTGCGCATGGTCCCGCTCGGGCAGGCGTTCGACAAGCTGGCGCGCATCGTGCGCCAGATCTCGCGCGAGCACGGCAAAGAGGTGCATCTCGTCGTGACCGGCGCGGAGACCGAGATCGACAAGCTCATCGTCGAAGAGCTGAGCGACCCGCTCATGCACATGATCCGTAACGCGATCGACCACGGGATCGAGGCGCGCGAAGATCGACTGCGCGTCGGCAAGCCGCCGGTCGGCACGATCGCGCTCAACGCGTTCCAGAAGGGCAACCATGTCGTCCTCGAGATCGAGGACGACGGCGCCGGCATGGACTCCAAAGCGATCATCGCCGCGGCGATCCGCCGTGGCATGGTCAGCGAAGAAGAATCGCGCGGGCTCACGCCGCGCGAGACGTTCGCGTTCGTCTTCGTGCCCGGGTTCACGACGAAGGCCGTGGCGACGGATTTGAGCGGGCGGGGCGTCGGGCTCGACGTCGTGAAGACGAACATCGCCAAGCTCGGCGGTGTCGTCGACATCGCGAGCGAGGTGGGCATCGGCACGAAGATGACCATCACACTGCCGATCACGCTCGCGATCATCAACGTGCTCCTCGTAGAGATCTGCAGCCGGCTCTTCGCGGTGCCGCTGGCGAACGTCGACGAAGCGATCGCGCTCGATGAATCGCAGGTCCGGTCCATCGAGTCGCGCGAAGTCCTGAGCGTGCGCGGCGTGTCGCTGCCCATCTGCCGCCTCGAGCGGCTCTTCAGCCTCTCGCGGGAGCGGCGTTCGAACCGTGCGTTCGTGGTGATCGCGCAGGTCGCCGACCGGCGCCTGGGGCTCGTGGTGGACGAGCTCGTCGGCCAGCAGGACATTGTCATCAAGCCGCTCGGCAAGTCGCTCGAGACCGTGCGCGGTTTCTCGGGCGCCACCGAGCTCGGCGATCAACGGGTCGCGCTCATCTTCGACGTGGCCGGCCTCATCGAGGAAGTGCTTTCGCCCGGCGAAAACCGCTTTCTTTCGCCTTCGCCGCAAACGCAGGACGGATTCTACGACGGCCGCCGGAAGGCCGAATCACGGGTGGGCTGACCGATGGCGACCAGCGCAAAGACCCGGGTCGAAAGGCGCGCGGCGCGCCGCAGCGGCGACGCCGGCCGCCGCACCGAGTACCTCGCGTTCGGCCTCGCCGGCGAGACGTTTGCCGTGCAGATCGCACACGTGGCGGAAATCCTCAAGCCGCCGCCCGTCACGGAAGTGCCGCGCGCGCCGCGCAACGTCCTCGGCGTCATCAGCGTTCGCGGCAAGCTCGTCACCGTGCTCGATTTGCGCCGGCGCTTCCGCCTGCCGGAGTCGGCTTTCGATCGGCGCACGCGCATCCTCCTCGCCGACGCAGGGACGGGCGAGCAGATCGGCCTTCTGGTCGACGAGGTCATGCAGGTGTGGCGCCTCGCGGCGGACGAGATCGAGCCGGCCCACGTGCTCGGCGGGGACCAGCCGGCGCACATCGCGGGCGTCGGCAGGCCGGCGGAAGCCGGCGGCGATACACTCATCCTGATCGACCTCCGGCCGATCCTCGGAACGACCTGACGCGAAGAGCCGGCCGAGGGAGAAAGGAACGGAGAATGGAGACCCGCCAGCGCCACGACCCTTCGAAGAGCCTCGTCGGCTTTCTCGTGGGCGACGTTCGGTACGCCGTTCCCATCGCCCGGGTCCGTGAGATCGTGAACCCGATCGAGATGGTGCCTCTTCCGCATGCCCCGCCCGCTGTCGTCGGCGTGGCCGACTACCGGGGCGAGATCGTGCCCGTCGTCGATCTGCGCATTCGCTTCGGCCTGCCGGAGGTGGCGGCCACACGCAAGACGAAGTGGATCGTCGTCGACGTCGCCGGCCGCAGTGTCTCACTCGTCGTCGACGCCGTGACGGGTGTGTTCGGGACGGGCGGAGCCGATCTTCGCCCAGCTCCGCTCCTGGGTGGAGGGGACGATCAACGCGGGATCGCCGGCTCCACCAACCACGCCGGCGCGCTCGTCTTCGTTCTCGACACGCTTCGTTTTCGCGAGATCACCCAGCCGCTCGGCGAGACGGGATCCATCCCCGCGCTCACGAACGCGTCGGCCCTGCCTCCGCGGGCTTCGGCATGAGCGACGCCGCTTCCGCCGTGCGCTGGCTTCTCGACCAGACCGAGCCCGAGGCCCGGCGGGTGGCCGTGCAGCAGATCGCCAAGGTGCACGGCAGCGAAGGGCCGGAGCTACTCTTGCGCGCCCTCGGCGACGAGGACTGGCGTGTTCGCAAAGAAGGCACCGTCGTCGCGCCGACGCTCGATCGCCGCGAGGAAGTCGTCGCCGCGCTCGTGGCCGCGCTCGAGGAGACTTACAACATCGGCCTCCGCAACGCCGCCGTCGAAGCGCTCATCGCGGTCGGGCCCGACGCGGTCGGTGCGACGATCGAGACACTGCCGCGGCTCGACAGCGACGCGCGCAAGCTCGCGATCGAAGTCCTGGGCGGCATTCCCGACACGCGCGCGACGACGGCGCTCGCGCGGGCGCTCGCCGACGAAGACCCCAACGTACGCGGCACCGCGGCGGAATCGCTCGGCGGCGCGGCGCGTGCGGGCGAAGAGTCGCGTGAAGTCGCCATCCAGGCGCTCATTGCAGCGCTCGCCACGACCGACGTGTTCCTCAAGATTGCCGCGCTCGAATCCCTCGCGCGGCTCGAAGCCGGTTTGCCGTGGGCCGTATTCGAGCCTTTCGCGGCCGATCCGCTGCTCCGTCGCTACGCGATCGCCGCGGCGGCCGGGTCGCGGGAGCCCGAGGCCGTGGCCGCCCTCGCGCGCGCGACCGGGGACCCGTCGCCGACGATCGCGCGCGAAGCGCTCGTAGCGCTCGGGGACACCGCCTTCGAGTGCGAGATCGGCCATCCGCTCCTCGAGTGCGCCCGCGACGCGCTGCTCGACACCGCGAGCGCGCGGGAAAACGCACGACGGGCGGCCGCCGGCGGGGACGACACACGCGCGCGCGCCGGCGCGCTCCTTGCGCTCGGCCTTCTGCGATCTGTGGACGACGTCGCGTCGATCGTCGACGCTCTGGGCGACGACGACGTCGCCGAGCGCGCCGAACTCGCGCTCCGCCTCTTCGGTCCCGCCGCAGTGACGCCGCTCCTCTCCGTCGCCCGCGACTCGAAGGCGCCGGTTCGCGCCGCGGCGCTCTCGCTCGTGGCGTCCCTCGAAGGGGCCGGCGTCGCCGAAGTCCGTCAGGCCCTGCGCGACGCGCTGAAGGCCGACTCCGTCGATGTCGTCGCGTCGGGCGTGGAGTCGCTCGGGCAACTCGGCGACGCGGCGGACCTGCGCCGGGTCGCCTCGCTCGTCTGGCACACCGACGAGCGGGTCGCTGCCACCGCCACGAACGCTGTCGCCGAACTCGGCGCGCGGCACGTGACGGCCGCTCGCGCGCTTCTTCACGAGTCGCGCCCGGGCCAGGATCCCGTGGTGCTCGCGTGCATCCTCCTCGGCGCGATCGCGTCGACGCAGCCTCTGCTGGACGACGACATCCGCGTCCTCGAGCGTGCGCTCGCCCACGACGACCCGCAGGTGCGCCGCGCGGCCATCGATGCGCTCGCCCAGGCGGAGAGCGACGCGGCCGCGGAAGCGGTGACGTTCGCGCTCTCGGACGAGGAACACGAAGTGAAGCTCGCCGCGGTGCGCGCGCTCGGACGGCTCGGACGGCCCGAGCCGCTCGTCGACCTCCTCGCCGATGCACGCGACGCCGACCTCGCCGCGACGACCCTCCGAGCCCTCGCCGACGCGAGCCCGAAAATCGCCCTCGAGGCGGCGCGACCGCTCGTGACGCAGCCCGACGCGGCCATCGCATGTGCGGCGGTCGCGGCGATCGGCCAGCTGCAGCTCGACGCCGTCGCGCTCGTCCCGCCCGGCCATGGGTCGTCGGTGTCGCCCGCCGCCTCGTTGCTCCCGTCGCCGCTCTCCAGCGCGCGCGAAGACGTGCTCTTCAGCGCGCTCGGCCATCCCGACCTCGCGGTCGTCAAGCTCGCCCTTTCGGTGCTCGGGCAGAAGCCCGGTCCACGCGCGCTTGCGCGTCTCGGCCTCTGCCTCGATCACGCGGAGTGGGAAGTGCGCCGTGCCGCGGCCGAGCTCCTGGGCCAAGCGAAGACGCCCACCGAGCAGGGTCTGCTGCGTGCGCGCTTCGAGCGAGAACGCGATCCGACCGTGCGCGAAGCCATCGCGGCGGCCGTCAGCGTGCGGCCATCGGCCGACGGGGCGAGGAGCTCGGCCTTCGCCGAATCGATGCGTGCGGCCCCATTGGGGGCCATAGCGGGTAACGCGGGCAGCGCGAGCAGCCCGAGCAAGGCAGGCGGCGGCGGCGGCAAGGTAGGGGAGTAATGCGCCGCCAGACCGCTTCGGGAGACGGGATCGCCCTCAAGCCGGAGGAATTTCGACTCCTGCGCGATCTCTTCGCGTCGCGCGCCGGGCTCAACTTCGGTCCCGAAGCGCGCTTCGCGATCGAGCGTCGCCTCCGCGAGCGCCTCCTCGTGCTCAAGCTTCACGACTTCGCCGACTACCACCACTATCTGCGCTTCGGTGCCCACGCCGCCGAGGAGTGGGACGAAGCGCTGGATCTTCTCACGACGAACGAGACGTATTTCTTCCGCGAAGAACGGCAGCTGCGCGGCTTCGCGGAGGAGCTCCTGCCGATGTTCCACGCGCAGATGCTCGCGCGCGGCAAACGGCGCCTCGTCATCTGGAGCGCCGGATGCTCGACCGGCGAAGAGGCCTACACGATCGCCATCCTCGTGCACCAATCCGGCCTCTTCTTCCCACGCCGGAGCACGATCCTCGATTCCGGGCCGTCTCCCTCGCTCACGACGCCGAGCGCCTTCGGCGCGCCGGCGGAATCACCGTCCGCCCTCTGGGATGTGCGCATTTACGGGTCGGACATTTCGCGCCGCTGCGTCGCCGCGGCCCGGCGCGGCACCTATACCGAAGCGAGCTTTCGCGCGACGCCCGAGAATCTGCGCAGGAGCTGCTTTCGGGCCTGCGACGGCGGCTGGCAAGTCACGGAGCCCATCCGCCAGTTGTGCCACTTCGGACAAATGAACCTCCTCGACGAAGACCGAACCCGTGTCTTCGGCAAGGCGGACGTCATCTTCTGCCGCAACGTCCTCATCTACTTCGACACGAAGGCGCGCAAAACCGCCATCGAGGTGCTCTACGATCGGCTGAATCCGGGCGGCGTCTTGCTCCTCGGCCATTCCGAGTCGTTACTGAACGTGTCGACCGCGTTCGAGCTGTTACACTTGCGGGAAGATCTCGTTTACCGAAAGCCCATTTCGGCGCAAGGTCCGAATCCCGCTCTGGACGACCCGACGTGACCCCCAGCACCCCTCGCCCGATTCGCCTCCTCGTCGTCGACGATTCTGCGTACAACCGGCGCAATATTGCGGATGTGTTCGCCGACGAGCCTAACGTCGAAATCGTCGGCAAGGCCGCCGACGGCGAAGAGGCGCTCAAGCTCGTCACCCTCCTCAAGCCGGATGCGATCACGCTCGATCTCGAGATGCCGCGGATGGACGGGTTCACCTTCCTGCGCATCCTCATGGTCAAGGCGCCGACGCCCGTCATCGTCGTCAGCAGCTACTCGCAGCGGGAAAACGTGTTCAAAGCGCTGGAACTCGGCGCGCTCGACTTCGTGCCGAAGCCCGATCGGCTGGGGCCGGACGCAACGGACGTTCGCGAAGAGATCCTGAAAAAAGTGTTGCTCGTGCGGTCACTCCGTCCCTCGTTCGTGCCGACGTCGATCGCGCGCCGCCAGACGAGCGGGGCGTTCACGAAAGAAGGCCAGCCCCAAGGTTTCGATTCGCCGGTGCGCGTCTCGACGTACCGCCCGCCCAAACTTGTCGTCGCCATCGCGAGCTCGACCGGGGGGCCGAGCGCGCTCCTGCAACTCTTCGCGCGTTTTCCGGCGACGTCGCCCGCCGCCTTCGTCGTCGCGCAGCACATGCCCGACAAGTTCACGCGCACCTTCGCGGAGAGACTCGACAAGCGGGGCGCCGTTCGTACCGTCGAAGCGGCCGACGGCGACTTGCTGGCGCCCGGGACGGGTTTCGTGTGCCCGGGCCGCAAGTGCATGGAGCTCGACGTGCAGGGAATCGAGCTCCGCCTCAAGGTGGGCCAAGCCAACCCCGGCGATCGCTACGTGCCGAGCGCGGACCGCTTGTTCAAGAGCGTGGCCCCATTGGGCACCCGGTGCATCGGGGTCATTCTGACGGGCATGGGCGATGATGGCGTGGAGGGCGCGCGTGCGATCCGGGCTGCCGGGGGCATCATCGTCGCTGAATCGCACGAGACGGCCATCGTCAACGGCATGCCGGGGGCCGCGGTGCGCGCGGGCGTCACCTCCGAGGTGCTGCCGCTCCCGGCCATCGCCGAATACCTCGCGCAACTGTGACGGCCACGGACGAGAACAGGGAGAAACAGGGAGGGAACGAGGAAAGGAGCTCGAGAGGGGCTGGGCTCCGGGACTCCTTGCCTGTCGCCCGGAGTGATCGGTCCCCGCTTCCGCCTTTCTCCCTCCTCTCCTCCTTTCCTCCCTGTTTCTCTCTTGCCCGCGCATTACGGTGGTTGTCCCGATGCCCAAGAAGTCCACGCCGCGCGTTGCCGAGACGCCCGCGTCCCCGCGACCCGTCGATGGGACGGTGCGCGGCGACGACGCGGTGTTCGATCGGACGCTGCGGCCGCGCACCTTCGCCGACTACATCGGGCAGACGAAGCACAAGGACAACCTCCGGGTCTTCGTCGAAGCCGCCCGTCGCCGCGAAGAGCCGCTCGACCATCTGCTCCTCAGCGGACCGCCCGGGCTCGGAAAAACGACGCTCGCGCACATTCTCGCGAACGAAATGGGCGTGCAGTGCGTGACGACGAGCGGCCCGGTCATCGAGCACAAGGGGGCGCTCGCGGCGGTCCTCACGACGAAGCTTGGCAGAAACGACGTGCTGTTCGTCGACGAGATCCACCGCCTGAACCCGATCGTCGAGGAGAGCCTGTATCCCGCGCTCGACGAGCAGATCATCGAGGTCACGACAGGGGAGGGCGCTTTCGCGAACGCCGTCCAGATTCCGCTGCAGCCCTTCACGCTCGTCGGTGCGACGACGCGCACGGGGCTTCTGACGGCGCCGCTGCTCTCGCGGTTCGGGCATGTCATCCGCCTCGATTTCTACTCGCCGGATGACCTCGCTCAGATCGTCACGCGGAGCGCCGCGCTGCTCGGCGTCGCCATGGACGGCGGGGCTGCGTGGGAGATCGCCTCGCGCTCGCGGGGGACGCCTCGCATCGCCAATCGCTTGCTCCGCCGCGTGCGTGATTTCGCCGAGGTGCTCGGGACCGGCCGCATCGACGTTCCCCGTGTACACGAGGCTTGTTCACGCCTCGAGATCGACGAGGCCGGGCTCGACGACATGGACCGCCGCTACCTCGGCGTGGTCATCGACCATTACGACGGCGGTCCCGTGGGGGTCGACGCGCTTGCGGCGGCTCTGGCCGAGCCGCGCGACACTCTGGAGGACGTGGTGGAGCCGTTCCTTATCCAACAGGGATACGTTGGCCGGACCCCGCGCGGGCGGGTGGCCAACCGAAAAGCTTACGAGGCCCTTGGAAAAAAGCCACGTCCGAAGGGGCGCGAGGGGGGAGAGCAGGAAGAAGAGCCTCCCCAAGGCGGCCTCTTCGACTAGGCCGCGCCAATCTATCCTCGCATCCCTCCTTTGGCCGTTCCGGTCAAAAGACTCCTCCTTCACGCCTGCTTATCGAATGCTCCACGAATTCGAGGGCGGACCGAAGAATGAATGTGGGCGCTTGCCTCCGCCAGCGGTTACACTTTGGGCGCTGTGCCGACGGGTCCCGTTCTCGTAGTCGATGACGACACCGTCAGCCGTCATGTACTCATTCAAGCTCTCGCGGGGGCCGAGTTGGCTCACGTCGCTGTGGGCTCTGGTAGTGAGGCGCTGGCGCAGCTCGAGACACTGAATCCGTCGATCGTCCTGCTCGACCTCGTGATGCCTCCGCCGGACGGCTACGAGATCCTCCGCATTCTTCGCTCGAAGCCCGAGACCCGCGATTTGCCCGTCGTCGTTCTGACGGCACTCGAAGGCGACGAGGAGATTGCCAAAGTGTTCGAGGCCGGGGCGGACGATTTCGTCCGCAAGCCCTTCAAGGCCGTCGAGCTCGTGGCGCGCATCCGCGGGCAGCTCCGGATTCGCGGATTCGTCGAGGCGCTCGCCAAAAAGGAGCAGGACTCACGGTTGGTTCTCGAGCTCACGCGCGCGCTCGCGTCGAACCTCGATTTCCGTGGCATCCTCTTCACGGTCGTCCAGCGCATCGCCGAAGTGGCCAACGTGGACCGCGTGAGCATCGTCCTCGTGCGCGAGGCGGGGGATGTCGGCTATGTCGTCGCCGCGAGCGACGACGAGCAGTTGCGCGACTTGCCGATCGATCTGGCGAAGTACCCCGAGATCCAGCAGGTGCTCGCCAGTCGCGAACCGCTCGTCATCTCCGACGTGGCGACGCATCCGTTGCTCGAAATCGTGCGGCACGAAGGCCACATGACGGCATTCAGCGCCCTTGCGATCCTGCCGATTCTCTACGAGGGGCGCCCCATGGGCGTCCTCTTTTTGCGCGCCAAGCACGCGTTCACGTTCGGCGATCGCGAGCTCGCGCTCTGCCGTACCGTTTCGAATGCGATGGCCATCGCCCTCCGCAACGCGCGCGTGATGCAGACGCTCCGGGATCAGACGCAGCAGGTCAGCGTCGCGCGGTTCGAAGCCGAACGCCGTTTGCGGACGTTGCAGCGGTACGCGGACTTCTTCGAGAGCGCGGCCGACGGGATCATCGTGATCGATGCCGACGGCCACCTCCTCTTCTCGAATCCCCGGGCGCGGACCATCACGGGATACGCCGAACCGGACTTGCGCGGCCGGCGCGTCGGCGACCTCTTCGCGGACGATGGGTCGCTCGCCCACGATTTGCGCGTCGGATTCGCGCAGGGGCGTTATCCGCAAAACGTGGATGTCCGCATCCGCAGAAAGAGCGGAGAGATCGCGGTCCTGAGCTTCAACTTCAACTCCGTCCTTCGTGAAGAGGGCGTGGTTCTCTGCACGTTCCGGGACGTCACGGCGGAGCGCGCGGTCGAGCACGAGCTCCTCAAAACGAAAGATTTTCTGCAGCGCATCATCGACTCGTCGGTCGATGCCATCATGAGCGCGGACCTGCGCGGGCGCATCTTGCTCGCGAATCCCGCGGCCGAGCGCATTTACGGCTTCCCCGCGTCCGATCTCGTGGGCCGCGACGTCAGCACGCTCTATCCGGACGGCGTCGCGAAGGACGTCATGCGTCTCATGCGCTCGGGGGGCGGACGCGTCCAAGGCCTCCGCACCGAGGTGCTCGACGCCGACGGACAGCCGGTGCCGGTCACGATGTCGGCCGCGCTCATCTACGAGGGTGGAAGGCCGGTCGGCAGCGTGGGAATCTTCACCGACCTGCGCGAGAAAGTGCGCATGGAGCAGCAGCTCGCGCAGGCGCAGGAACAAATCATCGCGCAAGAGCGGCAAGCCGTCGTGGCGGAGCTCGCGGGTGCGACGGCGCACGAGCTGAACCAGCCGCTCACGAGCGTGATGGCTTATGCGGAGCTTTTGAAGCGCCGCCTGGAACGCGATACGGCGGCGTACTCTGCCGCCGAAGTCATCTTCAACGAGGCGGAGCGAATGGCCGAGATTGTCCGGAAGATCGGCAAGATTACGAAGTACGAAACGAAATCCTACGTCGGGCGCGCGCGCATTCTCGACCTGGATCGCTCGTCGCCGGCTTCCACGCCACCCGGGCCCCTGCCACACGACCCTCGCGCCTCCGGCGGCCGGTAGCGGAAACCGAGACGATGCGCAAGCGCTCGATTCCGAGCCCCGAGGGGGCCATCGTGAGTGCGCAGCGGCGTGGCGCCCTGGACGCGCGCGCGGCGCAACCGCCGCCGTCATCCGAGGTGTCGTCGTCGCGTCCGCGTTTGACCGACGGGATCCCGCAGCTCTGGCATGATCGCCTGCTGCTCGCGACCGTCGACTTGCCGATTTCCACGGGAGGCGAGGC